>CACBRT010000034.1 GCA_902541695.1 uncultured Alphaproteobacteria bacterium | reverse complement strand
ATAATCATAATCATCATTTATATTTTTGAGTTGGTTAGCATTTAATTCTGTATCAAATGCTTCTGATAGTTGAATTCTTTTTCTTTTAGAAATGTCACTTATTAATTCTTTATATAAGTCACTTAGAACTGCACTTAGCCACGCAGGTGCATCATTACTAAGAGATAAAATTGGTTTATAAGCAATTACATTTAAAATACTATTATTTTTACAATTTTTTGTTTTTAAATTACCAACAGCGGCTTTAATTGTTACTTCATAATGAGTTTCTTTAATGACTTCTCTAACAATTGCGTAATCTAGAATTTTAGTTGTTGGTCTAACAATAAAATTTTCAGTCAAATTTGTTCCAGAATCTATAGCAGTATATCCATCTATTTTTGCTCCACCTTCCAGAGATGCTAGATATAAGGCATCCTCTAGCGCTTTTCTTCTAGCTAAATCTGTTTCTTCTGGTGCATTTAGTATAGCTCTTCCGGTTGATGTTATAAATCTTAAATTATCTTCTGAATTATAATTATCACTTGGATTTACTATATCACTGATAGCAAGTGATACCCATAAAAGGATAACAACTATAGTAGAAAGAAATTGAAAGAGTAGTTTAAATTTTTTGATAAAAAATTTCATGTCTTATGTAACCGATCTAGCCCTTTTTAATAAATAGCTCAATGTTTCTCTATCTATTTCTAAAACAACTTCGTAGGTATCCGCTCCAGTTGGATTTATTCTTGCAGTTCTTGCTCCTCTAATGGTACCTGAAACAACACCTCTAAAAGTATCGTTTTGTACCATTAAATCAATTACAGTGGTATTACCTTCTACATTTAGACCATGAATTTGTTCTGCTAAGTCTCGCATAGCTGCCATTCTTGCTGATCTAATAGCCATTAATCTACGCTGATTTTCAGAACGACCTGGTTGAGAAGATACTACCGCATACCCAACTGCACTTATGGTCGGTATTTCATCTACACTTGCATCTAAGACCTCATTAATCGCTGCAACATGAGCTGCTTCCTCACCCCCGCTTTGTGTCATACTCATTGTTGTTACAACTGCTTCTTCTGCAGCTTTTTCACTTGATCCAGTTAAAGCATTTTGAAGTAAATTAGATTGACACCCAATTAATGTTAAAATTAAAAAACTTGAAACAATTATTTTTGCATTCATTTCTAAACTCCATAAATATAGGATCATGATAAAAATTTAGAATTACTGATGCATGCTCTGTGCCAATTATATAAATTTGTGATAATTCGCAATAAAACTTAATTAATTCACTAGTAAATTTGAAAATAAATCTTATTGGCATAGATTTTGCCTCTTAGTGATAGGAATTATTTTCTAGAATAAATGGAATCTAAATTTTATAGCATAAAATCAAGGGTTAAATATTTTAAGTGTTGTATTTGATAAAAATAATGTCGGTATTTTGACGTCATGGAATTGACAGCCAAAAATTTAAGTTTAAGAAATTTCGGTAGTCTTATCAAAGTCGGGGTTTTACCTTTAGGAATCCTTGCTGTTGTTGCAATGATGGTTTTACCTCTCCCTGCATATCTTTTAGATTTATTTTTTGTCACCAATATACTGGTCTCGTTGTTAGTATTAATGGTAGCTATGCATACATATAGACCTCTTGATTTTTCAAGTTTTCCAAGCTTATTATTAATAGCCACTGTTTTAAGATTAGCTTTAAATGTAGCCTCTACAAGGGTTGTTTTAGCAGACGGACATAACGGAAGTGATGCTGCAGGTAAAGTCATTGAGGCATTTGGTAAGTTTATAATTGCAAGCAACTACGCAGTTGGAATTTTTGTTTTTATTATTTTAGTGATTATTAACTTAGTTGTAATAACTAGAGGTGCAGGTAGGGTTTCAGAAGTTTCTGCAAGATTTACCTTAGATGCAATGCCAGGTAAACAAATGGCTATTGATGCAGACCTTAATGCAGGAATATTAGATGCAGAGCAGGCCACACAAAAAAGAGATGAAATTGCTAAAGAGGCTGATTTTTATGGAGCAATGGATGGTGCTTCTAAATTTGTAAAAGGTGATGCTATAGCAGGTATTTTAATTCTTGCTATTAATATAATTGGCGGATTAATAGTTGGAATTACGCAACATGATCTTCCAGTAAGTGATGCTGCTGAAACATATATTTTATTATCTATTGGTGATGGGTTGGTTGCTCAGATACCATCACTTTTATTAGCTATTGCGACAGCAATTATTGTTACTCGGGTATCTTCAACTCACGATATGGCAGAACATATCGGCAAACAAATCAATATTTCTAGAGCTTGGCTCCCAGTTTCTGGAGTTCTATTATTAATAGGTTTTGTTCCTGGTATGCCAAACACTTTATTCTTATTAGCTGGTGCAATCTCAGGTCTGATTGGCTATTTGGCTTTAAATTCACAAATCAGCGAAGATAAAAAAGAACAAGCTCCTGATAATGATTTAGGTGAAGAAAATTCTAATGAGGGAGCAATTGATTTAGAAGATATCACTGATTATTCACCAATATCAATTCAGTTAGGTTATGGGCTAGTTGAAATGGTTGATGATAATACGGGGGGTCCTTTAATAAGTAGAATTACTGGTATTCGTAGAGAAGTATCGAAAGTACTCGGTTTTGTTGTACCTCCTGTTAGAATAAAAGATGATCTAGCTTTGTCAGCAAATCAATATAGAATAAGGATTGGTCAAACTATTGTAGGTGAAGATGTAATTTATCCTGATAGTTACTTGTGTATTGCTGGTGAAGAAGTTTCAGTCAAAATTTCAGGATATGAAGTAAAAGATCCTTCATTTGGTATGGACGCAGTATGGATCAAATCAAATCAAAAATCAGAAGCAGAATCAAAAGGCTACGTTGTAATTGCTCCGGAGTCAGTTTTGGCTACCCATCTTAGCCAATTATTAAATAAGTTTGCAGGACAGCTTATTGGACAAGATGATGTACAAATATTACTTGATAATCTTTCAAAAACTGCACCTAGTTTAGTAGAATCTGTAGTGCCAAAATTAGTACCATTACATAATCTAACAGGGATTTTGAGAGAACTACTTTCTGAACGAGTTCCAATAAGTGATTTGAGAAGTATTCTTGAAAGTTTAGCTAGTATTTCAGGTAGAAATTTGTCAATTATTGATACAGCAGAAGCTTTACGTCCTACTTTGGCAGGGTTATTAATCCAGCAAATTGCTCCTTTAAACCAGCCACTTCCAGTTATAACATTAGAAGCTGATCTGGAGCAAATGCTTATTAAAATGTCTAGACAAAGCGGAGAAGAGGGTCTTGTTTTAGATAATGATTTAGCTCAAAATCTTCTTACAAAAATTTCAGAGACTAATCAAAAATTAAGTAATGAAAGTAAAAGTGCAGCTCTGGTTGTTTCACCAGCTATCAGAAGACAATTTTCAGCAATTGTAAGACAGCACGTAGAAGACATGGTTGTTTTAGCTTTTACTGAATTGCCAGATAATAGAAAAATCAATGTAGTGGCATCAATATCGGGTTAAAAATTTAATTTTAATTTAGGAGAAAAAAATGACAGTACTTACAGTAAGGGCCCAAGATACTGCAACAGCAATGGAAGAGATAGTAGAAAAATTAGGTAAAGATTCCTACATTGTGGGTACAAAAAAAATTGGTAATGAAATGTTGGTTAAAGCAACTAACAACCCCAAAAAAATAAATAAAACAATTAAAAAAGGATCTGAAAGATTTAATAATATAATTTCAAAAGAATTAGAAAATAATACAACTTTTGAGGAAAATAATTTTAAAAAAAATTATGACGATACAGTTACGAAAAATTTAGTAAACCAAAAATCTAAAGATATTTTTAAAGAAATGAGCACTGAATTTAAAGAATTAAAAAACTTTTTAAATGGTATGGTAATTACTGATATGGCTGGATTAAGCCCTAATTTAAAAAATACTGCTAAAGTAAAACTTCAGAATATGGGATTTTCTGATTATTTATTAATGAAATTTAGAAAAAATATTAGAAATGACGATAGCGATCAAGGAATTCAAGATTTTATAAAGGAATTAGCTGAAATATTTACTATTGATGACCCAATAAATAGTTTGATTAGCAGTCAATATATTTTTGTAGTGGGTGCTAGTGGAAGTGGCAAAACTTCTTTTTCAGCAAAATTAGCTGCAACACTTGTTCAGGATATTAAAAATTACTCTGTCGTGTTAAGCAAGCTTGGTAAACAAAATGAGTTTTTAAATGATAATCTAAAATCATATTCTAGACTAATAAATGTACCAAATCTAAGTATTTTACCAGAAAATGCATGTAAGAAATTTGAGGAGATAGATAAGAAAGTTATTATCGATGTTTCATCAAACTCCAATACTACAACACAAATAATAAATAATCTCAAGAAAAGAGTTGGATCAAATAAGATTTTGACAATTCTTATTATTCCCTCTGGATCAAATAAATATTATCTAAAAAAACAAATAGACAATTATCGAAATATGAATCCTATAATTGCTTTTACAAAATTGGATGAGAATTTTGTTTCACCAGAAGAATTATCTGTACTTGCTGAAAATGAATGTTCAATTGGGTACTTAACTGAGACACAATCCATTTTAAAATCAATAAATTTTGTAAATAAAGAGATTTTGGCTCAATATTTGAAAGACAATTTAAGTAATTTAAGTATGTGAGAAAAATAATGACTATCTCGATAGCAGTGGCAAGTGGAAAAGGTGGAGTTGGCAAAACTAGTATTGCAGTTAATCTTTCCCTTACTTTGTCTAGATTAGGATCAAGAGTAGTACTTTTCGATGCAGATTTTGGTCTTGCGAACTCGCATATCCTTCTAGGCGTAAATCCTAAAAAAACAGCTCAAGATATTCTTATTTCTAAAGCTGATGTAAAGGATGTTTTATCACCTGGACCTCTTGGCCTAAAATTTCTATCAGGAGGAAGTGGCTTAACTCAATTACTTAATTTGGAAGTTAAAGCTAGATATGAGTTAATTCGTACTCTAGACGAAATAGAAGAAAATACAGATGTATTAGTTGTTGATGTACCTGCTGGAGCTTCAGATAGTTCAATTACTTTTTCTGCCGCAGTTGACAGGTTAGTTTTAGTTTTAGTTGGTGAACCCACTAGTTTTATGGATGCATACACATTTATTAAGGCTGCTAATCTAGAAGCTGGTGTAGAGAACTTTTCTATTATTGTAAATATGGTTGATAGCGATGCACAAGGCTTACAACATTTTACCAAATTTCAAGGAATTGTTAATAGATTTTTAAATGTAAAATTATCTTATTGTGGGCATATACCTTTTTCACAAAGAATTAGGAACTCAGTTGTAGCAAGAAAGCCAATAATGCTTACTAAACAAGACAATTTAGAAACTAGAGCATTTATGGGGGTAGCTAAATCCATTCAAAGTACTCCAAAAAACAAACCCAAAGGAGTAACTTTTTTTAATAAAAGGTAGTAATCAAATGAATTCAATGAAACAAACTTACTCTGAGGTAAATCCAGGGGTAGAAAGCTTAGTCAAAGAACATATGGAGCTAGTAAGAAAAATTGCTTGGCATATGCATGGTAGAGTAAGAAATGCTGTTGAAATTGATGATTTATTACAAGTTGGATATTTTGGTTTAGTAAATGCAGCACAAAAGTATAGTAAAAAAGAAGGTGCTGTTTTTTCTAGTTATGCAGTTATTAGAATTAGAGGTGCAATAGTAGATTATCTAAGAAAAAGCTCTAATCTATGTAGAACAACTATTCAAATGCAACAAAAGGCAAAAAAAGCTGAAGAATTATTGCGTACTGAGCATCAAAGAGATCCAACAAGTAAAGAAATTGCAAAAAAATTAGGTATGAGCTTAGAGCAATATGAAGAATGGGAGCTTGCCTTTAATGCAAATGTACATCAATCTTTGGATTCTGTTTATGATGAATATTCTATTTGGTTTGCGTCCAAAGAAAATAGTCCAGAGGAGGCTTTATCAGATTCACAATTAAAAAATACATTGAAAGATGCATTATCAAGCTTGCCAAAAAAAGAAGCTTTAGTAATACAATTATATTATGTTGAAGAATTGAATGTTTATGAGATTGCTGAAGTTATGGATATTACAACTGGCCGAGTTTCGCAAATTAAAAAGTCAGCTATAGCAAATTTGAGAAACAAAATTAAAGAAACTACAATTTAAAGGAAAATAGTGGTTAAGAAGGAGTTTTATCAAACAAAATCAGTCCACATGGCTGTTCAAACGGCTGAACTTAATTTATTAGGTTATAGCTTTGATAAAGAATTATCATTATCTTGTAGTTTAATGAATATTTCTAGAGGGAATTGTAACATTAAGATTAGACCTGTAGATTCTGAAAAATTAAATAATGGTATTTTAGATATATCAATTGATCGACCAATTATGAAAGCTGATATTAATCTGAGTTTCATAAAATTTAATGAATTAAGTAAATTAATGATGAAAGATGCTAATAGACCTGTTACTATTGTAATGCTTTTAAATCTTCCTCTTTCAATAAATTTGGCAGGCGATCTATTAATAGAAAATGCAGCTCAGCTTAAAATTTTAGATTTATCTTGGATTATTCCATTAAAATAGTTTTATTATTTTAACTATCTCATGAGTAATTCAGTAGCTTTTCTTTCAGTTTCAAGCATTTTTGCGTTTCCATTAAATGCTTGTTGTGCTTTTATCAATCTTACAAGCTCATCTGATATTTCAGTGTTTGAATTTTCTAAACTACCATTTTGTATATAACCAAAACCTAAGTCTTTTGGATTACCAATATTTGGTATTCCAGATTCTGTTGTTTGTAAAAAATTTCCCTCTCCAACTGATCTAAGTCCAGATAAATTCAAAAACTTAGCTAATCCAACTTGTCCGATAGTTAAAAACTCTGAGGTACCATAAGATGCCTTTATTTTCCCATCAGGATCTACTTTAACATTAGTAAGCTTTTGGGGAGTTTTACCGTCTACTGATACATTAAAAGGAAGTTTTATTTGGCTTTGATTCACATCTAATAGAGGAATATTGTTAGAATTTACAATTAAACCTTCGTTATTTACACTAAATGAGCCGTTCCTGGAATATGTAGCAACTCCAGATGCTTCTCTAGTGTCTAAAATAAAAAGCCCGTTACCAACTATACCCATGTCAAGTGCTTGACCGGTTTCTTTTAAACTTCCTTGGGAATGCATTCTAATTGGTTGATTTAAAGTTATTCCAAATCCTGTTAATGCACCTGTTCTTTTATCTGATTGTTCTGTAAACATATCATCAAATGATGCCCGACTTTTTTTAAAACCAATAGAATTAGCATTAGCAATATTATTTGAAATAATTGAAATCTCTTGTGTAATACCTGCTAATCCTGATCTTATTACTGAAATCATTTTAAAACCTTTCATGAGAAAATATTCAAATTTTATGCCAAAATAGAATACAACAGGTTAAAAAATTAATATAACTTATAAATAAGTCGTTGGACATCTACGGTTTTTATTTGTAAATTACTACTAAAAATAGAGGATTTTATGTCTGCAAATTCACAAAGAGCCTTAATACCAATAAAAAAACTTTCTCCGCCAGCGATCATAGAAAAAAATAGAGACCTCGCACCTTTAGATTTAGTAAATGGAAATATTTCACTAAGTTCAAGAGATGAAGTTAAAAAACTTCTACCAGATATTATTGGTAAGGCTCTTGCTAGAATATGGATTGATCCTATTTTTCACAAAGATTTTTCATTAGATCCACAGGCTACTTTGGAAAAAAACGGTGTATATCTTCCTGAAACAATGGTAGTAGAATTTCAAAAACCTAATTCAGATAGACCTAGAATAGTTGTTTATGAAAGACGACCTGGGTCTAAATTTAAAGTTAGGATATTTTATCTTCAATTGGTTATGATGGCCGGAAGATGACAATTTTTATAAATAATATTATAAAAGTATTATTTATTACCTATATTTTTTCTTATCATGCTTTTAGTGATAATCATGAGTTGTCAGAAAGCGATATGCTTTTCAAAAAGGCAACTGAATTTGTAAAATCTAAAAGATATAATGAAGCTATTTCTATTTTTGAGAAGTTAGCAAATAATTCAGAACATGATGCACAATATAATCTTGCATATTTTTATAAAGAGGGGAAAGGGACAACAAAAAAATATTCTGACTCTTTGTACTGGGCTTTTTTATCAAAACTCGGTGATATAAGTCAGGCTAATGATTTGGTTAATGAATTGATTGATTTGATACCTGAAAAACAAGTTGAAAATGTTAGGGGAGAGGTAAAGATATATTTAGAAAAAAAAATAGAAGATGGTTCACAGTCTTCTATTATGCAACTTGGAAAATATTTTTTAGAAGTTGCTGAAGAAAAAGAATATCCTTCTGCTTACAAATGGTTTACAATTGGAGCTGCATTAGGTTTAAATAATGCAGCCCAATTAAGGGATGAGGCTGAGCAAGAATTATCACCCGAGGAAATAATTGAGGAACAAGATAGAGCCGATAAATTTTTCAAAAACTTTGTTACTAAATTAAATCAAAATTCAAATGAGGAGAATAACTCATGAAAATTAAAGTGCATTGGATTATTGATGGTATAGCTGAATTAGATGCTAAAAATCAGCAAGAGGCAGAAAAGTGGGTAAATGATAAACTAACAAATATTATAAATGATAATCCTATATTTGCTGAAAAATTAGGTGCAAAGGCTGTTCAAGGCAAAGCTTATTTTCCTGGAAGCTCCGAAGATTAAAATCAATCACCTACATTTATCATAAATTAGAAACTCGCCATGTTTGTAACCAATTCAATGTACTTGTGTTAGAAAACTTTCTTTTTTTATGGCCTGTTTTTAATATACTTGTAAGATCTAATGTTGTTTCATTAATGTCATTTGTTTTTATAGGTTCCTCTTCATCCAAGAAATAACTTTTTTTGTTATTTTGATTATGAGAACTTATATTTTTAATACTTTCCATGATAAAGCATACGACAAAAATAAAAATTTGTTTAATTTACGTTATAACAAAACTACTAAAAACAACTTTTTTTAATATTGGTTGTGCACCTAAATCCCTTAATTTCTTATTGAAAGCTTCTAACAAATAATTTTTGAATTGAAAAATTGTAGGTTCATCTTCCGCCATTTCCAAAGTAAAGTCCCCTATTCCTTTAATGACAATAGATCTAAGGACAGGTACAAAAAATTCAAAACTCTCATAAAAGTCCTCTGCTTTCATTGGCGTTTCATATACAGCTACAGATATATTTATAGTAAGAATTTTTTTGCTATCGATAAGGTTGGTAGCTAATGGACCATTAAATTCATAATATTTATACCTAGGCGATAGAAAAGCAATTGTTCCATCAGCTAAAACTTCTGTTTCTGCTTCTGCTCTTGCTTTATCGTCAGCATTTTTTTTTGCAATAACTTGAGCCTTTTTTAATGGAGGATCTACTGATAAATGTGAAAATGGATCCGTTTCTTTAATTTTTGTGAGTTCCCTTATTTCTTGCTCTGTTGGAGGTGCAAATAAAAAAGATTTGATGAGATAAAAACTCAATAAAAAAATTAATGCTGGTCCTCCATAAAGAGCAACTTGAAAATAGTCAATCTTGATAGAAAATTTCTTTTTTGGAGGCTGAGAAGTTTTTTCATCTTTTTTTTGTTGTTTATCTTCTTCATTCATGATTTTTTAATCTATTATTAAAATTTCTACTCAGCTAATAATAAACGCCTACTTTTTAAAAATGTAAAATATAAAATAAATATTTTTTTAATTTTGACGTTTACGGTATGAACTTAATTAAAAGGTTATTGGAATGGTCAAAAAAAATAAGCTTCCATTTTCATTAAAAAGTGAAAATTTGATCTCAAAGAATGAATTTAATAAAAAAATAGAAAATGAAAAAAAAGACCTAAAAGACTTTCAATCTTCTGTAGCAATATCATTATTAAAATTTACTTCAAATTTAGAAGATGAATGTGTTGAAAGACGGTTAGCATCCGCTTTACTTTTTCTTACTCACTTGTCGTCTGAAATTACAAAAAGTTTTGCAAACGGAGACGAAAAAATCGCGTCAAATCTTCTTGCTGATGCAATTATAGAGTCAAGACGTGCTTATCCGGATGGGAAAACAAAACTAAGCTCAATTTTTCATTGAGATTTTTTTCTTTAATTTAAATTATAAACTTATATAATTTCATAAATTAATTAACCTTAATAAATTCATGTTATTTTTTTTTATAAGAATAAACATTGCTGTGTTATTTTTGTCTTTAATTGATCTTTCAGACAATCAGTCATTAGCAGCAGGTCGAACATATGAGGGAACTGCAGAGGGCCCATGTATAGAATGGTCTAATAAAAGGTTAAAATGGCCCCAAACAATTCTTGGCAGAGAAAAGGCAAAGTGCCGTAGAAGAGGTACTAAGCCAAGTAAGGGGACTACGACTTGTAGGCTTAAACGCTCATATATCAATGTGGGTACAGGGCAAAGAATGTGTATTTATGAAAGAGCTGGTACTGGATTAGAAGATGTTACAATGTCTGTAGATCCTAGTGCTGGTGGTGCATGTCAGAGAAGTTACGCTTGCGATCCTTACAAAAATTAAATTCTGATTTCATACTTTCTAGTTCTTGTACTTTGTTTTTTGTGTGTTACGCTTGGTAAACTAAATGAATCAATTTGTCATTTAGACTTATAAATTGGGGGATGGTTAAATGGCAAGTGGTGCATTTTTAAATTCAATTGAGGTAAATTTTAGAAAAGCTGTAAAATGTTTGCAGGACACTGATGGCTTTGAATTTTTAAGTTCAGATTTAGCAAATCAAATAATGTTTGCTAACGCTACATATACAGTAAGATTTGGAGTTAGATTAAGGGGAACAATGCATACTTTTGTTGGCTTTCGTTCTGTACACTCTGATCATTTTGAACCTGTAAAGGGTGGAATTAGATATGATTTAGCAGTAAATCAAGGGGAAGTTGAAGCTTTAGCCGCACTAATGACTTATAAGTGTGCTCTAGTTGAAGTTCCTTTTGGGGGGTCCAAAGGAGGTTTAATAATTAATCCTGGAGATTGGAAACCAGAAGAACTTGAGCGAATAACTCGAAGGTTCGCTCAAGAGTTAGCTAGAAGGGATTTGATTCATCCTTCTCAAAATGTTCCTGCTCCTGATGTAGGTACTGGAGAAAGAGAAATGGCATGGATGGCTGACGAGTATCGACGTCTTAATCCTACAGATCTTAATGCATGGGCCTGTGTAACTGGAAAACCGGTGAGCAAAGGAGGAATTGCAGGTAGAACGGAAGCTACTGGTCGAGGTGTTCAATATGCTCTCAGGGCTTTTTTCGATAATAAAAATGATCTAAAAAAAACGGGTTTAAGTTCTGGATTAAGTGGAAAAAGAATTATTGTTCAAGGTCTTGGTAATGTGGGTTTTCATGCAGCATTGTTTTTATCTTTAGAAGATAAAGCTCTTATTACGCATGTATTAGAAAGAGATGGTTCAATTGTAGATGAAAATGGAATTAATATAGAGCTCTTAAAGCAGCATATAGTTGCAAAAGGATCCATAAAAGGTTTTCCTGGCTTCCAAGAGTCTGGTAATGAAATGCTTGAAGCAGATGCCGATATTTTAATACCAGCAGCCATGGAACTTGTTATTACTGAGAAAAATGCTGAACGTATAAAAACACCAATTATTATTGAAGCAGCTAATGGACCTGTTTCAGCTGAGGCAGATCCGATACTTGATGCCAAAGGAATAATTATTATCCCAGACTTGTATGCAAATGCTGGTGGAGTAACAGTAAGTTATTTTGAGTGGATTAAAAATTTAAGTAGAATAAGACTAGGACGCCTGCAAAAAAGAGCCCAAGAAAACCAAATTTCACAATTAGTTGATGGAATTGAAAATCTTACAGGAAAATCATTTAACGACGATTTTAGGACAAACTTGGTTCAAGGAGCCTCTGAAGTTGATTTAGTTCGATCTGGCTTAGAAGATACAATGAGAGGGTCCTATAATATAATAAGTAAAGTTTGGAACGAGACAAAGGGAGTTCCAAATCTGAGAACTGCTGCAATGATGGTTGCAGTTAAAAGAATAGTTCAAAGCTATTCATCACTAGGAATATGATTTAATTTCTAAGGCCAGCCTCTAAATTCCTAATTTGTCTGTTAAGATCAAGGTATGCCTTAAACAAATCTGATTCTGTAATTATACCAACAAAATTATGAGTTTCTTTATTAACAACTGGTATAGATTCTCCAACAAAATTTTTACACGTTTCAATTCCTTGCAAAATTGAGTCTTCATCAGTTAACAAAATTTCATTATTTTCTCTTAGGATATAACAATTTTTTTGGGCTGTATTAGACATTAAGTCTATAAGTCTTATTTTCCCCTTATATCTTCCTTTTTCGTCAATTAAATAAGCTTCAGTAAATTCTTTAGAAACCATAAATTTCAAAGCGTGTTTGGGAGGAGTAGTTGGTAAAAAGGCCAAGAAATTTTTAGAAGTCAGTGAACCTATTTTTTCATCCATTAACTTTAAATGACTTCGACCAAGGGCTATGTCGATACCCCTATTTAGCAGTTGTCTGTCAAATAGGGACTGTCCAAAAAACAAATAGGTTATTAAAGTTGCACTAGCAATTGATAGAATTGATATAACACCCAAATCATAATTATTTGAAAGTTCAATTACTAAAATCACACCTGCAATTGGAGTTCCAATAACTGAGGAACCAACTGATGCCATTCCACACAAAGCCAGTGCTTTAAAATTTGTGTCGATTCCAAATAGGGTAATAAAACTAGCAAAAACTACCCCGGAAGCAGCACCTACAAATAAGGCTGGAGAAAAAACTCCTCCAAAAAAACCTGTAGAAAAACAGATTGATGTTAAAATTATTTTTAGACTTAAAAAAATTAAGACAGTTTGAATTTCTACCTGCGAATTAAGCATATTATTAATTGTACTAGTTCCAATACCTAATACTTCAGGATATATAATTCCAACTATCCCACAAATCAAAGCACCACAATAGATTAAGATAGAAGGCCTAATTTTAGTTTTAGCAAACAATTGAGGTCCTTTATTTAATGATTGCATATAAGTAAGAGCAATAAATCCAAAAAATAGACCGCTTCCTATAGCAATTGGTATAAAATTTATGAGATCCATCTCTATCATTTCTGTTATAAAGACTTGTTCACCTCCAAAAAATTTATCAGCAACTGCTGCTGCAGTAAAACTTGAAATTGCTATTGGTGTTACAGCTTTGATCGAAAAGTGTCTTAAGAGAGCCTCATGAGCAAATATCAAACCAGCAATCGGAGCATTAAATCCTGCAGATATTGCTGCTGCTGCACCACATCCAATAAAAACATCTGTACTCAATATATTTTTAGTTAAAAATCTAATGCTTGTTCCTAACGTTGCTCCAAAATGAACCAGTGGTCCGTATTGACCTACTGAAGCTCCACCACCAGCACTTATTAAGGCAGCTAAAGTCGAGAAATACCCTATTTTTGTATTTATCTCGTTGTCTGTCCTATGTGCGCCATAAATACTGTCAGCTGGTCCATGAAATCTAGTAATTTTAGTAAATTTTCTAATATAATTAATTATAAATGCCGCTATAAAAATAGTTATTACTGGAGCATAATTAATTTTATAACCCATCAAAGATGTTGAAAAAAAATGTGTTGTTTCCCTAATCTCAGTGAGATACAAAATCGAATTCACAAATACTTTTGTAGCAATTGCTACACATGTACCAATAAATAAACCTACACAAATTATAATTATTACTAATCTTAGAGGCTTAAAAATATTCACATTTTGCATTCTTTTTTATCCTTGATCAATGATAGTAATTCAAAATGAATTAAGATATAGAGTTATTTTAATTACATCAAATGTGATATTTATGTATCATAATTTACAAAAGCTGTTCTTATGAAAAAGTTTTTTCAAAATAATTAAAATTAATTTTCTGTAAGTCGTACCTAAACTTAATGAATTTTAAAACGTGAGGTGCTTTAATGAGAGTTTTGCTTATATTATTATTGGGAGTATTAGGGGCATGTCAAAGTACACCAATTGCAATGGACTTAGGTTCTCCTGTAATATCTAATGCTCAAGGTGCGGCTCGAGAGGGAGTGGTTCCGTTGAGAGGAGTTTCAAGAGTAAGTTTACATGCTGATAGAACTTTGAGAATGGAAAATTCTTGTGCTCAAATACTTAAACTAGCATATTCTTCAAACATAAATTATTCTGAAGCTATTATTGGTTTGCGTAACAGAGCCAGAGTAATGGGAGGTAACGCTATTTCTATTGTAGGATGGGCTGAAACTGCTTCAGCTTCAGGTTTAGTGGGAAAAATTTATATGTGTAAGAAAAAGCCGTTCCATAAACATCCGCATTGATAACAGCGATCATTTTAAAAAAAAAGGGACTTTTTGTCCCTTTTTTTTTGTTGAATTATTTTCAGTAATATTTTAACAAGTTCATTTTAGGTGTCTTATGTTAGAATGTTTTTTTCCAAAACCAAAAGAGTTTTTCAGTAGTCTACTAATATGGGCAGTACTTGTTGTAT
>CACBRT010000033.1 GCA_902541695.1 uncultured Alphaproteobacteria bacterium | reverse complement strand
AATTTCACCAATCAGCACTGGTTTGGATAAATGGTGATTTGGAAGCATCTCAGCCATACCACCAGTCATATTTGGAACTTTAATTCCATACATGGCTGCTCTGACAGCATCAACATCAGTAGTACCGGCTTTTTCTACGGCCTTTACATACATATTAAAGCCAATAACATGAGCCTCCATTGGATCATTAGTAACTCTTTCTGTGCCCATTACACTTTTCCATTCAGCAACAAATTCGTCATTTAGGTCAGATTCTGCTGATTGAAAATAATTCCAAGCAGCAAGATGACCTACAAGATTAGTTGTGTCTAATCCTGAAAGTTCTTCCTCTCCAACAGAAAATGCCACAACTGGGATATCATCTGCTGAAACGCCTGCAGCAGCTAACTCTTTATAAAAACCTATGTTAGCATCTCCATTTATTGTAGATATAACACCCACTTTTTTTCCATCTGCACCAAGCGCTACAACATCTGAAACTATTTTTGACCAATCTGAATGGCCAAAAGGGGTATAGTTTACAAATATATCAGATTCAGGAATTCCTTTATCAATAAGATATTGATTAAGAATTTTATTTGTCGTTCTAGGATAAACATAATCAGTTCCTAAAAGTGCAAATTTTTCTACTCCTAATTCTTCTAAATAATAATCTGTTGCTGGTATTGCTTGCTGATTAGGAGCAGCCCCAGTATAAAATACATTTTTTGAGCTTTCTTCACCTTCATATTGTACAGGGTAAAAAAGTAAGCCATTTAGTTCTTCAATCACAGGAAGTACTGACTTTCTTGATACAGAAGTCCAACATCCAAACATTACATCTACCTTTTGAACTGTAAGTAGTTCTCTAGCCTTTTCAGCAAATAGTGGCCAATCAGAGGCAGGATCTACCACAACAGGAACTAATTTTTCCCCATTAATACCACCTTTTGCATTTTGTTTATCTATTAAATAAAGCATTGTATCTTTTAGAGTAGTTTCTGAAATTGCAAGTGTTCCTGATAAAGAATGAAGAATTCCAATTTTTATATCTGCTATACTTGGAAAAGAAGAAGATACAAAAAAAATACTTGCTAAGGCTATTTTTGTAAACTTTATAATTTTTTTCATTTCGCTTTCCTTTTTGAAAGCTGAAGTAAGCAAATAATTTTTATTTGGATAATTTATTAAAATATATTAACGTACTCCAGCACTATTGTGTGTTTGCGCGCTCTATGCTTTCAGGGATAAAGCGCGCATTCTTTTTGATCTAAAGAGATCTATTTAATTTTTTAGTTTATTTTTCTTTTAATTTTTTAAAAAAAAAAAATTACCTAAAGTCAATTGAGGATTTTGTGTTTATTATCTTAACAGAAATCAAATATTGACCTATATTTAAGCAAATTATTAAAAGGTAAAAAAATGATTTTGATTATAAATTGGATAAAATAGAACTTATATCTAGAAAAAGAATCATTTTAATAATTTTAATTTTTTTTGTATTGATAAATTAATATTTTAGTTATTTAAAAAAAGAAGATGTGCAAAACATCATCCAGACTTTATAAATTTCTTTGTTTTGTTATGAAAAAATCTTCAGAGTTATTAGCTAATATAATAGATTGATATCTCTTCATAGTTCCCTGAGACCGATTTTCGCTTTTAAGTCATTGATTTTAAAATCTTTAGTGGTAGCGAAGGAGGGACTTGAACCCCCGACACAAGGATTATGATTCCTCTGCTCTAACCGCCTGAGCTACTTCGCCATATTAGTAATGATTTAATTTAAGCGATCAATTAAGTCAAGTTATACAGGCTTCATAAATTTTAATAAAAACGAATTAAAAAAATTCTCTTTTTGCAATCGCTATAGCACCTTGCAATGAATTTGCTTTAGGTGGTTTACATGAATTTATAAATTTATCATTTAAAAATGGCAGAAATAACTTTCCTAATCCTCCTATCAGACAGAAAGCATTTTCTTCATTAAAACCTGAAGCCATTAGTGATTGTTCTATTAAAATAACTTCACTTTCTATTATTCTTTTTGCATTTTTATCTTGGGCATCCATAGCTTTGAATATTTCGGGCGCAAATTCAGCATAATCTTTGGGTTTAAATGATTTTGCAGTTTCAACTATTAATTTAATGTTATGCTTAAATTTCTTAAGAAACTCTAATGTCAGATCAGTGTGTTCATTCAAACCATCATGACATCTAATAGAAAGTTTAATTAACTCTTTTCCAAGCTTTGCACCAGAACCATCATCTCCTAAATTAAAACCCCAGCCTCCTGTAAGTTTTGTTATCCCATTCTTTCTTCCTACAAATACAGAGCCAGTTCCTAAAGCACCTATACAACCATCTACTGGACCAATGGCCCCTTCTAAAGTAATTTCGCCATCATTTAATATTTTATTATTTGCAAACGGTAATTTATCTGAAAGTTGAGAAGCATAATTTCCTAAATTGGATCCCGCTAAACCAAGTATAGCAAAAGAGTTATCAAAATTATTTTCAGACAATTTAGCATTTTTGAAAGCTCTTTTGCATGCATCGATTATGTTTTCTCTAGCTGTAATAAAGGAAGTTTCAATATTTGCAGGCCCACCTTCTGCTTTACCTAAGGTTTTACCTTGTGTAGAGGTCAAAATAACCCTACATCCAGATCCTCCACCATCAACTCCAAACAAATATTTCATTATTTTTAAATTAATTAATACAATAAAATGGAAAATCTATTTTAAACGATAAACTTGATGACAACTTTGACAATTTTCAGTAATTTTTGAAAACATAGGTTTAAAATCTTCTAAACTTTCAGGTTCTGCATTCAATGCAAATTCTATATCGCTTATAAATTTTATTACACTATTATTAAAGCCTGATCTATCTGTCCATATGGTGTCTGCAGCTTCAGAATGAGATGCTACTTCTTGTTCATTTGGGAAGTAACTTGCGTAGGGTTTTGCTGCATTCAACATTTGTTCAAGCATTGAAATAACTAAAAAGTCATCATAGTCACTTTTACCTTTAGCAATAGGAAATAAAACTTTTACAGATTCTCTCACTTCTTGCATAGCATTTTGTCTTTTTTTTATATTATCATTTGCTGATAATACAAATGAAACCCAAAATACAAATAATAATACAGTTAATACAATTCCCTTCATAACAGATCCTTTTACAAATAAGTAGGTTTTAAAAGTTTGAATGTGCATCATTCCAAATATATCTAACCCCCTGTATGACTCATATACCTTGATAATTGTCCTGAAATTTTTCTACGAGAATAATCAAAGTCATGACCTCGTGGTTTTCTTTCAATGGCTTGCATAATTCTTTTTCTTAACAATTTGTCATCAGTTAAGTTTTCTCTTAGAGCAGACCTAAGATCGGCATCCTCTTCTTGACCCAAACACATGAATAACTGGCCAGTACAAGTCATACGAACTCTATTACAGGATTCACAAAAGTTATGAGTTAAAGGTGTTATAAAACCTACTTTTTGTCTAGTTTCTAAAATTTCACAATATCTTGCTGGTCCACCAGTATTTAAGGAAATATCATTTAATGTCCAATTCTTCTCAAGGTCTCTCCTCAAATCTTGTAATGACCAATACTGATCAAGCCTATCTTCTTCTCCAAAATCTCCCATTGGCATCACTTCAATAAAAGTAAGGTCAAACCCTTCATCTCCACACCATTTTACAAAATCATTTAATTCGTCTTGATTAGTTTTTTTTAGAGCAACTTTATTTATTTTTATTGATAGTCCAGCCTTCTTGGCTTCTTGAATACCTTCAAGTACTTGGGCTAATCTACCCCATCTTGTTATTTTTTTAAACTTTTCTGGGTTAAGAGTATCTAATGATATATTTATTCTTTTAATTCCTAGATCAAATAGTGGTTTTGCAAATTTTTTTAATTGGCTTCCATTAGTGGTTAAAGTAAGTTCTTTCAAGCTTCCTGTGTTAAGGTGCCTAGAAATATTTTTAAAAAAACAAAGAATATTTTTTCTTACCAAAGGTTCACCACCTGTAATTCTTAATTTTTTAATTCCCATCTCTATAAAAACAGAACAAACTTTATCTAATTCTTCTAATGTTAATAAATCTTTCTTTGGTAAAAATTGCATCTTTTCAGACATACAATAAACACAGCGGAAGTCACATCTGTCTGTCACTGAGACCCTTAGATATGTAATTTTTCTGTTAAAAGGATCAATAAGTGGCGATAATTTTGTCATTTAGCTAACTTATATTTTTTTAATACATTAAGGTACATTTTATTTTATAAATACTCAATTAACTTAAGTAATTTTGTTTACTTCTTCCGTTTATTTATCTGCCTAGCTCTTCCAATTGCAAGTTCTTTATCACTAATATCATTTGTGATAGTTGATCCTGCACCAATCGTTACATTATCTCCAATTTCTAGGGGCGCTATCAAAGAAACATTCGATCCAACAAATGTATTGCTAGAAATGTTTATATTATGTTTTGAGCTACCATCATAATTACAAAATATGGTTCCAGCCCCTATATTCGAATTTTTACCAATTTTCCCATCACCCACATATGATAAATGATTTACTTTTACATTTTGAGAAAGAGTTGATTGTTTTATTTCAACGAAATTGCCCACCTTTACCCCATTTTCTAATACTGTTTGAGGTCTAATTCTTGCAAAAGGCCCAATAACAACATTAGGGTCAACTTGACATCCTTCTAGATAAGAAAAGGATTTTATTAAAACATTTTTTTTGATTTTTACGCCAGGTCCAAAAATTACGTTAGCTTCAACAATACTATCCTGTTCAATTTCGGTATCATAAGAAAAATAAACAGAAGAGGGGTCTTTTAGTGTTACTCCATTATCTAAAATTTCCAGACGTTTATTTTTTTGAAACTCAAGTTCTACTTCAGATAAATCTTGACGGTTATTAACACCTTGGGCCTCAGCTTCACTACAACAAACACTTTTAACTATTAGACCCTGTTTATTTGCAAGAGATACAATATCAGTTAAGTAAAACTCTTTAGCTGAGTTATTATTTGATATTTGATTTAATAATGAAAATAAGATTTTTGCTTTAGATATCATTACTCCTGAGTTACAAAACTTTATACCTTTTTCATTTTGATTGGCATCTTTATATTCAATTATTTTTGATAAATTATTATTTTTATCAACAACCATTCGTCCATATTCTTTTTGATTATTTGATAAGAAACCCAACACTGAAAGATCTACTCCTTTTTTTTTTGTATCAATTAGTTTTTTTATTGAATCCGCAGTAATCAAGGGGCAATCGCCATAAAGAATAATTAAATCTCCTGATTTTGTTTCGAATTCTTTGGCAGATAAAATTGCATGTCCTGTTCCAAGCTGATTTGATTGAACAAATAGTTTAATGTTAACCGATAAACTTTTGATAAAATTTTTAATCTCGATAGCGTCTTTAGAAATGACAATTCCTATATTCTTAGCTTTCGCCTTTATAGCTAATTTGATTGAATAATATATCATAGGAATATTGCCTACATGATGTAGAACTTTGGGACTGTTGGAATTCATTCTAGTCCCTTTGCCAGCTGCTAAAATTAATACTGAAAGAGCCATTTGTACTTTCCTTGATAATGTATATTTAATATCATTCTTATTATAAATGTTAAATAAAGAAATTTTCAAACATTGAAAAAGGATAATTCATGAATAAAGCTGCTATTTTTGATTTAGATGGAACATTGGCGGATACAGCTTTAGATTTGTTAAATGCAGGTAATTTAACATTTGAAGAAATGGGAATTAATTACAGGTTAAAAGAAAATCTTGATGAGGGTATATCCTCCAAAGGAGGTAGAAGTACTATTAGGCAAGGTTTATTGAAAGCAAATGGTTATATTGAAGAGGAAAGTGTTGAGGCACTATATCCAAATTTTTTAAAAAACTATGAAAAAGTCATTGATGAAAATTCCAAACTTTATGAGGGTACTTTAGAAATGTTGGATGTCTTATTAAGTAAGAAAATTAGACTTGGTGTTTGTACTAACAAACCAAAAAAACAGGCAGACATTTTATTAAAAAAATTAGGAATTTACTCTTTTTTTGAAATAATAGTGGGACCTGATACATACGGTTGTGCAAAACCAAATCCAAAGCCTTTAAAAAAAATTATTGATTTTTTAGGGTCTTCTCTGAATTCGTCAGTTTTAGTAGGAGATACAAGTACAGATTACATGACTAGTCAAGCAGCTAGTGTCCCTTTTATTTTAGTCCTTTATGGACATGGTGTTCTTTATCAAAATTTTAATACTTCTTGCACTCCTTATTTGGCAAAATCAGCTTTAGGAATGGCAGATTTAATTCTTAAAATAATAAATAAGTATTGAATTTTCTTTCAGAAGTTTTATGGTTTTTAGTACTTATGCGGGTGTAGCTCAATGGTAGAGCAGCAGCCTTCCAAGCTGAATACGTGGGTTCGATTCCCATCACCCGCTCCATTTATGCAAAATAAAAAGTACTACACTTTTATATTTCCAATGGCCTCAATACAATTTTTACTCCATTTGTGTATATCAAATTCATTAATTTGTTCCATCATTCTTATCCAGCGATGAAGTTTTTCTTCTGAAGACATTTTTAAGCCAATGTTTATTGCTTCGGTTATAGCTTCGATATCATAAGGGTTTACTATAATTGCTCCATCCAATTCTTCAGCTGCGCCAGCAAATTGAGAAAGTATAAGTACTCCCGGATTAGATGGATCTTGTGCTGCAACATATTCTTTAGCAACTAAATTCATACCGTCTCTAAAAGGTGTTATTAACCCAATTTGACTTCTTCTGAAAAATCCAGCGAGGATTTTCCTATTAAAACCTCTATTTAAATACCTGATTGGTGTCCAATCAAAGTCTGAATATAAACCGTTAATATGACCTGCTTCACTTTCTAACTCTTGTCTAAGTTCCTTATACTGCCAAACATCTCCTCTTGAGATTGGAGCTATTTGCATAAGAGTACTATTTCTTTTATGTTCTGGATATTTTTCTAATAGATTTTCATATGCTTTAAATCGGTTTATTATTCCTTTGGAATAATCTAATCTATCTACACCTATAATAAGATTTGATTTTCCTAAACTTTCAACAAGCCTATTAACATGAGTAGATCCAACAGCATTTTTTGATAATTCTACAAATTTCTCAGTATCGATAGAAATTGGAAAATGTTGTACTTTTACTTTTTTCCCTTTGGCAAATATAAATCCATCGTTATCAATTGTTCCATTCATTTCTCTAATTATATAGTCTAGAAATGATAGAACATAACTCTTTGTTTGAAAGCCAATTACATCAAAATCTAATAGAGATTCAACAATCTCTTTATGTTCTGGAAGTGTCATCAAAACTTCTTTTGAGGGCCAAGGAACATGTAAGAAAAAACCCATTTTATTTGTGCATTTTTTTTTCCTGAGTTCACTAGCCAAAAGTATAAAGTGATAATCTTGTATCCAGATTATATCTTCTTTTAACAAAAACGGGCTAATCAAATCTGAAAAAATATTATTTACTCTTTGGTATCCTGAGTATTTCTTCTTAGAATATTCAACTAAATCTAATCTATAATGAAGTAGTGGCCATAAAGATGCATTGGAATAGCCATTATAAAAATTTTCATAATTTTCTGGAGAAAGTTTAAGTGTGACATATGTAACATTGTCATTTTTCAAAATCTCAGGTTTTATAATTTCCTCATTTGATATTTCTCCACTCCATCCAAACCAAACACCGCCATTACTTTTTAATGATTCTTCTATTGCAACACCTAATCCACCAGCAGAATCTTTGTTGGTCAAAGAAGGTAACATCACCCTATTTGAAATCACTATAAGACGACTCAATTCAAACCCCTACCTTAATATTAAAATTTTAATGATTGGCATCTTATTTTTTTTGAGCAAAAAAATACGAAATTTAGAAATTTAATAACTGATTTTGTATCTTTAATAAAAAAATTGGCCAATGTATTATTTTCATATCCTACTTTAATAGAATAGCCACCTAAGTTGTTTACAAATTCAAATCCATATTCGTCTGTGACATCATCACCAATATAAATGGGAATTTTATTCGAAAAAGCTTGTTTTTTCATAAAAAAATTTATTGCGTTTCCCTTGTTTGAATTCTTTGGAACTAATTCTAAGACCTTGTTTCCTTTTAATAATTTAAGATTACTACCACAAATTAGACGATTAATAAAAGTAATAGCCTTTTTTTCCATGCCAGGTGCATTACGATAGTGTAACGCAACAGATATATTCTTTTTTTCAATAAAACTTCCAGGGTAATTTTTTGAAAATTTAAAAAGCTTTTCATATATATACAATGGTATAGGTTCTATATCATTTATTAAATATTCTCCAAGCTCATTAGTATATTCTAAACCATGAATACCAGATACTGAAAGTTTTAAAGGATTAATAATATTTTGAATATCTTTGACCATCCTTCCGCTAATTAAAGCTAGGGCTCCATTTAGTTTATTTCTCAAATTGTAAAGCAGGAATTTAAGGTTTTTGGGAACAATTATATTATTTGGATGATTAGCATGTGGTATTAATGTTCCGTCTATATCTAAAAATATAGCAAGTTTATTTTGGGATAATAACTTAACTACTCCTAATTCAATACGATTAATATTTTGAATTGTTGACATCAAGGAGCATTAATTTTTTTTAAAAAAATTGTAAATTTTATATAGAAAAATATTTAATATTTCTGATATAGTTGTCTAATTATTAATCAAAAACACTTAAATGCCTAGAAAAAAAACAATTGATGGTTATCGATTTTAAACTTTTGATTTCACACTTTCTTTTTAAATTTCTTTTTTTTAAATGTAAAAAAAGGATTTTAATATGTTAAAAGTAAAAAAGGCTGTTTTTCCAGTTGCTGGTTCAGGTACTAGATTTTTACCTGCAACCAAAGCCATGCCAAAAGAATTACTTCCCATAATCGATAAACCATTAATTCAATATGCTGCAGAAGAAGCAGTTCAGGCTGGTATTGATACTTTGATCTTTATTACAGGAAGAAATAAACGAGCGGTTGAGGACCATTTTGATAATAATCAAGAATTAGAAATGGCACTAAGGTCAAAAGGTAAAATTAAACAAGCTGATATGGTTAGGAATATATTACCTGAAGGTATTGAATGTCTATTTGTAAGACAACCTGCGCCTCTAGGTTTGGGACATGCGGTTTTATGTGCCAAAAGAGCCGTAGGTAATGATCCTTTTGCAGTTCTTTTAGCTGATGATTTTATAGTTAGTGAAGAAAAAGGTGTAACTTCTGATTTAGTAAGCGCTTTTGAAAAAAATAGAAAAATCCAACTTTCAGTTATGGAAATTTTTGGTTCGGAAATTTCTAATTATGGAGTAGTCCAGTATAACTCAATAAATGGCAACGTTGAAGGTTTAGTAGAAAAACCAGAGGAGAATTTAGCCCCCTCTAATTCAGCTTCTATTGGTAGATATGTACTAACTGCAGAAGTTTTTGATATCTTAGAAAACCAAACAGTTGGAAAAGGTGGAGAAATACAACTTGCTGATGCTATTAATCTTTTAGCAAAAGAAAATAAGGTTGAAACTTTAAAATTAAAAGGTAACAGATTTGATTGCGGCTCAGTAAAAGGTTATATAGCTGGAATAAATTTTGTTGCCAATAAGTTAAAAATAAATAATTAAAAATGAACAAAGAACTTTCTTGTTTTAAAGCTTATGACGTTCGCGGAGAATTAGGTGTCAATTTTAATAGTGATATTTGCTATGTTATTGGTTGTGCTTTTGCAGAGATTATAGATCCTAAAGTCGTTATCTTGGGAAGAGATGTGCGTGAATCATCCCCAGAATTGTCTAACTCTTTATCAAAAGGATTAATGGATCAAGGTGTAAATGTTTATGATATTGGTATCGCTGGTACTGAAGAAGTGTACTGGGCTACAACACATTTTAAAGCTTGTGGTGGGATTATGGTTACGGCATCACATAATCCAATCTCTTTTAATGGCCTTAAGATGGTAAAATCTCAATCCCAACCTTTAGATGAAAGTGAATTTATTAATATAAAAAAAACAGCTGAAAAAAAAATTTTTTCAATTAAAAAAAATAAAGGGTTACTTTTTGATAAATGTTCTGAAAGTAAAATTGCTTATGTTAATAAATTACTAACATTTATAGATGTAAAACTTCTGCCTACTCTCAATATTGTAATTAATTCGGGTAATGGTGCTTTGGGTCCCACCTTTGATCATTTCGAAAAAAAATTATTAAAAAAAACTAAAAATTTAAATTTCATTAAATGTCAGCATAATCCTGACCCTAGTTTTCCTAATGGCATACCCAATCCATTACTTAAAGAAAACCATCAAATAAATAAAAATTTAGTGATTTCAAATAAAGCTGATATTGGTATTGCTTTTGATGGTGATTTTGACCGTTGTTTCTTTTTTGATGAATTTGGAGTTTTTGTTCCAGGTGAATATATTGTTGGGTTATTAGCAGAAAGCTTCTTATTAAAAGAGCCTGGTTCCAAAATTATTCACGATGCCAGAGTGGTTTGGAACATACAAGATATAGTAAAAAATAATAATGGATTTTCTATTGCATCTGTAACTGGTCATGCTTTTATTAAAAAATCAATGCGTGAAAATAATGCTATTTATGGTGGAGAAATGTCTGCACACCATTATTTTAGAGATTTTTCTTACTGTGATAGTGGTATGATACCTTGGTTGCTTATAGTAGAGCTTATGGGTAAAACTGGAAAAAAACTTTCTGAATTAATTAAAGATAGGATAGAGAAATTTCCTAGCTCTGGCGAAATTAATTTTACAATAAGTCAACCAAAAAAAATATTTGAAAAAGTTTTAAAATATTTTGATGGCCAGTATTTATCCTATGATGATTTTGATGGTCTTTCACTTGTTTTCAAAGATTGGAGATTTAATTTACGTAGTTCAAACACTGAACCTCTTGTAAGATTAAATGTGGAATCAAAAAATGGTTCTGAATTTTTAAACCAATGTGTAACTGAATTAACTGAAATATTGGTTAATTAGAAAAATTATTACTTTAAATTGAAAATCATCGATTTCAATTCTTGACACTAATTACAATCTTGAATTATCTATTTCTATTAAACTTTGAGGTAAAGTGTTGAACTGGTTTTTTAAAAATTCTCTAATTATATTTTTATTCTTTTTTATAAACTTTGAATTACATGCAAATGAAAAATTAAAAGTCGTTACTACTTTCACCATAATTTCTGATATAACTAAAAATATAACAGGTGATGCTGCTGATGTGGTGTCTATTACTAAGCCAGGTGCTGAAATACATGGATATCAACCAACACCAAAAGATCTGGTTAAAGCATATGATGCTGACCTAATTTTTTGGAATGGAATGAACTTAGAATTGTGGTTTGAGCAATTTTTTTCCAGCCTGAATGATGATGTTCCATCCATAATTGTTTCAAAAGGCATTGATAATATAAACATCAAATCAGGTGATTATAAAGGAAAACCAAATCCCCATGCATGGATGGGTTTAAATGAGGCGCTGATTTACATAGATAATATTGTTAATGCGCTTTCAAAATATGATAATCAAAATGCAGAACTATATTCAAATAATGCTTATGAATATATACAAAAAATTATTTCAACCATTGAGCCTTTAAAAAAGAAAATATTAAATATTCCTTTGAAACATAGGTGGTTAGTTACTTGTGAGGGAGCATTTAGTTACCTTGCAAGAGATTTAAGACTCCAGGAATTATACATCTGGCCTATGAATGCAGACGAAGTAGGAACACCAATGCAAATTAAAAATGTGATTGATAAAATCGAAGAAAACAAAATTCCAACTATTTTTTGCGAAAGTACTGTAACTCAGACACCAGCAAAGCAAATTGCTAAAGAAACAGGAATAAATTTTGGTGGTATTCTTTTTGTAGATTCATTAAGTGATAAAAATGGACCTGTTCCAACATACCTGGATTTATTGAGATCAACTTATGAAACAGTAGAAAAAGGATTAAATTTTCAAAATCAATGAGATTTTAAATGAATAACTCATCAATAAGCTTGTCAGTAAAAAATGTTACAGTTAGCTATAGAAATGGTCATAGAGCTTTATGGAACGCTAGTTTTGAAATTCCATACAGTACAATAACTGCTCTAGTTGGTGTAAATGGTGCTGGAAAATCCACTCTTTTTAAAGCTATTATGGGATTTTTGCCAATTTCTGAAGGTACTATAAATATTAATGGAAAATCTGTTTCAGATGCTCTTAAAACAAACTTAATATCCTATGTTCCCCAGTCTGAAGAAGTCGATTGGTCTTTTCCAGTGTTAGTTAAAGATGTGGTTATGATGGGTCGTTATGGACACATGGGATTTTTGAGGATTGCTAAAAAAAGCGATCATTTTGCAGTTGAAGAGGCATTATCCAGAGTGGGTATGTTAGAATTTAGCAACAATCAGATTGGGGAATTGTCAGGTGGTCAAAGAAAAAGAGTTTTTTTAGCTAGAGCAATAGCTCAAGAAGGTAAAACAATCCTATTAGATGAGCCCTTTACTGGAATAGATGTTAAAACAGAAGACCAGATAATCAATCTTCTAAATGAATTCCGTAAAGAAGGTAAAGTCATGTTAATTTCAACACACAATTTGGGCTCAGTTCCTGAATTTTGTGATAGGTCGATTTTAATAAAAGGAACCATTTTAAAATTTGGTTTAACAGAAAATGTTTTTACAAGAGAAAATTTAGAAAATGCATTTGGAGGTGTTCTTAGACATTTTTCATTAGGTGGTAGAGATCTACATGAAGATGGTGATAAAAGGGAAGTCTCTATTTTAACAGATGACGAACGGCCCTTTGTTGAATATGGTAATGTACCCTTAAAAAAAGATAAAAAATGATTGAGCAACTCATTGAACCCTTTAATTACAACTATATGATTAATGCAATGTGGGTTTCTACGTTAGTAGGTATTGTTTGTGCATTTTTATCTTCTTTTTTAATGCTAAAAGGTTGGTCATTAATAGGCGATGCATTGTCTCATTCTGTTGTTCCTGGTGTAGCTATTGCATATGCTATTGGAATTCCTTTTGCCTTTGGAGCTTTTATTTCAGGAGGCATAGCGGCAGGTACAATGCTATTTCTTTCAGAGCGCTCTGGTCTAAAAGTAGATGCTGTTATTGGAATAATTTTTACATCTTTTTTTGGATTAGGGTTATTCATTATTTCCATCAACCCCATGTCTATTTCTGTTCAGACCATAATTATGGGTAATATTCTAGCAATTTCTTTTGAGGATATAATTCAAGTTGGAATTATTGGTTTTTGTTCTCTTTTGATATTATGCATTAAATGGAAAGATCTAATGGTTTCATTTTTTGATGAAAACCATTCAAGAACAATAGGTATAAACCCAAGATTGATAAAAGCTTTATTTTTTACGTTATTATCTGCATCTATTGTTGCAGCTCTGCAAACAGTTGGGGCTTTTCTCGTCATTGCTTTAGTTATTATCCCGGGTGCTATTGCTTATTTAATATGTGATCGCTTCCAGTACCTTATTATAGTATCTATTTTAGTAGGAGCATCTACTTGTTTTTTTGGAGTATATTTAAGCTATTTTTTTGATGGTGCTACTGGTGGAATTATCGTTACCCTTCAATTTATATTATTTTTATTATTTTTTATTATTGCTCCAAAGTATGGTCTTACTTCTAAATGGAGAAAATCCAACATTACTTTGGGAAATCATTGAATGTTAAACTTTGACATATTAGTTGAGCCATTTAAGTATAGTTTTATGATTAACGCTTTTATTATTTCGTTAATTATTTCAATACCAACTGCACTTTTATCGTGTTTTTTAATATTAAAGGGATGGGCTCTTTTAGGTGATGCAATTAGTCATGCGATTTTACCAGGAATTATGATTGCTTTTATCTTAAATATACCTCTTTTAATCGGTGCCTTTATAAGTGGTTTATCATGTGCAGTTCTTACTGGTTATATCTCTAATAATTGTAGATTAAAGGCAGACACAGTTATGGGTGTTTTATTTTCTGGATTTTTTGGAATAGGGATGATCTTATATTTTTTTGTAAATACGAACATTCACCTCGATCATATTTTATTTGGAAACTTATTAGGTGTTGAAAGTCATGAAATAAAAACAATAATACCTGTATCTATATTTGTTTCCTCAATAATAATATTAAAATGGAAAGATTTTTTATTATATTCTTTTGATTTGGTTCAGGCTAAGGCCTCTGGATTAAAAGTAGGTGTTTTACATTATATCTTACTTTCAATAATTTCTTTAACAGTAGTAGCAACCCTCTCTGCAACAGGTCTGATTTTAGCTGTTGGTTTAATAATAACACCCGGTGCTATAGCTTTTCTTCTTACAAGAAATTTCTTAAACATGCTCTATTTTTCAGTATTAGTTTGTATGTTTTCTATGTGTTTTGGTACCTATTTAAGCTTTTATATAGATAGTTCACCTGCTCCAACGATAGTATTAGTTTTAACCGCTTTATTTTCTTTTTCATTCATATATAGAATTTTATTAATTCCTAAAAGTTCGACATGATATTTTTAGAACT
>CACBRT010000032.1 GCA_902541695.1 uncultured Alphaproteobacteria bacterium | reverse complement strand
AGTGGTCAGGAGTCACCTTAAAGGATGCATTATCTATAAAAAATGTTGATGCTGTTGAATGTTATAATCATGGCTCTGCCTTTCAAGAAAGAGGTGATGGTTTCGCTATTTTAGATTCACTTTTAAATAACGGAAGAAAATTAAACATAATGGCGACTGATGATGCTCACTTTAAAGTTCGAGATTATTTTGGTGCATGGGTTATGGTAAAATGTGATGAAAATTCACCAGATAAAATCTTAGAAGGATTAAAACTTGGAAATTACTATTGTTCACAAGGTCCAATAATAGAAGATATTATAATAGATAATGGCTCGGTCCATGTTGCTTCTTCTCCAATTGAAAGGTTAGTTATATGTGGGGAAGGTACTGCCTCAAAATACATAATTTGTGATAATAATAATCGAAATGAAATTCCATTTGGCAGATGTGAGGGAAGTCCTTGGATCAGGGTTACTATAATAGATCAAAAAGGAAATCGCGCATGGACCAATCCAATTTGGTTATAATTTTCAAAATTATTTTTTCTTATACGTTTCATCTAGAGAATAACCAACTCCGTGTACTGTTCTAATAGGATCTGCATCCTTACCTCTATTCAAGGCTTTTCTTAAGCGACCTATATGAACATCTACTGTTCTTTCTTCTACATAAATTTCCTTACCCCAAATAATATCTAACAATTGAGACCTATCGTAAACTCTTCCAGGACGACTGATGAATAACTCAAGTAATTTATATTCCATTGGTCCTAACTTTACAGCTCTCTTTCCTCTGTTAACTCTTCTTTTTTCTGTATTTAAAGTTATATCGTGGAAAATAATAATCTCAGTATCTTCCTGAAATTTATTCCTTTTAAGTAAAGATCTAGTCCTTGCTAATAATTCGGCAGTTGAGAAAGGTTTAGTTAAGTAATCATCAGCACCTATCTCAAAAGCCTTTAATTTATCAGGCTCTTCACTTTTTGCTGTTAACATAATTATAGGAATTTTATTAGTATTTTTATTAATTTTTAATTGTCTTATAATTTCAATTCCTGAAATATTAGGTAACATCCAATCAAGTAAGATTAGATCAGGAATATTGTCTCTAATTTGATAAACTACTTCTTCTCCGTCACTTATAGTGTCAATTTTAAAACCCTCTTTTTTGAAATTATAAGTAATTAGTTGTTGCAGAGATTTATCATCTTCAACTAAAAGAATTTTTTTTTTCATATTTTACAATCCATAATTAAAAGCTTTTTTTAGGTCTGGCACTTTTATCCATTTGCTGTCCTGTGATTATATAATAAACCATCTCAGCAATTTCAGTAGTATGATCACCTATTCTTTCAAGATTTTTGGCTATGAAAAGCAGATGTGATCCAACTTCAACTTGTTTCTTTTTTCTTAATGCAGCAACCAGATCTATAGTTAAAGAATTGTAAATTTTATCAATTTCAATATCACTATTCCAGACTTCTAGTGCTAGCTTAGAATCTTTAGTTGTATGAGAGTTTACTGCTTTAGTTAATTGTAGATTTACTTGTTTACCAAGGTCAGAAATGGGAGCTTTTAATTTTAAGGGCTCTTCCTCTGATATAGATAAAGTTCTTTTTCCAATATTTTTTATTAGGTCTCCAATCCTTTCGAAAGCAGCAGCTATTTTAATAGCTGCGAAGAGTAAGCGTAAATCGTCCGCTACAGGTTGCCTTAGAGCAATAGTTTTTATAACTACATCATCAATTTGGTTTTCTATTTGATCTAATTCTTCGTCTTTACTTATAATTTGTTCAGCGAGTTTAGAATCATTTTTTGTCATAGCCTTTATTGCTTTTTTCAAATTATCTTCACAAATTCCTCCCATTTTGGTCAAATTTGAATTTATAAACATAATATCATTATTAAATTGAGAAGAAATATGATCTGACATTTTATCCAAATCTCCCTGTAATGTAATCTTGAGTTTTCTGTTGATCAGGTTGTGTAAATATTTTGGGAGTCTCTCCATATTCAATGAGATCACCCATATGAAAAAAGGCAGTTTTTTGCGAAACACGACCTGCTTGTTGCATCGAATGTGTAACTATAATAATGGTATAGGATTTTGATAGACTACTCATTAATTCTTCAATTTTAGCAGTTGCAATAGGATCTAATGCAGAACAAGGTTCATCCATTAATATGACATCTGGATTGACAGCTATAGCGCGCGCAATACAAATTCTCTGCTGTTGTCCACCAGATAAACCTGTTGCAATATCATCTAATCTGTCTTTTACTTCATCTATTAATCCAGCTTGCTCTAAACTATGATGTACTAAATCAGTAAGTTCGGCTCTATTGTTACCAATACCATGAATTCTTGGTCCATAAGCAATATTTTCAAAAATAGATTTTGGAAATGGGTTTGGCTTTTGAAAAACCATTCCAACTTTTGCTCTCAATAAGACAGGATCAATTTCATCACTGTATATATTGTTCCCATCTAGAAGTATTTTACCATTAACTGAACAATTTGATATAACATCGTTCATTCTGTTAAGGCACCTTAGGAATGTAGATTTTCCACATCCAGAAGGACCAATTAATGCAGTAATTTGTTTTTCTTCTATATCCAAGCTTATTTTGTTTATCGCTTGTTTAGATCCGTAAAAAACGCTTACATTCTTTGTTTTAAATTTAAGGTTATTTATTTTATCTACCATTTTTTTTCAAACTTTCTCCTTAAAAATACTGCTAACGAGTTCATGATTATTAAAAAACCAACCAAGAATAAAATAGCTAAGGAGCTCCTCTCATAAAAAGCTCTTTCTGCACTGTCTGACCACATAAATATTTGGACTGGCATTGCCGTAGCTGCTGAAGTAAAACTATCTGGTGTTTCGATTATAAAAGCAACCATTCCAATCATTAAAAGTGGAGCAGTCTCACCAAGAGCTTGTGCCATTCCAATTATAGTTCCTGTTAAAATGCCAGGCGCTGCTAAAGGTAAAACATGATGTAGAGCGGCTTGCATCCTAGATGCACCCAATGCCAAAGCAGCGTCTTTTATAGAGGGTGGTACAGCTCTTATTGATGCCCGTGATGCAATAATGATTGTTGGTATTGTCATTAAGCCTAAACAAAGCCCCCCGACTAAAGGAGCGGATCTCGGGAGACCAAAAAAACCTAAAAAAACAGATAAACCCAGGAGACCAAAAACTATGGATGGGATTGCAGCTAAATTATTTATATTGACTTCAATAAAATCTGTGAGTCGTCCTGGTTTAGCAAAATATTCAAGATAAACAGAAGCCATAACAGCAAGTGGTAATGCAAATAAAATCGTAATAGTTAGAGTTAAAGTAGATCCTACTACAGCGCCTAAAATACCTGCGCTTTCGGGTTCTCTAGAATCGGCGTTAACGAAGAAACTGGTATTAAATTTCAACTTTGATATTTTTTCCATGGCTAAAAAATCAATCCACTTTAATTGTTGATTGCTTAACCTTCGATCTTTTTCGTCAACTGATGTATTAAACCGACCCTTCATATATTGATCAAAATCATCTGAAGCACTTAGCCAAATAGTAATATTTTCATCTAAGTCATCAGGATTTTTTTGAAAATACTGTCTTAGTTCATAACCTGCATTTGAAGACATTAATGCTCTTAAGGATCTTTTTTCAGATCTTTTGGTAATTTCTGGGAAATTAGTAATAAAAGAGTTACTTACAATCCCATCCCAATTTACTAAGAGGGCTTTTTGATTAGAAAAACCACCTTTTTCATCCAGAACTTTTTTGCTATCTACATTAATTTCCAACTTCACATAAGCTTGTTGTAAAGCTGAATAACCACTTAAACCAATAGATATCATTAAAGTTGATAGCATAATTAAAGCTAATGATATTGATAAAATACCATAAACTTTTAATCTCATTTCTGCATTTTTCCTAAGTTTAAGTCTCTTAAGTTGATCTATATTTTTATCAATCATAATGAAAAGCACCTATTAATCATATTGTTCAGATAATCTTCTAGAAACAACTAAAGCAATCACATTCAAAATTAATGTAAAAGCAAATAGAGCTAAACCTAAGCCAAATGCAGAAAGGGTTTTAATATCATCAAATTCAGTATCACCTGTTAACAGTGAAACAATTTGAACTGTAACAGTGGTAACTGTTTCTAGGGGGTTAATCGTAAGATTAGCACTTAGACCGGCTGCCATTACTACTATCATTGTTTCTCCAATAGCCCTACTAACAGCTAAAAGAAAAGCACCAACTAGACCTGGAAATGCTGCGGGCAATACAACTTTAATAGTTGTTTCTGCTTTTGTTGCACCAAGTCCTAAGGACCCATCCCTCAAAGATTGAGGGACAGAATTAATTATATCATCAGATAGTGATGATATAAAAGGTATTATCATTATACCCATAACTGCTCCTGCCGCTAGAGCAGATTCAGAGCTAACGTCTAACCCTAATGTCATTCCTATTTTTCTTATAAATGGAGCTGCTGTTAAGGCAGCAAAATAACCATAAACAACTGTTGGAATACCTGCTAAAACCTCTAAAGTTGGTTTAATAATATCTCGCACTCTTTTTGATGCAAATTCAGCCAAATATATAGCGGAAAATAGACCTATTGGTAAAGCCACAATCATAGCTATAAGAGCAACTAATATTGTACCTATTAGCACTGGTAACATTCCAAACGAACCTTGTGCTGCAACCTGGTCAGATCTAATTGCAATATTAGGAGCCCAATGTAAACCGAATAAAAAATCAAAAAATGGGTATAGGGCAAAAAATCTCAATGATTCATATAGTAGAGATGCAATAATGCCTACAGTTGTAAAAATTGCTATTACAGCGCTTACAAAAAATAAAATTCTATAAAATGTTTCGACTTTAACTCTAGAATTTTTTAAAATATTTATGTTAGAAGATATAATTATACCTAATATTGAAGAAAGTAATAAGACTGATAAGGTTCTAAATAAATAAATTTTAGAAAGATAATTACTATATTCTTCAGCTAATTTTAATATTTTGGGTTCATCACTTGATATAGATCCATTAGAAATATTCTTAATCATGGCTAAAACTAATTCAATTTTAGCTTTATCATAACTGGCTTCTGTTAAGGCAATTTGTTGTTTGAAAAAATTGTCAACATAAATTGGGCCGATGATTGTAAAAACTATTAGTAATAAAAATGCTGGAAATAGGGTCCAAGCTAAAGAATATTGTCCATAGTGCTTAGGAAGAGCAGAAGGTCTACTTGTAGCAGACTTAATTTTCTTGAATGCTGAACTAGATGAAAAAAAGAAGCTACACAAAGAAAATGCAAATATTAGCAAAAGAAGTGTAGAAAATGACATTTAGATTTCCTAATATTTTAGACTTACAAAAAAATAGAGCCACAATCTTTTTTAACTGCGGCTCTAAATTAATCAATAGTATTTTATATAATTAATATAAAATATATTAGTTTGGTATCAAGCCAGCAGCTTCTAAAGGACTGCCCTCTACAGCTAAACTCATGAAATAATCTGCATATTCTTGAATTCCAGGTACTACACCAATATGCTCTTTTTTAACATAAAAAAACAAAGGTCTACTTACCTTATAGCTCCCGTCCGCAATAGTATCCATAGATGGTCCTACTCCATCTACTATTGAACCCTGCACACGATCTCTATTTTGATCAAGGAATGAATAACCAAAAATACCGAAACGAGATGAGTTATCCGCAAGCTTTTCAATAATAAGATTATCATTTTCACCTACTTCTGTTACTGCTCCATCTTCTCTTAAGGCAGAACAATTAGCTTTATATGTTTTTTTATCCATTTCATATTTTTTCTTACAAACACTATGCATAACTAATTCAACAAATGCATCTCTTGTACCTGATGAAGGTGGTGGAGCTAATACATCAATTTCAACAGCTGGAAGTGATGAATTTATATCACTCCATTTATTGTATGGATTATCTATCATGTCGCCATTTTTATAAACTTTTGCTGAAACTGCATTGAATATATCTTCTTTAGTTAATGAGAGCTGTTTAACAGCATTACTATTAGAGAAAGTAATCCCGTCATATCCAATTAAATATTCAACTGGTGTAATACCATTTTTTTCACAAGTCTCCTTTTCACTAGATTTAATTGCGCGACTTGCATTAGTTACGTCTGGATGCTCCAGACCAATTCCAGCGCAGAAAAGTTTTAAACCCCCACCAGATCCGGTAGATTCTATAACTGGTGCTTTGAAATTTGTATTTTTTGCAAATCTTTCTGCTACTATAGTAGCAAAAGGAAATACGGTAGAAGAACCTACTATAGATATTTGATTACCCTCTCTAGCATTCAATGAAGAAATAGAGAATATTGAGAATATACAAATACTGAAAATACTAAAAACTAATTTAATTGTTTTAATCATAAAATTACTCCTATTTATGAATATAATTTTGTTAATGCCACTATACAAATCGGCAATTTGTTGGCTGAAGCCAAACGTAATATGACATTTGGCATTAAAAAAAATGTTAAAATTTTATGACAAAAATTTATTTTATAACTTACTGTAATTATGAATAATATTTAAAAATTAAGCAGCTTTATCTCTCTTAGTTAGTTTAAAATCTGTTTTACTTACTGGTAACCAAGTAGTAAAAATACTTCCTTTCTCGGGAACAGATTCAATTTCTAATTCACCTTTATGTCTGTTAAGAATATGTTTAACTATAGATAACCCAAGACCAGTTCCTTGTCGTTCTCTGCTCAAATCAGCATTTACTCTATAAAATCTTTCTGTGAGCCTATAAATATGTTCAGTTGGAATTCCTTTACCATTATCTATTATTTGGATACCCATCATATTACTCTCTGATTTTCTATTTTTTTGTTTTTTGACGAGCTCAATTCGAATTTCTGATTTTTCACCAGAATATTTCAAAGCATTTTCGATAAGGTTTGAAAATAATTGTTGCATTTGAACTTCATCCCCAACAATATTTGATAAGTTCAAAGGCAAATTATTAGTTAATTTAACTTTATATTTTTTAGCCAAAGGTAGAAAACTTTTAACAATTTTATCTATTACTTCGAATACGTCACAATTAGATGAAGGAGGAGAATTTTCCTGTAGTTCTAATTTAGATAGAGAAAGTAAATCGTCTACTAATCTTTGCATCCTTACAGCTTGATCATGCATCATGGATAAAAAAAGCTCTCTATTGGCTTTATCATTTTTCGCATGACCTTGTATTGTTTCTATAAAGCCAATAATCGAAGCTAGTGGTGTTCTTAACTCATGGCTTGCATTTGAAATAAAATCACTTCTCATTTGTTCAATCATTATATTCTTTGATTGGTCTGAAAATTTCAAAAGAATATGACCTTCACTAGCTGAAAAACTATCTTTAGGCATTTGTACAAAGTGTACTCTAATATGTTGAAATAAGGGTATTGGAGAATCAAATGTTATTTTTATATTTTTCCTATCAGCAATTGCCCTATCAACGGCTTCTAAAAAAACTGGGGATCTAAAAATTGTAGATATATGATTGCCGACTTTAAGTATTCCTGGCATCAGAATTTTTGATCCTGTATTTGTGAATGTAATTTTACCAGTTTTATCAATAATAATTATTGCAGATGGAATAGCTTCTAAAATATATTCTATACTATCAGACAAATCAGTTTTGTCTTCTTTTTTTAATGGCTCATTTTTGTTATTTGTATTAATTTTTTCTTCAAACAAAATTGAGGATTTTATGTATAACCAAAATATCGTACATGAAAAAAAAACAAATAAGGGGATTAGATAACTTGGTTTATCAACAAAAGCAAACATTGTGCTTGAAGCTATTAAGAAGCTAGCAAATAAAAAAAATGGAAATACTAAATCACGTGTTCTCATAGCCTGTACCTTTTGTTGAAGTTTCTTTATGATTATATGATTTTTTAGAAACTTTATCTTGTTTTAACATAATATAATCAAAATGTGAAATTAATATGAAGATTTGTCATTTTTAAGATCTTTATTATTTCAGTATGATTTTTTGCGAAAAAATTAGGCATAAAATTAACATTAAAGAGCAGATAGCTAGACATGTAGTTAAACCTCCAATTTGAAAACTAATTCCAGATAGAAGTGTCCCTAACAATCTCCCAGCGGCATTGGACATATAATAAAATCCAACATTTAAGGTTACTGTATCCTTTGAACTAAATAACAATATTAAGTATGAATGTAAGCTTGAATTTAAAGCAAAGAAAAAACCAAAAAATAGTAAAAGTGCAACAATGGAAATTGTGAGAAAAAAAGTTGGTTGTGATCCATTATAATAAGATATTAATACAATAATAGCTGGAAAAATAATAAGTATTGAAATAAGTTTTCTAATTGTTTTTGCAGGTTTCAGTTCTATTTGTTTTGATATCATGCGAGGGGCTAAGACTTGTGAAATTCCGTATAGAATTATCCAACAAGCCATAAAAATACCTATTAACAAAAAAGCGGTATCTTCTGAAAATCTTTCTCCAAAAGTTAATGCACTTGTAAAGTATAAAGGTATTCCTACCACAAACCAAACGTCTCTAGCACCAAATAAAAATAGACGAGCTATAGATAAATAATTTATTCTAGTATCCGTAGATAATGAAAATATTGATTTAAGTTTTGTGGTTCCTTTTATTTCCTCTTTCATTTGTGGCATCTTAATTATAACGCAGAGGAAAAGTAAGGCGAGTATAGAAGATAGAATAAGGACTGAATTTTTAAAATCGAAAAATACAAGTAATAAACAACCCAAAAAGAATCCTAATCCTTTTATTGAATTTTTGGATCCAGTGAGCCACGAAGTCCAATGAAATAAGGTAGAGCTTTTATTTACAGGAGCCAATATTCTAATTGCTGACTTGCTACTAACTTTAGTGAGGTCTTTAGCTATTCCAGATAGTCCTTGGCAAATTATTACAGTTAAGATTCCTATATATGAGTTCCAATCAACTGCAGTATATGAAAGAAAAAAAAGCACCAAAATTTGCAAGGTCATTCCAGAATATAATATTGATTTCAAACCAAAATTTTTAGCTATCCAACCTGCACTTAAATTAGTGATCATACCAAGAAATTCATAGAGTAAAAAAATATATGCTAATGTAATGGGTGAAAATCCTAATTTATAAAAATAAAGGAGAATTAGCATTCTTAAAGCTCCATCGGAGAGCATAAAAAACCAATAACTAGTTGTTATTAATATTAGTGTGATAAAATTATTTTTTTTTTGATAAGAAGTAGCCTCATTTATATTTTTCAATAATCATCTCCACTAAGTCAATAAGCCTTAAACTGTAAGCCCACTCATTATCGTACCAAGCGTATACTTTGAGCATTTTTTTATTAATTACCATTGTAGAAGTTCCATCAATAATTGCTGAATTAGGATTATTGACAAAGTCATTAGAAACTAATGGTTTTTCTTCAAAATTTAAAATGCCTTTTAAATATGTTTTTGAAGCTATCTTGAAATAATTATTTACTTCTTCTCGATTGGTGGTTTTTTTTAAATCGAATACACAGTCAGTTAAAGAACTATTTAAAACAGGTACTCTTACTGCATAGCCATCTAATTTACCTTTTAAGTTTGGATAAATTAAAGAAATTGCCTTAGCAGATCCTGTACTTGTTGGGATCAGCGAATTGAAAGCAGATCTTGATCTTCTAATGTCAGTTCCTGGTTTATCTAAAATTATCTGTGAATTTGTTGAATTATGTATTGTTGTAATAGAACCCCTTAAAATACCTAATTTTTCTTCTATGACTTTTACAATAGGAGCAAGACAATTTGTCGTACAACTTGCTCCTGTTATTATATCTAAATCACTATTTTTAAATAAGTGGGAATTGATACCATATACTAAATTTAAGGCCCTATCATCATGAACTGGAGCTGAAATTAAGACTTTTTTTACGCCTTGTTTTAAATATTTAGAGATCTGATCAAATTGTTTAAAGGATCCAGTGCAGTCTATAACCAAGTCAATTTTATTTTTTCGTAATGGTATATTTTCAATAGTACTAAAATTAAAAAATTTTATTTTTTTATTTTTGAATTTTATTTCTTCAGCTTTAATTCGAATATTTTTGTCCCATATCCCATGTATACTATCATATTTAATTAAATGAGCGTTTTCTGAAATAGAACCATTTTTTTCATTAATCAATATAAGTTTTTTATGCAAATTCTTATCAAGAAGATGCCTAAAAACTAATTTTCCAATTCTGCCAAGCCCATTTATTGCTATTCTCATATATTTGTTTCCTTAAAAAAAAGTAGTAAAATATATTAATGTGACAAAATTATGAATTTTTTATTTATTTTTTATTTTACTTTCATATCTAATTAAAAATATCGCTGAAAGAAAATAATACAAATTATAGTTAATTCTGTTCCCAAAATTTTAGGAACAGTAAATGTTAAGTTAACAAATTACTTGACTTGTTTTAGAGATCAATTAGGTGGTTACTATATTTTAAATAAAAAGAAATCATCTTGAAAAATCAAATTTTTATATCAAATTTAACATTATTTTTTTCTATGTTTTTCTTCGCATCAGGTTTTGTTGCAGTTGAATTTCTATTGGATAAAGGATGGCATCCTATCCAATTAAATTTTTTAAGACATATTTTAGTCATTTCCATTTTGATACCTCTTTGGATTTATTGGGATGGTTTTGAAAATTTTTTGAAAGCTAACTGGAGGTGGGGAATATTTGTGGGTGGCTTAGGATTTGGCTGTGGAAGTATACTTTTACTTTATGGTCAAATTTTTTCTGATCCAGTAACCATAACGATCATTCTTGCTGTATTTCCAGCTGTCTCAGGAATAGTTGAGTTAATTCAAGATAAAAGAATTCTAAATAAGGAATTTGTTATAGGTGTTGCTATTTCTATAGTGGGTGGTTGTGTAGCTGTATTAGGTTCTGAAAACCTGATAAAAGTTTCTTGGGGAGCCATTCTCGCTATTGCAGCTGTTTTTCTATTTGCTTGGGCATCTAGAGCAAATGTTGTTGATTTTCAAAATCTTTCTACCCTTGGACAGACCACTATTTGTATGACCGGCTCTTTTACATTTATTTTAGTTATTTATTTAATCTTGGTGATTTTAAATAAGATCAATGATAATTTTATTATAGAGGCTTCTTTAAAAGAATATTTTCAATTAACAGTATATGCATTACTTGGAATGACAGTTTCACAATTTCTTTGGTTATTTGGAATAAAAAAAATTGGGTTAGGATTGGCCTCTATCCATATGAATGCCACAGCTTTTTATGTCATGATAATTCTTACAATATTTGGAGGCACTTGGAATAATTATCAATTATTTGGAGCTATTATTGTTGGCATTGGGGTGTATATTTCTCAGAGCTCTAAGAAAAGTTTTATTAACTAAAGAGGTATTTCCTCTTCAAAGTGAGGTACATGATATCCCTTTTGAACTGCAGGGCGACTATAAATTTCTTTATACCACCGATATACACTTGGATAATCATTTAAATTCACTTGATGGCGTCTATGTCTTGCAATCCAAGGCCAGATTGCCATATCAGCAATTGTATAATTTCCTTTTTTACCTCCAGAAACAAATTTATATTTATCTAACTGATTATTAAGTATTTTATATATTTTATTAGTAATTTTTTTAAATCTAAGTTCTGAATATTCTGACTTTCCAGGATTATAATAAAGGAAATGATGTGCTTGTCCAAAAATTGGACCCACAGAACTCATTTGCCACATTATCCATTGAAGGGTATCAACTCTATTTTCATCAGATGGTATAAATTTTCCAAATTTATCAGCTAGGTACATTAAAATAATACCACTTTCTCGAATGAAAATTTTTTCATTATGATCATAAATTATTGGTATTTTATTATCGACAGAAATCGATTTAAACTTTTCTGAAAATTGGTCACCCTTATCTATATCAATAGGAATAATATTGTAATCTACTTTCAATTCTTCTAGGAGAATTGACACTTTTCTACCATTAGGTGTAGGCCATGTGTATAGATCAAACATTTAAAACTTCTTCTGAGATAAATTAAACTAAGGATTTAATAGCTTCAATTGGGTCTGAAGTAATTTTGGTAAATAAATCTTTGATTATCAATTTATTTTCTTTTGAAAATTCAAATTTAGAGCCTAATACTCTTGGAGTGTTGGGTTGGATTTTCCTAAGAAATTTACTTAATTCAATACAGTCATTTATACTTGTGTCACAAGATACGGAAACTCCAAATAATTTAAAATTTATTGAATTAATTAAATCAGCCAATTTGCTTTTTGAATAACCTAAAGCTAGGAATGGATTAACACCATTTTTTTTCATAATCATGGATGCAGTTATAATTCCCAAACTATGGGTTTCTTTTTTAGGTAAAATTAATAAAACAGGAGGCCCTTTAAAGTCAAAATAAAGAGGCCCTAGATATTTTTTTTCATATATTCTTATTAATTTTTGTAGTCTATCTACAGCAAATGAAACATCTACAAAAGATACTTGATCTTTTTTCCACATATTACCGAGTTTCATTGCAGCTTTTGGAACGAGTTCTTCAATTAACAAATTAGTTGAGTTAAATTCATTACATAAATCGTTAATGAGTTTGATCTGAGCATCTTCATCTCTCAAAAGAATTGATTCACAAAAAGCGTGAATATCGTCCTCTAAAAGGATGATTTCTGTTTTAATCTTTTTTGTGGCTACCTCGCTTAAAGCGTATATTGCGAGGTCTAGCTTTTCAGATTGATCTGAAGTGCTTTTACCCAAAATAATTCCCCCCATAAACAGAATGACATAATTTCAAATAAAAGATAGTAAAAAGTTAATTTTTTTTCTTTTTTTTCTTTTAAAAGGTAATTTTAAAGATTTTCAATCAAATCTGACAGTTTTTCACCTATTTCAGTTTTTGACATTATGGGCCAATGTAAAGTTTTATTATTTGAAATAATTGAAACTTTATTTTTTGAATTCCCAAATACAGATGATTTCTTATCAATTTTATTAGCAATGATAATATCACAACCTTTTTGACTCAATTTTAATTTTGCATTTTTTATGAGATCATCTGTTTCAGCTGCAAAACCTATGACAAGCTCAGGTCGATTTTTAGATTTTGACAAATTAGATAAAATATCAGGATTTTCTTTTAGTGAAATTTGAGGTCTTTTTGAAGATCCTTTTTTAATTTTTTTTGAATTTATATTTTCAACATACCAGTCAGAAACTGCAGCTGCGCAAATTGCTATGTTATATGGTCCGTTTTCAAAAACAGCATTATTCATATCTCTAGCAGATTCTACATTGATTATTTTTGCACCTAGTGGCTTTTCAACACTAGATTTTCCAGTAACAAAAATAACCTGTGCTCCTTTTCTAATCAATGCATTTGCAATAGATGTACCTTGTAAGCCACTAGAATCATTAGAAATAAATCTAACTGGATCTATTCTTTCTATAGTAGCTCCTGATGTAACAAGTATTTTTTTATTCTCAAGTTTTTTATTTTTGAGTGATGAAAGTATTTGATTTTTAATTTCAACGGGTTCTGCCATTCGTCCTAAACCAAATTCTCCACATGCCATTTCTCCTGAATTGGGGCCAATCAATTCAAATCCAAATTGTTTTAATTTTGTAATATTTTCTTTTGTAGCCGGATGGTTCCACATTCGAACATTCATTGAAGGAGCCAATATTACCTTTTTATCTGTAGCTAATACCAAAGTAGTCGCCAAGTCATCGGCAATGCCATTAGCAAATTTCGAAATTAAATTTGCAGTTGCAGGTACTACCACTAAAAGTTCAGAAACTCTTGATAATTGTATATGCCCCATTTCTGTTTCGTCATTTAGATCAAACAAATCAGTATAGACCTTATTTTTTGAAATTGCGGAAATTGATAAGGAGGTAATAAAGTTGGAGGCGCTTTTCGTTAATACAGGAATTATTTCAAAATTTTCAGATTGTAAAAATCTTATAAGTTCTAAGCTTTTGTAAGCTGCAATTCCACCACCAATGATAATTGTTATTCTTTTTTTCAATTTAATATTTCCAAAATTAATTAATTTAAAAAATAAATATTCTATTTATTTTGATTAAAATTATAAATTACGTTCATACCGTGCATTGTAATATCAAGATCTATATAATCAAATATTTTAGTCTCTCTGCCAAAAAGTGGCGCTAAGCCACCAGTTGCTACCGTAGTCATGTTATCTGAAAATTCAGATCTAATTTTGTTGATAATTCCTTCAATTAATCCAATATAACCCCAAAATACGCCCGACTGAATACAATCTTTTGTATTTTTTCCAATTACATTATTGGGCCTTCTAACGTCAACATAAGGTAAAGCAGCGGCAGCATCATGTAGTGCTTTTATAGAAACACTTACCCCAGGAGCTATTGAACCTCCGATATAAGCACCATCTTTTCCAACAACATCAAAAGTTGTAGCAGTACCAAAATCAATTATAATTAAGTTGCCTTTATATAAATCAAATGCCCCTGCAGTATTTACAATTCTGTCAGACCCTACATTTGTCCCTTCATCTACTTCTACCCTTATAGGCAATTTACAACTATCTTTACTGACAACTAGTGGTCTGCATTTAAAATACCTATCAGATAATATTCGAAGGTTAAATCCTACTTTAGGTACAACAGAACTGAAAATTACACCAATTATTTTATTTGATTGCAGATTATTTAAATCCATAAGAGACTTAAGCCATACATAATATTCATCTGCAGTTCTTTCTTCAGATGTTGAACAGCGCCACTGTGCTAATTTTTGATTTTTTTCAAAAATTGCAAAAACTGTATTTGTATTACCTACGTCTATAGCTAAAAGCATTTATATCACTTTAATTTAATTTAAATTGAATACGAACAAAGATAATTTAATAAAACAGTATACTAATACACTAATTTTATATTTATTATTAGGCATAACTATTTGACTTTATGCACAAAAAGGTTTTTGTGATATTTTTGCAT
>CACBRT010000031.1 GCA_902541695.1 uncultured Alphaproteobacteria bacterium | reverse complement strand
GCAAATAAATAAGAAGGTTTAGGCCAAGGATCATTCCATTCTGCCCAACCTTGACCACTATCAATTAAGTTACCATTAGAAAGTAAAAAGTTGTAGTTTCCCTCAATTCTAACTTTAAACTTTGTCATTACATCCGGTCTATCAAGGAAATAGGTTATTTTTCTAAATCCTTCTGGCTCACATTGAGTACAATAAATTCCATTCGACAGATATAAACCTTCAAGAGCTGTATTGGATTTAGGATTTATTTCAGTCGTACAATTCAATGTGAATGTAGAATTCTTAAATTTATCAGAGGAAATTTCCAAAGAATCATTATATATTTTGTATTCGCATTGATCTAATAAAACACCATTTATTGCTAACGAAATTAATTTGAATTCTTTACCATTTAAAACAAGAGCGGAATGTTTATTTCCATTTTTAACTATACGTTTTATTTTAATTTCTGAACTTACTACTGTTTTTTCAGGATCAAGTTTGAAATATAGATTAACCTGTTCAAATTCAAACTCAGGTTTTTTATAATCTGATAAATGGATTTCGATAGGTTTCATTTTTGACCTTTACATTGAAAAAAGATACAATTTATAAGATACAGTATCATACATTTTTTAAAAGAGGTTGAATATAAAGTTGTGAAAAAACCGTTGGTAGGAATTATAGGTAATAGTTATAAAATTGATAATAAATATCCTGCTCAAGGTTCTGGAAAAATAAATATTGAGGCCATTGCTGAGGTCTCAGGTGCTTTACCAGTAATCATTCCAAGTTTACCAAATTATTATACTATTGCAGAATTACTAAACTATTTTGATGGATTTTTATTTACTGGTGGAAGACCCAACGTACACCCTTCATTCTATGGTGAAAAAGCAACAGATGCTCATGGTTTTTTTGACATAGACCGTGATAAATTAGTTTTACCATTGATAAAAGCATGTGAGAAGGTAGGTAAACCAATCTTAGGTTTATGTAGAGGTTTCCAAGAATTCAATGTTGCATTTGGCGGTACATTACATCCAGAAATACGAGACCTTCAAGGTCGAATGAATCATAGAATGCCGCCAGAAGGTACTTTAGAAGAACAATTTGCTTTAAGACATAAGGTAATTATAAATAAAAATAGTGTTTTTGAACAAATTTTTGGAACTAACGAAGTAATGGTCAATTCTCTTCATGGTCAGGGAATAAAAAAACCAGGGAAAAGAGTTGTTATAGATGGTTATGCAAATGATGGAACACCCGAAGCATTGTCTATTAAAAATTCAATTGGTTTTTGCTTAGCAGTCCAATGGCATCCTGAATGGAATGCTTCTTCTGACAAGGTTTCTAAGCCATTATTTCAAAATTTTGGTGAAAATCTTAGACTACCATCTAATTGATGCTGGAATAAAATCATATATTTTTTCGTTTTTAATTATGTATCCCACTCCTGGAAAAGGAAAATGATACCCTAGATAAGGAATTTTTTCTGTAGTTAATAAATCTAAAATTTTGAACCTTGTTTTTTGTGCTAAAACTGGATCCATGTCAGTATCAGGGATAAAATCTGGGTTTTTTAAACTGGTGTGAGTATTTCTAATAATATCTCCACCAATGATTAATTTTGATCCTTTACTCTCTATCAAAATGCTTGAATGTCCAGGGCTATGCCCAGAGGTTTCAAATACTGTAACACCAGGCATAATAGATTTTTCATTTTTAAATAAAGAAATTTCAGTTATTGCGTTAAGTGAATTTTGAGCCCATAAAACCATCTGCATAAATGTTTCATCAACTTCATTCACTCTATTTTTCTTAGTCCACCAACCATATTCTTTTTCTGAAATCATAAATTCAGCATCTGGAAAAATAGTTTCATCAAAATCGTCTCTAATACCCAAAATATGGTCAGGATGTGCGTGTGTTAAAAAAACATTTGTAATACTTTCTGGATCAATATTTGCTTTGAATAAATTATCAAAAAGTTTGCCTGTATTACCTATAAAACGGGAACCAGAGCCAACATCAATTAATAATTTTTTATTTTCAACCTCAATAACTGCAAGATTAGTATTCATGTAAATGTGATCTTGTGGCATATGATAGTGTTTCAGATGTTTTTTTAGACTTTCTTCTGAACTATTAATATCAATTGAAGATATGGGTAGTTGGAAACCTCCATCTGAAACCACAGTTATTTTAATTTCTCCTACTGAAAAGTTAAAATAATTAAGTAGATGATGATTATTACTTGATTGAATTGAACCAAACAGTGGCGTTGAAATAGCAGTTATACCAGTACAATTAATATAATTTAAAAATTTTCTTCTAGAAAGAAACATAGTATTAAATTAACACGTTAATATATCAGATCTATCAACATTAATTAAATTAATAAATAATGCAACATTCTTTAACTCCTGGGGTTTAATTATGAGTTTTAGTAGACTTCTTTCGGTAGCACCAATGATGGAAAGAACGGATAGGCATTTTAGATATTTTTTAAGACTATTATCTAAGGAAACCTTATTATACACTGAGATGATAAATGCTCAAGCTATAGTAAAAGGTAATAAATCGAAATTACTTAATTTCTCAAAAGCTGAGCGTCCTTTAGCACTTCAAATAGGGGGAAGTGATCCTAAATTATTAGCTGAGGCTACAAAACTGGGTGCTGATTGGGGATACGACGAGATTAATTTAAATGTAGGATGTCCTTCAAATAAAGTAAGCTCTGGAGATTTTGGTGCAATACTTATGAAGAGAAAAGAGCAAGTTGCAAAATGTACTGATGCCATGATAAAATTCTCTGGCGGAGTTCCCATAACCATAAAGTGTAGGATAGGGGTTGATGATCAAAATCCAAACATTATTTTACCTGATTTCATTGAGACTGTATCTGATACTGGTGTATCTACTTTCATCATTCATGCTAGAAAAGCAATCTTAAATGGGCTAAGCCCCAAAGATAATAGAACAATACCACCAATCAATTACGGTATAGTCAAAAGAATGAAAGATAAATTTTCACAATTAGAAATTTGCATCAATGGGGAGATAAAAGATTTAAATACCGTAATTGAATTCATAGATTATGGGATGGATGGATGTATGATAGGAAGAGAGGCATATAAAAATCCAAGTAAAATTCTTCAAAATGCTGATGAAAAAATTTTTAATAAAGTTGAAAATTCTTATATGTCTAAAAATAAAAAATTACGTAAAGCACTATTATCAATGATACCATACTTAGAAAAGCATCTTTTAGATGGAGGAAAAGCCTCTAGTGTTTTAAGACACCTTATTAATTCTGTTTATGGGTTAGAAGGTGCTAAGTTATTTAGGAAGATAATTTCAGAAAATATTAATAAAATCAATCAGCCAGAGATACTTGAAAGAGCAATAAACTCAGTAAATTTTTCTGATAAATAATTATAAGTAGAGGAAATAAATCTTGATACAGAATTGGTTTAATTTATGTGAAAATGGATGGTGTTTTTTAAACACTGACAATGACCACTATGATTGGATTAATGAGGCTAAAAAACAAATAAAATTTAAATTTTCTCAAAATTTAATTAAGGATAAAGATTTTAGATCAGGCTCAACATGGTTTGTGGGAACTAACTTTCTTGATAATAATTCTCAAGGTAAGATTGGTAACAGACAATTGAGTAAAAAAATTATTGATAATATATCAAATTATTTTGGAACTAAAATTCAGTATTGGGACAAAGGACAAGTTTCAATTTGTTGGCCTGGCTATCCAAAAAAAGATACTTTGGAGAGTGAAAAATCTTTTAATTTTAGAATTAAAAGATTTGCCTCTCATATTGATGGAATAATACCATTAGGTTTACAAAAAAGAAGATTTGCAAAAGAATATCATGCTTTTATTTTGGGATTACCCATCATGAATAATTTTAAAAATAATGCTTCATTAGTGGTATGGGAGGGATCCCATAAAATCTTTAGAAATTTTTTTAGGAATATATATGATGGTGTTTCTAGTAATAAAATATCTGATACTGACATCACAGAATTATATAATGAATGCAGAAATAAAGTTTTCACAAAATGTAATGTTAAAAAAATTGTTCCTAATTTTAAACAACCATACTTACTAGATAGACACTTACTTCACGGCATTGATCAATGGAAAGACCCAAATTCTGGTAGTTATGCTATCAAAAACAAACATTTAGTAAATAATTTATCAAATGGAAGAATTGTAGTTTATTTTAGGCCAGTATTTTCAGATCCATATGATTGGATTTATCAATGATAAATATAAGAAATTATAAATGATTTAATCGATTTAAAAAACTTTGTAATATTAAACAAGCTGCGATTTTATCAATAATCTTAGCTCTAGATTTCCTAGAAATTTCTGAAGAAATAAGACTTTTTTCAGCTGCAACAGTAGATAATCTCTCATCCCACAAACATATACAATTCTTTGTAGAAAGTGAGATTTTTGAAGCAAAAGATCTTGTAGATTGACATCTCGGACCTTCTGTCCCATTCATATTAATAGGTAAACCAAGGATAATTCCAGTAAATTGGTATTTTTTTTCTAAATCTTTAATTTTTTCAAGGTCTTTGGCAAACTTTTTTCTTTTGATTACTACAACAGGACTAGCTATTGTTCTTGTTTCATCAGATATGGCTACACCTATTGTTTTGGTTCCTAGATCAAAACAAACTAGTGGACCGCTTTTATTTATGCATTCTAGAAATTTTTGTACATTTTGTGTAACTGACTTATTCATAGTTAATTAATTATTAAAGTCTTTGATTAAATTTTCTAATTTTCTAATTAATTCGTTATCTTCTTTAAAGATATCCTTAGCTTTATTAAATCTTTCAATAGCTAACTCTTTTTCTCCCAAAACTAAATAAGATCTAATAAGTTTAAACCAATCGTCAAATGAACCACCTTCATTTTCAATTCTATCATTTAAACTTGATACCATGCCATAAATAAGGTCTAGTTCGTCTTCACTTAAATAAGTAGGTTTTTTAATTTCTTTTGAAGAACGAAAATTATTATTAGATGAAATTAAATTTTCTAATCTAGTAATATCTTGATTTATTAGTATTGCCCATGGACTTTCATCAGATTCTTCAGTCAATAGATTTTTCCAGATTTTATATCCCTCTTCCAACTCATTTTTCTGAAGCTTGAGTAATCCAAAATAATATCGAGCTCTCGTATTAGATCCATCTAAATGTAGAGACTTTACTAAATTATTTTCAGCCTCAATAGAAACATAACCATCAGAGGCTGCTATCATTAATTCAGCTAGTTTGCTGTAATCTGAGGCATTAACTATATTATTAATATTCTCTATAATATGTTTAAAGGCTTTATGCGCAGTTCGAAAGTCTCCGAGTCTGACAGAATTTTCTACAAGAAGGTTATAACCTTTTAAATCGTTTGGACGATTTTTCAGGATTTCTTTAAGTTGATTAACAAGTTCTCTTAATTGATTATTTTCGGATAGATTAATATCTCCTTGTTCAGTTAGAATTTCAGCATTAATTTGATTTAATCTACTCCGAGTAAGCTCATCTGAAACAAATTTGATATCATCAAAAGGCTTATCCTTTATATTATAGTTTCCTAACTGCCAATAAAGAAGACCTGTCGTTATGAAAACAACAGCTATAGAAAGTGACAAAAATATTTTGTTGAAGTTGTATGAAGAATATGATTTTGATATTTTTTTTTCGTCAATATTTTTTAGTTCTCTTAATATTCTTTTTTCTATTTCAAACTTGATGGATTTATATTCATCGTCATCTATCTCATTTTTTTTATATTCAATATCTAAATTTTTAAGTTGTAATTTGAGTTCAGTTAATAAGGGATAATTGTCATAAAAAATGTCACTTTTAACCATAAAGATGGCTTTTCTGAAGATATAAACTAACAATATTATTATTAAAATGATGAATAAAAAGAAGAAAAACATATCATTCGTACTTTTTGGAAATAAATACTTATAATTACTATATAATCAAAAGGAAAGGCTTCAATAAAAACATATTAAATTTTTCTATTGAATATTATTATTATTTGTAAAATAGTATTTGTTTAAATCATTCGTATCCCAATCAATCAATTAATCAATTAAATTAGTTCTATCGATTATGAAAAAATACTCTGCATTCTCATTAGTAAAAGAATCTTTTAATAACCATCTTGGGTGGGAGAAAGCTTGGAAAAAAAGTAATCCAAAAAAAAATTATAAAATTATTATTGTTGGGGCTGGGGGTCATGGATTAGCAACTGCATATTATCTGGGCAAAAACTTTGGAATAAAAGATGTTGCAGTTTTAGAAAAAGGCTGGTTGGGCGGAGGTAATACAGGAAGAAATACAACAATTATAAGGTCAAATTATCTTCAAGAAGAATCTGCAGCTATTTATGAAAAATCTCGATTATTGTATGAAACTTTATCTCAAGAATTAAATTATAATGTAATGTTTAGTCCCAGAGGTGTCATGATGTTGTGTCAAACAGAACATGAACTTAGGGCTATGAAAAGAACATGTCATGCAAATCGTATATATGGAGTTGATACAATAATGATTAGTCCAGCTAGAATGAAAGAGATGATACCTATAATAAATATAAAAGGTCCAAGATATCCAATACTTGGTGGATTATGGCAGCCCCGTGGAGGTACAGCAAGACATGATGCAGTTGCTTGGGGGTATGCACGTGCTATTTCAAGTTGGGGTGTAGATATTATTGAAAATTGTGAGGTTATTGGAATTAAAAAAAATAAAAATAAAATCTCCTCTGTACAAACTACAAAAGGCGATATTAGTTGTGAAAAGATGTGTTTTGTAGTGGCAGGTAATTCTAGTGTTATGGCAGAATTATGTGGTTTTAGGTTACCTGTAGAGTCTGTTGCTCTTCAAGCTTTGGTCTCAGAGCCTATTAAGCCAGTTATGAATTGTGTAGTTATGGCTAACACAGTTCATGGATATATGAGTCAGTCCGATAAAGGTGAAATGGTAATTGGTGGTGGTGCAGACGGATATAATAATTATAGTCAAAGAGGAAGCTTTCAGCATATAGAAGAAACTGTGCGGGCACTCATTGAGACATTCCCTTTCATAAGTAGACTCAGACAACTTAGGCAGTGGGGTGGTATTGTTGATATGACTGGTGATCGCTCCCCTATTATTTCCAAAACCCCAGTAGATAACATTTATTTAAATTGTGGATGGGGAACAGGTGGGTTTAAAGCAATACCAGGTTCAGGTTGGGCTACTGCAGAACTTGTAGCAAAAGGTGAACCAGGAGAATTAGCGGCGCCATTTTCTTTAGAAAGATTCAAAGAGGGTCGCATGATAGATGAAAGTGTCGCAGCAGCAGTAGCTCACTAGTAAAAGGTTGATCATTTATGTTAAAGTTTATATGCCCTTATTGCCAAGTTGAAGCTGATGAAACAGAACTTACACCTGGCGGTGAAGCTCATTTAAAGAGAATGGGGCCAGGTAGTAGTGATCAAGAATTTTATAATTATCTCTTTGAAAGAAAAAATCCTAGGGGCATTCATTTTGAAAGATGGTTGCATTCATATGGGTGTGGTAAATGGTTTCATGTCGTAAGATGTACTAAAACAATGGAAGTATTTGGAACTTATAGTGCTCAAGAAAATAATCCACCAAAAAAAATATTGGATATTGTTAAGAAAAGAATATCTTTTGGAAAGAAAATAAAATGACATCAAGATTTTCAAAAGGTGGAAGATTAATTGACAGAACTAAAAGACTTTCTTTTAAATTTAATGGTAAAAATTTATTTGCCTATGGCGGAGATACATTAGCCTCTGCTTTGTTAGCCAATAATCAGGTACTTATAGGTAGATCATTTAAGTATCATAGACCAAGAGGTATAGTTTCAAGTGGAATAGAAGAACCAAATGCTTTAGTTAGTTTAGGTTCTGGCGGAAGTTTTGAACCTAACAGATCAGCTACTACTATAGAATTATTTGATGGAGTTGAAGCTACATCCCAAAATCATTTAGGATCACTAGAATGGGATATAGGTTCAGTAAATAATTTAATTTCAAAAATTTTTCCTGCTGGTTTTTATTATAAAACTTTTATTAATCCAAGGTTCGCATGGAAACATATTTTTGAACCCACAATAAGAAGTGCTGCTGGCTTAGGTAAAGCTCCAAAGGAAGAAGATGGTTCTTCATATGATTATTTTTATGCCCATTTAGATGTGGTAATTATCGGGGCAGGTATAACTGGATTAGTAGCTGCAAATAATTTAGCTAAATCAGGTTTAAAAATACTTTTAGTAGAACAAAAGCATTTTTTGGGTGGATATGCTCTTTCAGAAGAATTCAAAATAAATAATTCAAATTCATTTGAATTTATCAAAAAATTAGAAAATGAATTATCTAATTTTGAAAATATTATAGTAAAGAAAAATTTTTCAATAATTGGCATTCATGATCACAGCTATTTGATTGGTTCTGAAAATATGGAACAAATGGAAAGAAATTGTCAAAGTTCAATAAGACAACGTCTTTGGCGAATAAGGGCTAAACATGTAATTTTAGCTACAGGCGCTATAGAAAGACCCCTTGTTTTTGCAGGTAATGATATTCCTGGAGTTATGTTATGTTCTGCTGCCCTTGAATTTTACAAACTTTATGGTGTATCATCAGGTGACAGAGTTGTTGTTTTGTCAAATAATGATTCAGCGTATTCAACAGTTATAGAACTGTTCAATGCTGGTATAAGTGTCTCCCTCGTTATTGATGTCAGAGAGAAAAGCGATGGAAATCTTCCACTAAAAGCTAAAGAATTAGGAATTAGAGTTGAGTTTAATAAGGCCATCTCAAAAGTCATAGGGAAGAAAAAAGTTAAAGCTGTAGAGGTATGCTCTGTGGTTGGTGAGGGAGCTGTTTTAGAAACTATAATTTGTGATTCAGTATTAATGTCGGGTGGATGGACCTCTACTTTAAATCTATGGTCACATTGTGGTGGTAAGATAAAATGGGACAGTAAACTAAATACATTGGTCCCGGATGAATCTTTCCCATCTATTAATGAATTTGGTAGAAGTTTTATTACGGTATTAGGATCTGCTAATGGGCAATTTTGGCCAAGCGATTTATTTGCTAATATAGAAAAAAAATTAAGTAGATTGTACGGAGAACTTAATTTAAAAAAGACTAAAACCCTTCGTTTTGATATTAATAAAAACACAAACGGTGAAACTTCTTCGATCTTCTGTGTGCCAGAAGCAGCTGATGAAAATTTAAAAGCAAAGAGTTTTGTTGACTACCAAAACGATGTAAAGTTAACCGATTTAAGAATTGCAGCTCAGGAAGGTTTTGAAAGTGTTGAACATTTAAAAAGATATACAACACTTGGAATGGCAACTGATCAGGGTAAATTATCAAATATAAATGGGATACAAATCCTAGCCAACTTACTTGGAAAAGAAATAAATGAAGTTGGAACAACTACTTTTAGGCCACCTTACACGCCTATTTCTCTTGGATCTATTGCTGGTGAAGCAAGAAAAGAATTATTTAAGCCAATAAGAAGAACACCAATTCATAACTGGCATCAAGAGAATGGAGCAATTTTTGAACCAGTAGCGGATTGGCAAAGGCCATATGCCTATAAAGGAAATAATGAAACTTTAGAAGAGGCAATTCATAGAGAAGTCAAAAATACTAGAAATGCTTTAGGTATGTTAGATGCTTCTACATTAGGAAAAATAATCGTAAGTGGTACCAATGCAGGTGAATTTTTAGATTTAATTTATACTAATATGATGTCTTCTTTAAAGCCTGGAAGATGTAGATATGGATTGATGTGTAATGAAAATGGTTTTCTTTTTGATGATGGAGTAGTGGCAAGATTAGATGAAAAAACTTTTTTGTGTCATACAACTACAGGAGGTTCAGATAGAGTCTATTCATGGATGGAGGAGTGGCACCAAACGGAGTGGTGGGATAAAAAAGTATTTATTCAAAATTTAACAGAAGAGTATACTCAAATAACAATTGCGGGACCAAAAGCTCGATTACTTTTAGAGAAGTTAGGTGGTTTAAAAGTAGATAATGTTAATTTTAAACCACTAGATTTTTTTGAAGGTAAACTAGGAAATTTTGAAGTAAGGGTTTTTAGAATCTCTTTTTCAGGTGAATTATCTTTTGAAATTGCTGTACCAAGTAAAAATGGAATAGCTTTTTGGATGCGTTGTTTAGAATTAGGTAGGGATCTAGGCCTTACTCCGTATGGTACAGAAGCATTACACATTATGAGAGCAGAAAAAGGTTTTATCATGATAGGTGATGAAACCGATGGTACAGTTATTCCCCAAGACTTAAATTTAGAATGGGCTATATCAAAAAAAAAGAAAGATTTTATAGGTAAAAGAGCGCATGAGCGTATTTTTATGCAAGATACAAATAGAAAAACATTAGTTGGATTATCTCTTAAGAATAGTACAAAAAAAATACCAGATGGAGCATATGCTTTAAAATCTGGTGGAAAAGGCGCTAAGGATGTTCTCGGTCACATTACATCTTCTTATTTTTCTCCAACTTTAGATAAACCAATTGCTATGGCATTACTAAAAAATGGAAAATCACTCAAAGGACAAGAAGTAGATATACCTGTAGATAATGGTAATATATTGAAAGCTACTGTAGTTGAACCTCAATTTTTTGATATTGAAGGTAAAAGACAAAATGTCTGAAGAAATGGTTTATTCTAATAGTTTATTTAATATTTCTGCTCTAGATCATTTCGGTATGTTAACTATAAGAGCAGAAATAAATAACAGGAAATTTCAAAAAACTATTAAAGATTTTTTTAAACTTAAAGTTCCAAACAGATTAAAAATTAGTACCAATAAGAATTTTTGTTTAGCCTGGATGTCCCCCAATGAAATACTGGTTATTACTAAAAATCAAGACGAGATTAAAGCTATTAAATCAAGAATTGAAAATGATTTAGAGCAAATGGAGGCGCTTGTGTTAGATGTTTCAAGTTCTAGAACTATTTTTTCAGTTAACGGTTGTTTTTGGAGGGAGTTATTAGCTAAAGGATCTCCTATTAATTTATTTCCAGGTGAATTTAATTCTGATTCATTTAGAAGAACAAGGGTGGGACAAGTAAGTACTGCTTTTTGGATGTTAAAAGAAGATGAGATTTATGTTCTATGTGGACAATCATATAAAAATTTTTTCTTTAAATGGCTATGCAATGCTGCTGATGAAAAATCAATTAGTAAATTTTTCTAATTTCATTTAAAAATATTTTTTGATAGTTTCCAGGATTCTGCATTCTTTTTAATTTCTTGTATTCTTTCTGACGAACTTGGATGACTTTTTAACCAGTTTAAATTCTCATTATTTCCTAAAGTAAATTTATCAAGTTTTTCAAATAAAGAGATCAACGGTTCTATACCTAAACCTACTTTAATCATTAATGCAGTTGCATATTTGTCAGCTTCGTATTCATCTAATCTAGAAAGTTTTGCAGTTAACAAGTTGGTGAAAAAAGATGATATATATATTCCAACAACAGGAATAATTCTTGATATCAAAAATCCCAAACCCATTTGAAAAACATTTTGCAAGCTATAAGTGACCATTCTTTTTTTTGTATGGCCCAAAGCTAAGTGGCCGAGTTCGTGTGAAATAACTCCAATTAATTCTTCAGCCGAAACAATTCCTGAGTAATATTTATCTAAAAAACCCTTTGTTAAAAATACTTTCCCATCATTAGAAGCTAAACCATTGATATTTGCATCCTCTAGAATATGTACTTCTATTTTTGGAATATTAAGTGAAAAGCTTATCTTTTTTAACAAAGAATTAATAATAGGATCCTTGAGTATAAATGAATTATGTTCCAAATATTTTGACATTTTTTTGGACGAAATTTTGTACCCTATGATCCCAAGGAAAATCGGAAGTAGTATAGAAAATATTTTTACCATATTTAATTAAGTAATCTCATCCCTTCGTCTAATCCATTCAGTGTTAAAGGAACCATTCTATTATCAAATATTTCCTGTAGCATTAAGGTAGATTGAGTGTACTGCCAATAATCCTCATGAGTTGGATTTATCCAAATATTATTTGGCCATTGACTTCTTGCTCTCTCTAACCAAGTCCTTCCACTTTCATTATTATGGTGTTCATTTGCTCCACCAACCATCTCTATTTCGTATGGGCTCATTGCGGCATCACCAACGAAAATGCACTTATAGTCTTTATTAAATTTATGTATTAAATCAAAAGTAGAAATTTGTTCTTCCCAGCGTCTCCTATTATTTTTCCAAACACCTTCATATAAACAATTATGAAAATAATAGTATTCAATATGTTTAAAAGCTGACCTTGCGGCAGAAAATAATTCTTGAATTTTCGAAACATAGGCGTCCATTGATCCCCCCACATCAAAGAAAATGAGTATTTTAACGGCATTCTCTTTTTCTGGTCTTGTTTTAATGTCAAGAAAACCTGAGCGAGCAGTTGATGCTATAGTATTATCTAGATCAAGTTCTTCATCTAAGCCATTTCTAGCCCACATTCGAAGTCTCTTTAAAGCAATTTTCATACTTCGAGTGCCAATTTCTCTATTTTCATCTAGATTTTTAAAAATTCTTTTATCCCAAACTTTAACAGCTTTTTTATGTCTGCTTTCTTGTTGCCCTATCCTTATTCCCTCTGGATTATAACCATAAGCACCAAAAGGAGATGTACCGGCTGTTCCAACCCATTTATTTCCTCCTTGATGACGCCCTTTTTGTTCTTCTAATCTCTTTTTTAGTGTTTCCATTAACTTTTCAAAGCTACCTAACGATTTAATTTCGTTCAATTGATCTTTATTTAGTAATTTTTCAGCTAATTTTTCTAGCCATTCTTTAGGGAGTTCTATTTTATCGATAATGGTTTTTATATTTATTTTTTCATACCCACTAAAATTGGAACTGAAAATTTGATCAAATCTATCAAAAAATTTCTCGTGTTTAACAAGAGTTGCCCTAGCTAGAAAATAAAACTTTTCAATTTCAAATTCAGAAAGATTATTCTTTAGACATTCTAAAAAAGTTAAATATTCCTGAATAGAAACAGGGATTCCAAATTTTTTTAAATCTAAAAAAAAGTTAGTGTACATTAGAAAATATTAAACCTCATAATAACAATTTGAATAACAATAGCAATTAGGAAAAAGATAATTCCAAAAATTGAGATATATTGGAGCTTATCTAAAAAATTCCCACTCTTTTTTTTGGCTATAAAAAATCCTAGAATAGACCCTAATATGATAGTAATCAATATTAACAACATTAAAAAAATTAGTCCTTTCTATTTTGATTATTATAATAACAATTTTAAATTCAACGATTTCTATTAATAAACGCTAATTTTTCAAATAATTGGACGTCTTGTTCGTTTTTTAATAGAGCTCCATAAAGTATAGGTAGCATATCTTTTGGGTCTTTTTTGAGATCAGAAACAGGAATATCTTCAACTAAAAGTAGTTTAATCCAGTCTAAAATTTCTGAAGTAGAAGGTTTTTTCTTTAATCCTGGTACTTCTCTTATTTCAAAAAATATTTCTAACGCTGACTGCAAAAGATTATTTTTTATTTTAGGAAAATGCACATTTATTATTTTAGCTAAAGTTTCTTGATCTGGAAATTGAATATAATGGAAGAAGCATCTCCTCAAAAAAGCATCGGGTAATTCCTTTTCATTATTTGAGGTTATGATAACAATTGGCCTTTTTTTTGCTGAAATTATTTCACCAGTTTCATAAATGAGAAACTTCATTTTGTCTAATTCGTGAAGCAAATCATTTGGGAATTCAATATCTGCTTTATCTATTTCATCAATAAGAAGAACTGCCCTCTCTTCTGATGAAAAAGCCATCCAAATTGTTCCCTTATTTATATAGTTTTTAATATCATTTACTTTTTTGTCGCCTAATTGGCTATCTCTAAGTCTGCTTACAGCATCATATTCATATAATCCTTGATGAGCTTTTGTCGTAGATTTAATATTCCATTCAAATAATTCTAAACCTAATTTTAATGCAACTTGTTTTGCAAGCTCAGTTTTACCAGTACCTGGTTCACCTTTGATTAATAACGGTTTTTCTAAATTAATAGCAGCATTCACTGCCATTTCTAGATCTTTGGTGGTGATGTAATTTTCAGTATTTTTAAACTCCATTATTTTCTCCAGAATTTTGAAAATTTTTTAGTGACAAACTACTTGATTCCATTTATTACTCTAGTATTAATTATTCAAGTATTAATATGCTGTCTAGGAAAAGAGTGGGGGGTCACAAAGATGGTTATATATCAAAAAAATAATTTTAAGCATTCTTCATTACCAGATGAGGAGTTTATGAATTCTGAACAAGTAGAGTATTTCCGTTGTAAGTTAATTTCTTGGAAAGAATCTATTCTTAGAGAAAGTAAAGAAACTATTGAAGATATGCAAACTGATACCAGGAATATTCCTGATATCACGGATAGAGCCTCAGAAGAAACTGACAGAGCATTGGAATTAAGAACTCGAGATCGGCAACGAAAATTAATTTCTAAAATAGATTCCGCTTTGAGAAGAATAGAAAATGGCACCTATGGTTTCTGTGAAGAAACTGGTGATCCTATTTCATTTAAAAGACTTGATGCACGTCCTATTGCAACATTAAGTATTGAAGCTCAAGAAAGACATGAACGAAGAGAAAGAGTACACAGAGACGACTGAGTAATCTTTAAATTTATTACTATTTTTTGATATATTTAATTGAAAGTGTTAAATATAGGTATTGTTGGAGCTGGTGTCGGAGGTCTTACATGTGCCTTAATACTAAAATCCTATGGACACAAAGTTTCTATATTTGAAAAATCACCTGAATCTTTGTCATCTGGTGTTGGCATTCAGCTTAGCTCGAATGCTATTAGAATATTAAGAAAATTTGGTTTAGAAGAGGACATAATTAGACTTAGTAATTTTCCATCTAAAATAGATTGTATTAATGGTCACAATGGAAAAATTATCACATCTATTCCTCTTGGGAAATTTGCAGAAAAAAAATTTAAAGCTGGATTTTATCAATTACATAGAAATGAATTAATATCTGTTTTAAAAAACAAAATTGATAAAATTGGCATTAAAATAAATTTTAATAAACAGGTTTATGATTTAAAACAAAATTCTTCGTCCGCCCTATTAAAGTTGGAAAAGACTTACCTTCATTTTGATTTTATTATTGGTGCAGATGGTATTAATTCATTATCAAGACAAAAATTTTTTTATGATAATTCACCCCATTTTTTAAACCAAGTTGCTTACAG
>CACBRT010000030.1 GCA_902541695.1 uncultured Alphaproteobacteria bacterium | reverse complement strand
AAAGATGGTACTATCAAGAATGCTGTAAAACCCGATGACCCTCATTATCCGATTTCGAAGTTACTTTGTTTAGAGAACACGTCTCAAGGTCGAGTAATACCTATAGAAAATTTAAAAAGAAATCACGCTGAAGCAAAAGAAATGGATTTGAGTATACACTTAGATGGAGCCAGATTATTTAATGCTATTGAAGACTTGAAATGTGAACCAAAAGATATTGCACAATTTGCTGATAGTGTATCAATTTGTTTTTCAAAAGGTTTAGGAGCACCCGCAGGATCTATATTGTGTTTTCCAGAAAATATGGAACATAAAGTTCGACGTCAAAGGAAGATTTTGGGAGGTGCTTTAAGGCAAGTTGGCGTATTAGGAGCCGCTTGTTTATATGCAGTCAAAAATAATATCAAAAGATTAAAGGAAGATCATGAAAGAGCTTCTTTTTTGGCTAAAGCTCTGAACCCATATCACTGTAAAAAAAATGGTAAAGATTTAGATAGTTTTACCAATATGGTTTTTTTTGAACCAATTGAAAAAAAAGGATCTGATTTATTTTCTTTTTTAAAAAATAAAGGGATTATTATTTCTAAGCCTTCCCCTGAGACTAGATTAGTGATGCATTTAAACATCACTGACGAAGTTTTAAATAGATTTGTAAAAACTGTAAAAGAATTTTATGGGGATTAGATTTTTAACCAGATTAGTAATTTTTAATTTTGATTGGGGAAATAGTCCTCACATTTTCCCTCTCTATATACATCAGCGGTGCAACAATGAAGCCCTCCTCCAAAAGCATATGCATCTCTTAAATCTACTTCAACTACTTCCATGCCCAAACTATCTAACTGCTCAGCTTGATAAACTTCAGACTTTTCAACACAAACTGTTTTAGGATTTAAAATTAAAACATTCATACTTAGCCAAACAGATGAATAGCAAAGAGCTGGTGGCGAATTATGAGCTGGAGGTGCCGCATCTATAATTTCCCAATCATTTTTTTCAAATAATTTTCTTTGATCGTCTGGCAAACGCCTTTTTGGATTATTTAGAATTAGACCTGGTTTTATGGGAGTAAAAGTAGCGTCTATATGAATAGGATAAGGATCACCTGGAAAATTAACTGCATGTACCCTATGATCAGAATAATGTCTTCTTAACCATTCAATGCCCTTTTTATTTGTAGTAAATCCATGTTGTACGACTAAATCCTTTCCAAAACGTAAAACATCAGCAGCATCAAATAATGGCTCTTCTTCTGTAGTTACAAAAAATTTTTCTGCTGCCCATTCTAATCTTTTTTGCTCACCAATTTTTTCTGATAGATAATCAGGGTGATAATCTTCATCAGTTAACCTAGGCTTCGGTGCAGACTCATGCCTAAAATTAGGATCATCTTCCCAATATTTTTTTAGTAATGGTCTATAACATAAATATTCAAACCATCTGCATCTGTAAGACATTGTAGCTTCCAAAATTTCGGAGCCTACAGTCAAAAGAACATCTCTAGGTGGCATACAGCCAAATTGACTACCTGTGGTAAAGTCAGGAGTGCTCACTGGTAATGAAAAGTCAACTGGAGTCGGTCTATCAACTTTTATTCCACGATCCTCTAGCATCTTTGAGAAGTTATCTAATAATTCATTTCCTTTATCAATGGTCTCTTGAGGTCTCTTACCCCATTTACCTTTCATATCACTATTTTCAGGAACTTTTGCATCTAGAGCTGGTTCTGGAGGAGGAATATGACAATTATCTGCTTTACCAACTATAACGTGTTTTAGTGGATCCCATTCGTTCCAGCTACTTACCTTAAATTTGTTTTTTTCCATTTACATAACGCTTGCCTTCCTCATCAAATAAATGCAATTTGCTTTTTTGAATTTGAAAAGAAACTTGATCTCCTTTACTTATCTTTGGAGTGCCTAAGACTTTTGCAATAATATCGTGATCTGAAGATGATCCTTTTACAGAGGCATAAACTAATGCATATTCTCCCAATGACTCAACAAAAGATACTCTTGCAGAAAATGAATTTTCATCTTTTTTTGAAAGTATTAAATTTTCAGGACGAAAACCTAAATATAGCTCTCTGCCTATATCGGAAGAATTAAAATTGGTTTCCAAGTTTATTTTAAGCTTTTCACCAATTTTACCTAATGAATTTATACCTTTTGTAATGATTTCAATTGGAATTATATTCATAGCTGGAGAGCCAATAAATTTTGCGACAAATAAATTCTGTGGTTTTTCATATAATTCTAAAGGAGAACCAATTTGTTCAATTTGACCTTCAGAAAGTACAATTATTTGATTAGCTAAAGTCATAGCCTCAACTTGGTCATGAGTTACATACACCATCGTTGCATCAGGCATTGAATCATGCAAATTGGCTAATTCTATTCTAGTTGCAACTCTCAAAGCAGCATCTAAATTAGACAAAGGTTCATCAAAAAGAAATACTTTTGGGTTTCTAGTGATTGCCCTTCCAATTGCTACACGCTGTTTCTGGCCCCCTGATAGTTGCTTAGGCTTCCTATCTAATAAACTTTCTATTTGTAAAATTCTCGCAGCTTCTTTTACTCTTTCTTTTATTTCAATTTTAGATTTTTTTTCTAATTTCAAACCAAAAGCCATATTATTAAAAACAGTCATATGCGGGTACAAAGCATATGATTGAAAAACCATTGCAATGTCTCGATCTTTAGGAGGTAAATCGTTAACAGACTTACCAGCTATTTTTATCTCTCCTGAATCGATTTTTTCTAAACCAGCTATCATTCTTAATAAGGTTGATTTCCCACAGCCACTTGGGCCTACTATAACAGTAAAAGAACGACTCTTAATACAAAGTGATACATCTTTAATAACTCTAGATTTTCCAAAAGATTTATTTAACGAGTTTATTTGTATTTCAGCCATTTTATAAAATTACCAATTTATTAATTCAAATAAGATAGATACTTATGTTGAGCTGAAATCATATTATTTAGTAATTTCTCAGCATTATTAACACTTGTAACAACTGGATCCGCTAATAAAGCTAAATAGGCTTTATGTTTTGATTTCTCTAAAACTGCTTGTGTAGTCAGTTGAATAACACCAGTTTGTAAATTTAATAAGCTTCCAAATGTTTTAGGATAATTTGAAAGTTTAATACCTCTTATACCTTTTTTATTTATAATGGCTGGTACTTCAACGACAATATCTGAAGGCAAACAGTCAATAAAATCACTGTTAGGTATATTTACAGACGCCTCCTCTATTTCTTGATCCTCAATAATAGCTTCAGCAATAGGTACAAATCTTTCATGAAAAGTATGACTGCCCATATCAAAAAAAGAAGAATATAGCTTATCACTTTCAAAAAATGTTAAGCATTTTTCTTTGTAACTGTCATAAAAATGTAAAATTCCTCCATGATCAGCTACACTATATGCCCATTGTACATATTCACCTAAATGACTATCCGTAGTAATAGGCAAATAATTAAAATCTTCATATATTTTAAAAAAAACACCTCTTTCTGCACCAGGATCAGACACAAACCCTTCATGATCATTAACAAGATCTTTAAAATAATCCCTGAAATTTCTTCTAATTGACGGATAACCGTCTTCCCCATTATTTTTATATTTAGCATCTAATAATATGCTGAAATGATTCAAGCCACCTGCTCTAAATTCTATATTTGATAATTCTGTTTCCATTAATGAAGGTAGTTGTCGACGCATAGATTCGATTTCATGGCACAATCCTATAAACTTTAGATCTGGAAATTTTGTAGTAACAGCATGACAGATACGTTGCATAGGATTTGAATAATTAAAGACGTAAGCATCAGGACATATTTCTTGTATATCTCTACAAATTTCTAAAATGGGAGGGATAATTCTAAGAGAATGGAATAGCCCACCTGGTCCTCCGTTTTCACCATAAACTTGTTTTACTCCATATTGAAGTGGCATTTTCCAATCTTGATCCCATAAGTCAAACCTATTTCCAACTTCTATAGAGATTAAACAAAAGGAAGCTCCTTTAAGCGCTTCCTTTCTTGAAGTAGTCGCTTGAATTGAAATATTTTTTCCTAATTTTTCTTTGTATTTTTTTGCAATCTGATATGTATTATCTAATGCTTTTGGATTTATATCATGAAGTACAATTGTCGATCCGTCTAATGATTTAGATTTAAAAATATCTCCAACAACTCCCAAACCAAATATTGTGCTACCAGCTCCAATTAATACAATTCTTTGCATAGCTTTAACCTTTATAAAATCGTTAATGAATTACTGATATCATCTAACAAAATAAATTTTAATCTAGCAAGTATCTTATTCAAATAAATAAAAAAAATTTTAAGTTTTTATCCTTTAACAGAACCTGCAACTAGTCCTCTAATGAAAAATCTCTGCAGAGAAAAGAAAATAAATAAAGGGACTGTCATGGATATAAATGCACCAGTTGTTAAAATTTCCCAATTTTCACCATAAGAACCCAATAACTCTTTTAGTTTTGCAGTTAAGATTATTTCACTTGGGTGCTTATCCAAAAATACTAACCCGACTAATAGATCGTTCCAAACCCAAAGAAATTGTAAAATAAAAATAGATGCAAATGCAGGAATAGATAATGGTATAACTATCCTCACAAAAGTATCATAATGAGAGGCACCATCTACCTTAGCTGCCTCTAGCATTTCGTTAGGTAGAGATTTCATGAAATTCCATAATAGAAAAGTTGTAGACGCTAGACCAAAACCAGTATGTGCCATCCAGATACCAGGAAATGATTTTGCCTCTATATTGAAAAGTGCTCCCAAGTCATTATAAATAGTTAAAATTGGGATTAAAGACATCTGAAGTGGCACCACAAGAGATGCTATGATAGTGGCTAATAGTATGTCTCTCCCAAAAAAATTCATCCATGTAAGAGAATATGCAAAAAAAGAGCAAATTATTAAAGGAATCAATGTAGCAGGTAATGCAACAGCAATTGTATTCAAAAATGCTTGACCTAAACCTGCTTCAAATAATACTTCTTTATAATTGTCTAAAGTAAAACTAGGTGGGCTTTTTGCAGTGATAAATATTCTTCTGCCTTTTTTCTTTTTAAATTCATTTTCTGATTTCCATTCGTAATCTCCATTTTCAAAAACAACTATTTCAGATTTATCTTTTAACACAGCTTTTTCACCAACAATGTAAGCATTTATATTTTTTGAAGTTACACCAAAACTTAGTATTTTCTTCCCTTTGTCCTCTTTAAATAAATTACCCCTTATGAAATAAACTTCATTTTCTTTTGACTGTTCATTTTTACCCTTAGTTCTGTGAATTTCACTTACTTCAGTATTAATTAATGAAGTCCACCAACCGCTAATAGCCAGTTGATCTTTATCTCTGAATGAACTGATCAAAAGTCCGAAGGTTGGTGTAATCCATAAAATAACAAAAAATAATAACAATAATTGCGAAAAAATAGACGATAAATTCAATTTAAATTTCATTTTTTTGCTCTTGCCTATGCCTATATAAATTCCAAACAAGTATAGGAATAACTCCTATCATTATACAAAAAGCTAATACACTACCCCTTCCAGAATCCCCTCCTCCTCTAAACATCCAATCATACATGAGGTTAGCCAGAACTTCTGTTTGCCACTCCCCATTTGTCATTGCATATATAATATCGAATACTTTTAAGACTAAAATTGTGATTATAGTCCAAATAACTAAAATAGTTCTTTCTAAAAATGGTATAATTATAGACCAAAAAATTCTAAATTCGCTTGCCCCATCTATACGTGCTGCTTCAAGTGTTTCATTTGGAATACCTCGAAGAGCAGCACTAAAAATCACCAGGGCTAAACCAGTTTGTATCCAAATCATAATGGCCATTAAAAAAAGATTGTTCCAAATTGAAATTGTGAGCCATGCTTGCGGTTCCATCCCCAGAGAAACAACAATTGCATTTAACAAACCTATTTGCTGATCACCTGTTCCTCTATAATCGTAAATAAATTTCCATATTACTCCAGCTCCTACGAATGATATGGCCATAGGCATAAAAATAATAGACTTTGCGATAGTGCCCCACCATATCTTGTCAGTTAAATTGGCAATTACTAAACCAAAAAAAGTACTAAGTGTTGGAACTATCAAAAGCCAACCCAAGTTATTTAAAATGCTTCTTCTAAAGTTTGGATCATTTAATGCCCATAAATAATTGTTCCAACCAACAAATTCACGACCAAATTTGTCATAAAAACTTAATCTCACTGTTTCAAAAACAGGATATAAAATAAACATAAACAAAACTAAAAAAGCAGGAGCTATGAAAATTATAACTCTTACCGAATTTTCAAGAGCTACAGAATTGCTTTTAAATTTACAAACTAAATCTAAAATAAAATTTGATAAACCAAAGTAAATGATAAAGAACAGAACGCCAACTATAACAGTTGATATTAATGAAAAAAAACTCATGATGATTTTTATTATAAAAAAAAAAGGCGAACAAGTTTATTGTTCGCCTTCTTAGCAAGATTTATTTATTTAATTGCATCCCAGCTAGATTGAATAGCATCTGCAACATCTTTTGCTGATTTACCATTGGTATAATCAACCATACCAGTCCAAAAGGAACCCGCACCGACAGCGCCTGGCATTAAATCTGATCCATCAAATCTAAATGTAGTCGCACCAACTAAAATATCGTGTAATCCTCTAAATGTATCACTCGCATATTTGCTTTTATCTACACCCTTATGAGGCGTTAAGAAACCTCCCTTACCCATAAATCTTTCATGAGCTTCTGGATGCATTAAAAACTTCATTAGTTCTGTAGTTGCGGGATCATTGTTTGTAGCTGTAACAACAGTACCTGCTCCTAGAACTGGACGTCCGAGATCCTTTGAAGAATAAGCTGGAAAATAGAAAAAATCATAATCTACACCTGCTTCAACACCTTCTGGAAAGAAGGCAGGAATAAAACTAGCTTGTCTATGCATCATACACTGTGGTGGTGATGTAAACAAACCTTTTGGAGAATCTCTAAAACCAGTTGTTGCAACTGCTTTTGAACCACCTGCTACATAATCGTCATTCAATGCAAATGTACCAAAAAATTTCATTGCATCTATAACTTTTTGATCATTAAATGGCATTTCATTGGACACCCATTGGTCATATACTGATGGGGGATGAGTCCTCAACATTATTTCTTCCATCCAATCAGTTGCTGGCCATCCTGTTGCTCCACCAGACTCGAGACCAATACACCAAGGTGTGTTACCGTCAGAAGCCATTTTTTCTGTAAGTGATAATAATTCCTCCATTGTTTTAGGAACTTCATATCCATTATCTTCAAAGTTATCAGGTGAATACCAAACTAGGCTTTTCACATTAACTCTGAAGAAAATACCGTAAAATTGGTCATTTCCATTAGCGTCTGCATAAGTTGTCAAATCAACCCATGATTGACCAGCCGCATAATCATCCAAAACCATTTGCTTTAAATCATTACCTTGTGGTGCTAAACATCCAGTTGCGGCAATATTTGCAGCTAAACCAGGTTGTGGAAAGACTGCTATATCAGCTGGATTACCTGCTTTACAGTCAATATTAATGATCTGCTCAAATTCGTCTGATCCACCATATTCAACTGATGCACCTGTTTCTTTTTCAAAAATAGATAAAACATCTCTGAAGCTTTCATCTTCAGGTGCTAACCAAGGTCCAAAAATTTTAATTTTGGCTCCAGAAATATCTGGACCATCATAATGATAATGTCCACTCCCAGCAAATATACTTGTTGGAAAAACCAATAGTACAGAAGCTAATAGGAGTTTTTTAATTTTTAAAATGTTCATATTTCCCCCATTCTATATAATTTACTTAACGTAAGCATAGAATTAGTACATAAATCATTACAGAGATACAACGTTTATCTACTAATAAATTAAAAAAAAACAAATATGCCTGAAAAAAAGGCAATTTTTAAGTTTTAAGAAATAGCTTGAAAAGATATAATATATTTAGATGTTTTTGAAACTATAGACTTTATTATAATGGTAGACCTAAAAATAATAAATAAATTCCCTGATGATTTTACCTTTGGTGTAGCAACTTCAAGTTATCAAATTGAAGGAAATAGTTTTGGAAAATCAGGGCTAAGTCATTGGGATAATTATTCAAAACAAGATGGGAGAGTTTTTAATAATGAATCAGGTAACATTGCTTGTGCTCATGTTATCAATTACAAGGAGGATATTAAATTAATTGCAGACGCTGGATTTTCTGCATATCGATTTTCTTTTTCATGGCCTAGAATTCTTCCTGAAGGGAAAGGTACTATTAATAAAGAGGGGATTTCGTTTTATGATAAATTAATTGATGAGCTTCTAGAAAATAATTTGAAAACATATTCAACACTTTATCATTGGGATTTGCCTGAAATTTTTATGTCAAAAGGTGGATGGAAAAATCGCGATACAACCAAGTGGTTTGCCGATTTTACAGACATCATAATGAGAAGTTTTTCAGACAGGTTAGACTCAATTGCAACAATAAACGAACCCTGGTGTGTATCTTGGCTTAGTCATTACCTAGGGGAACATGCTCCTGGAGAAAAAAGTATAGAATCAGGCGTCAAAACAATGCACATGATATTGGTTGCTCATGCTGAAGCTATGCAAGTAATAAGGAGTCATAATTATAATAATGCTGGAATTGTATTAAATAAACAGCTTGTGCAACCATTTAACGACATACCTGAAACTTTAAAAGTCACAAATTTAGCAGACGAAATTCATAATCTCTGGTTTGATGAAGCCATATTCAATGGTGTTTACCCATCTCAAACACTTGATCTCTTTTCTCAATATATGCCAATCAATTATGAAAAAGATCTAGCACAAATTTCGCAACCATTAGATTGGGTAGGAATAAACTATTATACAAGATCATTGATCAAAATTGATCCTAGTGAATCTTTTTTGGGTTACAAATCCGTTAATGGTGATTTAGACATTACCGATATGGGTTGGGAAATTTTTCCTAAAGGGCTTAGAATACTCATTGAAAGGTTACATAAAGAATATTCAAAAAAAATTCCAATTTATATTACAGAAAATGGTATGGCCAATAACGATGTTATTGTAGATGGAAAAATTAATGATTCTAAAAGAATAAAATTCTATAGTGATCACCTAGTTGAGTGTTTTAAGCTTTTAGAAAATGGAATTCCTTTAAAAGGATATTTCGCTTGGTCATTGTTAGATAATTTCGAATGGGCATTTGGATATAGTAAAAGATTTGGTCTGGTCTATGTTGATTTTGATAATTTAAAAAGAGTACCAAAATTATCGTGGGAAGAATTCAGAAGGTATTTAAAATCTTAGAATTAAGTGATGTTTCATAAATTGAATCCTTGTAATTTTTTTTCAGGATGCCTATCCTCACAGCTGAGATTGCTTGTTTCTCAATAAATTAAACTAATCATATTTAGGAGGAAAATATGATCAAAAAAATTAAATCTTTTGCTGCTGGATTGTCAGTTTCATTCTTTGCAGCTACAAGTTTGTTTTCAGCTGAATGTATAGCACCAGCAAATCCTGGTGGTGGTTGGGACTTTACTTGCAGAACTATTACAAAAATTATGTATGATATTGGTGCTTATGATTCACCTATTCAGGTAACTAATATGGCAGGTGGAGGCGGAGGCTTAGCCTATGGTCATGTAGTTAATGAAAGAAATACAGATGATAACTTAATAGTAGCTGCTTCTTCTGCAACAGCCACAAGGTTAGCGCAGAATGCCTATTCTGGAATGACCTATGATCAAGTACGTTTTCTTGGCGCTATTGGAGCTGACCCTGGAGTTATAGTAGTAGCTGCAGACTCACCTTATAAAAATTTAAATGACTTACTTGATGCTGTTATTGCAGATCCTGCAAATCATGCTTTTGCTGGGGGATCTGCTGCAGGTGGTTTTGATCACTTAAAAGTATTAATGGCTTTAGGAAAAAAAGGGTTTACCGATATTGCTAAAGTTAAATATATTGGTGTTGATGGAGATGCTGACGCTATTACTCAAACAGTAGGTGGTTTTACCGCTGCAATGACTGGTGATATTTCCGGGGTTGTTGGATTTATAAAATCTGGTGATGTAAGAGTACTTGCTTCATTTACAGACGAAAGAATTCCTGGTTTTGAAGATATTCCTACTGCCAAAGAACAGGGAATTGATGTAGTTGCTGTTAATTGGAGAGGTTTGTATACTCCAAAAGGTGCATCTGATGCTTCATATAAAAAATGGACTGAGGCCCTTAGAAAAGTTGGTGATTCCGCAGAGTGGAAAAAGGCCATGGAAGCCAACGGATTAGCACCATTTAATAAAGTTGGTCCAAACTTCCAAGATTATGTTGTTGGAGTTATGGCTGAAGTCCAAGCTTTATCCAAAGAACTTGGTGTAATGAAATAGTGTCAGACCGAATATTCGGCTCTATTTTAACTATATTAGCACTGACATTTTTTGTCAGTGCTACTCAGTTGGAATCACCTTTTTTTGCTGACCCTTTAGGACCAAAAAACTTTCCTTTTATAGTTTCTGGTGCTGCTTTGATTTGTTCAATAACAATGATAATAAAACCAGATAAAGACCCATTGTGGCCAGATGTTAAAACTTTAATAAAATTATTTACAGCTTTAGTTGTTTTAATCTTATATGCTTTTTCTTTAAAAACATTTGGTTTCCTTTTACCTACAGCATTGGCATCTGCTGCTTTATCCTACTTAATACAACCCAGTATTTTTAAATCATCAGCAACTGGTTTAATCTTATCTTTATCGTTATTTACAATATTTAAATTTGGATTAGGACTTAGTCTTTTTCCTTTCCCAAAATTTCTTTTAGGTTAATTGCAAATGGAACTTTTTCAAAATTTAGCTCTTGGTTTTGGCATTGCACTTACATTAACTACTTTAAGTTTAGCTATTATAGGATGCATTCTTGGAACAATTATTGGGGCTTTACCAGGACTTGGACCCTCCAATGGAGTAGCAATACTCATACCTCTTGCCTTTACTTTAGAGTTAGATGCAACACAAGCTCTCGTTCTCATGACTAGTGTATATTATGGTGCCATGTATGGAGGAAGAATATCGTCAATTCTCTTAAACATACCTGGTGATGAACCTGCTATGATGACGACTCTTGATGGATATCCAATGGCAAAAAAAGGAAGAGCTGGTGATGCCCTTGTGCTTTCGGGTGTATCGTCTTTTGTCGGAGCTTTTCTTGCTACAATAGGACTAATGCTTTTAGCACCAATCTTAGCAAGAGTCGCATTTTACTTTGGCCCAGCTGAATACTTTGCATTATATCTTCTAGCATTTTGTACACTTGGTGGAATAGGCGCTGAAAATCAAGCAAAATCAGCAATTGCTGTATGCTTAGGATTAGGTATTTCAATGATAGGTGTAGATAATTCAACTGGAATGACAAGATTTACTGGAGGAAATCTTCATTTGTATGATGGTGTGGATTTTTTAGTAGCAATTGTTGGTCTTTTTGCAGTTACTGAAATATTTGTTTTTATTGAAAGTAGAGGAAAAGACTCCGCTATTGGAGTGAAGCTAGGTAAAATTTCGATTCCTATTAAAGATATATTGGCTACCAAATGGACAATGCTAAGAGCAACTATTGTAGGTTTTACAGCAGGGGTTCTTCCTGGAGCAGGAGCTTCTTTGGGAAGTTTTCTCGCTTATATGAGTGAAAAATCTTTAGCAAAGGAAAAAAAGACTTTTGGAACAGGTGATATCAGAGGCGTAGCTGCTCCAGAAGCTGGAAACAATGCTGCTGCTGGAGGTGCACTTGTTCCTATGTTAACTTTAGGGGTTCCTGGTTCTGGAACAACTGCTGTTTTACTTGCTTTATTAATGACACTAAACATAACACCAGGTCCACTCCTTTTTAATGAAAGACCAGAAGTGGTTTGGGGGTTAATAGCAACACTATTAATAGCAAACTTTGTTTTATTAATTTTGAATGTCCCTTTAGTAAAAGTATTTACAAAAATCCTTCAAGTACCAGCATCATTTTTACTACCAGGAGTAGCTATGGTTTCTTTTGTTGGAATTTATTCCTTATCAGGAAGCTATTTTGATCTTTTGCTAATGATAGGATTTGGTGTTTTAGGTTTTACCTTACGAAAATTAAAAATTCCTGCAGTCCCTGTAATACTTGGAATTTTACTTGGAGGACACATGGAAGTTAGTTTAAGAAGAGCAATGGTATTATCCAATGGTGACTGGACCTATTTATTTAATTCTTATATTTCGGTAGGTTTGTGGATTGCAGCATTCATAGGTTTTGTTGCACCAATTTTTTTAAGATCTTATCTAAAAAAACCAACACCAACTGGAAAGTAAAATGAATGTAAAAGTTTTAGTACCTACTGGCGCTTTAGGAATTACTTATTGTAAAAAAGCGTTAGAGAAAGGCTTAAAAGAAAAACCAGATATCATAGTAGTAGATGGTGGATCAACTGATTCTGGTCCTGCTTACCTTGGAAAAGGAAAATCTAAATATTCTAGATCTTCAACTAAATCTGAATGGAAGACATTAATGGTAGCCAGGGAAAAATTAAAAATTCCCTTATTAATTGGTAGTGCTGGAACTTGTGGAACAGATAAAACAGTTGATTGGTTTTTAGAAATTACAAAAGAATTAGCTAAAGAATTAAATCAAACTATAAAAATCACCTTATTAAAATGCTCTCAATCAAAAAAAGATATTAATAAAGCTTTTTTAAGTAAAAATCTTTCACCCTTAACTAATGCACCTAAGCTTTCTTCAAACAAAATAATAAGTTGTACAAATATTGTTGGTCTTGCTGGTGTTGAACAAATTACAGAAGCAATAAATACAAAGGCAGACATTATAATTTGTGGAAGATCTACTGATGCATCCTTAATTGCAAGTCTTCCTATTATGAATGGGGTTGACAGAGCAATCGCCTGGCATGCTGGTAAAATAGGGGAATGTGGAGCTTTCTGCACCACAAATCCTAGATCAGGTGTTATCTTAATTTCCTTTAAAAAAAATGGTTTCTTTATTAAACCAGTTAGCAACAACACCAAGGTAACACCTTATACAGTATCCGCTCATATGGTTTATGAAAATTCAAATCCTTTCACTTTGATTGAACCTGGAGGACATCTAGATGTTAAAAAAGCAATCTATAAAAAACAAAAAGATGGTTCAGTATATGTTACTGGTGCTAATTGGGTTAAAGACAATAATTATAAGATCAAACTAGAAGGGACATATGTTGTAGGATACCAATCCATTTCAATAGTTTTGATAAGAGATGAATCTTACGTCAAAAGCATTAAAAAATGGTCAAAACAGGTAAAGAAAAAAGTAAAAAAAAATGTTGAAAATTCCTCATTATTAAAGAGGAAAAATTACAAAATACAATTTAGATTTGTTGGGAAAAATGGAACTTTAGGTTCATTGGAAACAAAAACAGTGAAACCAAATGAAATAGGTGTTTTAGTTGTTGTAACAGCAAAAAAACAATACGAATGTGAGGAGATAAGTAAAATTCTCAATCCTCTATTATTGCACCATTCCCTATTTAAAAATGGAGAGTTACCAACCTTTTCTTTTCCTTTTTCACCACCATCATTCAATATTGGAAAAAAATACGAATTTTGTTTAAATCATGTCATTAGTGTTAAAAATCCAATGGGTATTTTTAGATTAGAAAAATATTCAATATGAAATTAAAAGAGTTAGTAACAAACATTAGAAGCAAGAATGCAGGGCCATTTTTATTAACTATCGATATATTTTGTTCAAATAAAGAAAATTTTGAAATAATAACAAAAAAATTAACTAAAATAGAAATTTCTAAACTGTATAAAGCAAAAAAAAACCAAGTAAATATTTTCCAAATAAAACAATTAAATATAATCAAAATAACTATTCCAAGACCTAACATCCAAGGATCTTGCAAAGATAGGGACCTTCATGGCGCGTCCTTTGGTATTATTTTAGAGGAATTAAAAATAAAATAATGAACTCATCTAGAAATAAAAAATCTATTATTGAATTGATTATTTCTATTTTACTAGGATCTTTAGGAGCTTTTTTTGCGTGGTATATGAAATTACCAGCACCATTTCTTCTGGGTCCCACTATAGTTTGCTCAATAAGTGCAATCCTAGGATTAAAATTCTCTATTCCAATTTTTCTCAGAAATTTAGGGTTTACAATTATTGGAATTACAATCGGTACAAATATTACTCCGAATTCATTATCTCAAATTTCCACTTGGCCAATAAGTTTATTAATGATGATTTCTACAATCGTTCTAATCACTTTATTCGGAATGTTTTTTTTGTCCTATTATTCATTGGACAAAAAAACTTCCATATTAGCATCTTCTCCTGGTCATTTAAGTTTTGTATTGAGCATTAGCAATGATATCAAAACAGATACTCCAAAAATTGCAATAATTCAGTCCATCAGAGTTCTTAGTCTAACTTTGCTTACACCCATATTAGTTGTTATAACCTCTGATACTGGAATCTCTGACAATTTTGAATTAAATGAAAATACTATATCCTTCATACAATTAATCTTAATTATTATTTTTTCATTGTTAATTGGATTTGCAATAATGAATACTAAAGTTCCAGCTCCATTTCTAATGGGTGGTATGATCTGTACAACATTTAGTCATGGCAGTGGTATTACAGAAGGGTTAATGAATCCCGTTTTTTCTATTTTTGCTTTTATTACTCTTGGAATTGTAATAGGCACCAGGTTTGTTTCTATAGATTTAAAATTATTGAAAACTTCATTTTTCAGTGGATTTTCATTAACTTTAGTGGGGGCATTATTTTCTTTATTTTTTGCATTCCTTACATCAAAAATTACAAATATTGAATTAGTTGATGCAATTATAGCATTTGCTCCAGGCGGATTAGAAACAATGATTGCAATGGGAAGTATAGTTAATGCAGACCCAACTTATGTAGCCATACACCATGTAATAAGAATTATTTTTTTAACTTTTTTTGTTCCTTTTCTAATTTTTAGAATTAAATAATTTATCAAAAATGTAATGTTTTAAATTCTTGAAAATCCTCCAATCCTAAATCACCACCCTCTCTTCCATTTCCTGACTGTTTGTATCCACCAAATGGAGAACCATAATTAAGGGATCCTCCATTAATATGTACAGATCCAGCTCTTAATTTGGATGCAACTCTTTCTGCTCTTTCAGTATCTCCAGTCTGCAAATATGAAGCTAGACCATAAGGTGTATCATTTGCAATTTCTATAGCCTCTTTTTCGTCCTCAAAAGGAATTATTACCAAAACTGGCCCAAATATTTCTTCTCTAGCAATCTGCATTTTATTATGAACATCATAAAAAATGGTTGGCTTTACATACCAACCTTTATCAAAACCATCTGGTTTACCTAATCCTCCAATTAACAGTTTTGCACCCTCATTGATTCCTAATTGAATCATATTTTGTACACGATCAAATTGTATTTGATCAAATAACGGTCCTATATGATCTCCATCTTTGTTTGGATCATCAACTTTTTGGTTTATTGCAGTATTTTCTGCAATTTTTAAAACTTCGTTATAACATTTTCTTTCTACAATTAATCTAGTCGGAGCATCACATGACTGACCTGAATTAGAAAAACATTCTAAAACAGATTCATTTACTCTTTCTTCTAAATTACAATCTGAAAAAACAAGGTTTGGAGATTTACCTCCTAATTCTAAAGTAACTCTTTTTACTGAATCAGCAGCGTTCTTTGAAACTAAGACCCCTGCTCGAGTTGAACCTGTAAATGAGACCATATCTACATCTTTATGTTTAGAAAGTAATGTACCTACCGTAGGACCATCACCATTTATTAAATTAAAAACACCAGGTGGGTAACCTGCCTCTTCAACAATTTCAGAAAATATTTTAGCAGATAATGGAGTATGTTCAGAAGGTTTTAATATACATGTACAACCAACAGCTAAT
>CACBRT010000029.1 GCA_902541695.1 uncultured Alphaproteobacteria bacterium | reverse complement strand
AGCAGGCGCAGGACTTTTAGATAATGATTAAATCATTTAAATTTTATATACTTATGATATTCGTATAATTATTAACTACATCTTATTTACAAAAAAATAGAGGAAAAATGTCAACAAACGATAGTGAGAAATTAAGTCTGACAGACATTTACGATTTAGCTTTCAATGTATTTATAAAAAATGGATGCAATAAAAATAATGCAAGTGCCCTTGCTAAAATTTTACATGATGCCGAAAGGGATGGATCCTTATCACATGGTTTATTTAGGATACCTGGTTACATAGCATCTTTAAAATCAGGTAAAGTAATAGGAAATGCAGAACCTACCATAGATAACAGTTTACCTGCAATCATTTCTATTAATGGAAATTTTGGATTTACTCCTTACGCTCTAGAAAAAGGATTACCTATTTTAGCAAGTGTTGCCGAAAAACTAGGTATTGCAATTATGAAAATTACCAATACTTTCCATTTTGCAGCATTGTGGCCTGAAACTGAGTTTTTAGCAGAAAGAGGCTTGGTAGCTATCGCTTGTACTGCTGCAAAGCCAATGGTTGCACCTTCCGGTGGAAAAAAAGCTTTTTTTGGGACAAATCCAATATCTTTCGCGTGGCCAAGAACTGCAAAACCACCTTTAGTATTTGACATGGCTACTTCTAGGCTTGCTATGGGTGATGTGCAAATTGCTGCCAGAGATGGCCATCAACTACCAGAGGGTACTGGGTTAGGTCCCGATGGCAATGCATCCAATGATCCAAAAGAAGTAATAAAAGGTGTTTTATTGCCATTTGGAGGATATAAAGGATCTGCAATTTCTTTGATGGTAGAATTACTATCTGCTGGACTAACTGGGGATAATTTTTCTTATGAAGCAGGAGAAACAGATAATAATGATGGTGGCCCACCTAAGGGGGGAGAATTAATTATCGCAATCAATCCAAAGTTAGTTGCTGGAAAAAATTGGGAAAAACATTCATCAGATTTTTTAAAAAAACTAGAAAATTTGAATGGTGTACGTCTTCCAGGTCAAAGACGACATCATAATAGATTAGACGGTGGCTTGAGGAAAGTTAATAAAGAATTATTAAATAGAATTAGGTGTCTGCAATAATATGAAGATTTTGGATCTAAAATTTACTCCCTTATTCATTCCATACAAAAGGCCATATTACTGGGCTCAAGGAATAACAAAAGGAGCTGAATTGATACTTGTTACTCTTATTACTGATAAAGGAATAAAAGGTTACGGAGAAACTATTTCTACTCCAAGTAGCAATGCTATTTTAGCTTTGCTAAATCAGGTCAAAAATTTAATAATTGGTAAAGATATTTATGAAAACGAAAAAATTTTTAAAGATGTTTACCAGTATCTTTTTCAAGCCAAAGGTACTTGCTCGGCACCTAGGTTTGCTAATCAAATAATTTCTGGAATTGAAATGGCTTTTTGGGATGCTAAAGGCAAAGAATTAAATAAACCCTTGTACAAATTATTAGGAGGCAAATCAAATGAAGAAATAAGCTATTTTGGTTTTGCACAAGGTGAAAACGCTTTTGAGATTGCTACTGATGCAAAAAAACTTGCAGATGAAGGTTATAAAACAATTTATATAAAAGTTGGAACAAATAATATTAATGATGACATAGAGATAATAAAAAATACTAGGCTCAATATTGGGACTGAAAAAAGGCTTAGAGTTGACCCAAACGAACATTGGCCAATTTTAAAGATGAGATGGGTAATAGATCGGGTAAAAGATTTTAATATTGAGTTTATAGAACAACCGTGTAATGCAGAGAGTTTGGTAGCTTTAATCAACGCAAGAGAAAAAAGTTCTATTCCAATAGCTGCTGATCAGTCCGTTTTTACCTTATATGATGCATTCAATATTTGCAAATTTAATGCTGCTGATATAATTACGATAGGTATCCACGAAACTGGGGGTATTTTAAATTTAAAAAAAATTTCATACTTAGCCGAAGCTGCGGGAATAAATATTTGTATTCATGGACTCTATGAGAGTGGTATTACTGCATACGCTTCACATCAGTTAGGAGTTTCTATACCAAACATAGATGACGCCAATCAGATTATGCTAAGATTTCTAGAGTGGGATATTATTAAAAAAGATGATAATTATTTTAATAAAATAAATTGGCCAGTAAATAATTCTCCTGGATTAGGTTTTATTTTGGATCATGATGCAATCAAGGAAGCTAATAAATTACACTTAAAGTACGGCATGCATTAGAACATTAATTCTGAATGTAGGCAGCTGTTAATTTGATAAAATTTTAAATAAAGGAAAATCTATTGAAAAAAACACTTATCAGACCAACTAGCTTAGTGCCTAACTCATCAACACCACTTGTGTCTCCTATTATACAATCAAATGTTTATGTCACTAAAGACCCTAGTACATTAGATCAAATTTATAATGGTAAAATACCCGGATATACATACGCCCGAGAAAGACATCCCAATTCAGACATTTTGGCTAAAAGAATAAATTTATTAGAAAAATCTAAATATGGTTTTATTACTTCTTCTGGAATGTCTGCAATTGCAGCAGTGTTGTTTGGAATATGCAAATCTGGTGATCATGTGATTGGAGGAGATCAACTTTATGGAAGAACTTTAAGATTATTAAAAGAGGATTTACCAAGATTTGACTTAAAAACTACATTGGTAGACACAACTTGTTACAAAAATGTTATTGAAGCAATAACAAAGAAAACTAAACTTATAATCATAGAACTAATCTCCAATCCTACGCTTAGGATATCAGATGTTGTAAATATTTCAAAAGTCTGTAGAAAAAATAATATTTTACTAGTAGTAGATAATACGTTTACAACTCCGTTAACAATCAAACCATTAGATTTGGGCGCAGATGTTGTTATACATTCAATAACTAAATTATTAGCTGGTCATTCTGATGTGACTTTAGGTTACTTTGCAACTAATCATACGAAAATCTTTAACCCAATCTATGATTATTCAGTAACAACTGGTCTTACCCCTAGTCCTTTTGAATGTTGGTTAGCTGAACGAGGCATGAATACTTTCATTATAAGATTTCAAAAATGTCAGGATAATGCTGAAAAACTAGCTTTATGGTTACAAAACAGACCTGAAGTTAAAAATGTAATTTACCCAAAGCTTAAAAATCATCCTGATAAAATAAATTTTAAAAAACTATTTAAAGAAAATGGCTGTAATATGGTTAGTTTTGAATTAAAAGGAAATCGTTCTTCTGCAGATAAATTTGCAAAAAATGCAGATCTTATTTCTTTTGCACCTACATTGGGAGACGTAGGTACTACCCTTTCACATCCTGCCTCAAGTTCACATCGTAGTTTAGGAAAAGCTCAAAGAGAAAAAATGGGGATAACAGAAGGATTTTTCAGAGTTTCAGTTGGATTAGAAAGATTTGAAGACTTAAAAAATGAATTTAAAAAAGGTTTTAAAAACTTGTAAAATAATTAACCATCAGATTTTAATTGAGTACGCTTTCTATTTTTTCTTTTACCATATCCAAGTCTTTTCATAATAATCATTCTTTCTCGATGACTTAATTGTATCCACTTTGAGATTTCATCCCTAGTTCTGCCACAACCAATACATTGTTGTGTGTTTTCATCAACATCACAGATACCTACACAGGGGCTAATATATAAATTTTCATTCATAATTTTTTAAATTTTACCACTTTTTTCTTTCAAACAATAAATACCTGAAAAAAGTACTAAAAAACCTCCTATAATATATGATAAGTAAAACTGTTCATTAAAAAATATTAAAATCCAAATTAAAGACAATATAGGTGTAAAGAAAACAAATACAGCAGAGCTAGTAACCGATATCAATTTTAAGGCTCTAATCCAAAAAATATAAGAAATTCCATTAATTAATAAACCATTAGCTATTATAGGAACTATTTCTTTAGCTGATGGCAACTGGAAGGTAGAAAAAAATACCAGAGCAACACTAGAAGTTATAGTGCCTCCTAAAAAAATGATAAATGTAAAGTGGAATAATTCAACTTTTGATTTCTTACTTAATACTGAAAATAAAGCGAAACAAAAAGCGCCTAATAAAACAAGAAGACTTATACTTATTCCCGAAAAATAAATTTGTTTAAAATCCCCTTTTACAACTATTGTTACAATCCCAAAAAAACCAAAAAGAACTGCAAAGAGTTTTGAAGTTCTTAATTTTTCTTTAAATAACAAGGAACTTAATATAATCATCTGTAATGGCCAAGTATACTGAATAATAAGTACTTCAATACTGTTTCCATTATAATACCCGTAGTATAAAAATAAATAATATAATGCACAACCTAATGATCCTAAAATTAAATTATAAAAATAGTCTTTAATAGATATAGAACTGGTTTTCCATCCATTTGATATAAAATATAAAAGACCTAAAACAATTGTAGATATTACATTAGACCAAAAAAGTAACTGGTAAAAATTCAGTGTTATTTGACCAAGCCTTGATATTATAGGAATAAAACTCCATGCTAAAACACAAAAAAAAGCATAAAAATATCCCATATCTATTTTACTCAAAAAATGATTTAAATAGTTTATTATTAGCTATTAAAAGTTTCGTCAAAAAGTTTGTACATATTTTGGTGGGTTAATTTTACAGGATTTCCATTACATGACGGATCTCTTAAGGATTTACTTACCAGAAGATCTATAATATCTCTTTTTACACCTAATTCTATTAAATTTTTAGGAATATTAAGATCTTGATTAAGTTTTTCTACAAATTTATAAAAACCATTAAATCCGCCTTTTATTCCTAAATAGGCTGAAGCGTTATCAAAGAGTTCTGATACAATATTACTATTCAACCTTAAAACTGGTAACATACAAACAGCATTAGTAGTTCCATGATGACTATTTGCTAACGCACCAATGGAATGACTCATAGCATGAATAGCACCTAAACCTTTTTGAAAAGCAGTGGCTCCCATTAATGCAGCACACATCATGTTTGATCTTGACTTTAAATCATAAGGATTTTCATAAGCTTTTAACAAATTATTAACAACTAATCTCATTCCCTCTAGAGCAATACCTTGAGCCATTGGATGATAATTGGGACTACAAAAGGCCTCTACACTGTGCGCGAAAGCATCTAGACCAGTACCAGCAGTTATATTTGCTGGCATACTTACAGTTAGTTCAGGATCACAAATAACTCTACTAGGAAGTACTTTTGGGTGAAAAATTATTTTTTTCTCTTGTTTGCTCAAATTTGTTATAACACTGGCACGACCCACCTCAGAACCAGTTCCTGCAGTTGTTGGAATTGCAATTATTGGATATATGCTATTAGAATTAGCTTTTTTCCAATTATTACCAATATCTTCAAATTCCCATAAAGACAAAATTTGTCTAGCCATAAAGGCGACCATTTTACCAACATCTAATGCGGATCCTCCACCAAAAGCAATAACACTATCATGTTGATTAGATTTGAAAACTTCAATTGCGTTATCTAATTCAAGATCTGTAGGATTACCACTTATATTATGAAAGATTTCAAATTTAATTTTAGATTTCTTTAGTAAATCACATATTTTAAATCTGATTTCTGTTTCACTAATGTCCTTATCTGTTACTAGAAGTGGTTTCTTTAAGTTTAATTCCTTGCAAGAATCAGCAAGTTTATTAATTTCACCGCAGCCGAATTTAATATCGGTAGGAAATGACCAATTCCCAAACATATCCATAGCATTAAAACTCATTATTTACCCACAAATCAAATATTATCAGATTTTTTTTTGAAATAATATTAAATTTAGAGTTATAAGAAAAGAAGCCCCATAAATTAATGAGGCTTCTAATTGCAAGTTGGAGGAAAGCAGACATACCTTTTACAAACAGGGCTGAGCCTTCAACCAAAATTTTTATTGCAAATTTAGTACCACTATTATGGCTTTTGAAAAAAATGAGGATAAAATGATTAATAAGGAATTATCTATAGATGAGTTAAAAAAGCTTCAATGGAAAATCATGCAAGATGTTTCTGCATCAGCTTTAATTCCTCTTATGCGAATTGGCGATGAACTTGGTCTTTTCAATGTTTTAGGCAGAAAAGGACCCTGTACAGAAAGTGAATTCTCTAATTATGCAAAAATTGACCAAAGATATGCAAGAGAATGGTTGCTAGCTATGTGTGCAGCTGGTTATGTATCCCATACTGATCGAGTCTCCAAATTTTATCTGTCTGAAGAACAAAAATCTGTATTCGCATTTGAGGAAAGTTCTGCTTTTATGCTTGGAGCATATGATATTTTAAGTGGTAATATTCATAATATCGATAATGTAAGAGAGGCATTTAAGACTGGAAAAGGTGTAAATTATAGTGATTCCCACCCTTGCATTTTTTCTGGAACTGCAAGATTTTTTAGACCCTCATATTCAGCAAATTTACTTGAAAAATGGATTCCTGCAATTCCAAGTGTAGAAAAAAAATTACAAGATGGTTGTAATTTTGCTGATATTGGTTGCGGATTTGGAGTTTCCTCGTTGATGATCGCAAATGCTTTTCAAAATTCAAAAATTTATGGCTTTGATATACATAGACCCTCAATAGAAAATGCTAATAAAGAAGCTAAGCAAATGAAAATTAATAATGCTATTTTTAAAGTAGCAGATGCAGAAAATTATAATGGAGAATTTGATATAATTACTTTTTTTGACTGTTTACACGATATGGGAGATCCTTTGGGTGCATCAAAATATGCATTCAACCATTTGAAGGATGATGGAACTTTGATATTAATTGAACCTTCAGCAGCAGATGATCCAGAAGAAAATTTTAATACAATTGGACAGATGTATTATGCATTTTCAACTATGGGTTGTGTTCCAACCTCTAAATCACAAAAAACAGGATTAGCACTAGGTGCTCAAGCTGGACCAACTAAACTTTTTAAAATTTTAGAAAATGCTGGATTTAAAACTACAAAAATAGTTAAAAAGAATGCAACTAATATGGTTATTATTGCTGAAAAATAATCTTTTACTATATATAAAAAGAAAACCTTGTATGTTGCTCATAAGTAGATCCTGGAATTAATATACTACTACTTGGAAAATTTCGATTAGGTGAATCTGGCCAATACTGTGGTTCTAATGCAATTCCAGAATAAGGTATAAGAGATTGACCATTAATTAATTCATAATGACCAGATAAGTTGCTTCCATTGTAAACTTGTAAACCAACTTCGGTTGTCTCTAGTTTCATTTTTATACCACTTCTTTTACTTTTAAGAAAAGCAACAGTTCGTATACTTTTCTTTTTAGAAGAGAGACAAAAATTATGATCTAAATTAATTGAATTTTTTATTTTTTTAAATTTTTGAAAATTAAATTTCTTCTTTTTTTTAATTTTAACTTTTTTTGTTGGTATCGAATCTTTATTTGTACTAAGGAAATATTTACTTTTAATTTTTAGAAAATGTTCTTCCGTAGTTTCAGAAGCATCTAGATTAAAATAATAATGATTAGAAAAGCTGCATGGAGTGGCTTGATCAGCAGTTGCAAAAAACCTTACATCCAAAATACCTTTTTTTTGGATTGTAATATATTGGTAAACATTTAAATTCCCAGGAAATCCCATCTGACCGTTTGGTAAAAATAGAGATAAACAAACAAAATTTTTCCCATAATCAAAAATTTCCCAATTTTGAGCGCCTGATCCTAAGTTTCCACCGTGAAGAGTATGTTTATTCATGTCATTTTTATTTAAATAAAAAGTTTTATTTCCCAATTTAAATTGAGCATCTTTTATCCTATTTGAAAATCTACCAACTGTGCAACCTAGGTAATTCTCATCAGAAAAATAATCTTTATAATTTTGATATCCTAAAATTAATGATTGATCAAAATTCCTTATTCTTAATTTTTGCAAGGTAGCACCATAAGTCAAAATAGTGGCTTCCAAAATTCCTTTTTTGATGTAAATTTTTTTAACTTTACCTCCAGAAGGTGAATCACCACAATTTACAATCATTATTTTAATCTCTCACATCTTTTGTTGTATTTTATTTCTCTTTTAATATTTCCTGATGAACTTCAATAACATTTCCTTCGGGGTCATGAAAAAAAATCTGATACCATTCTTGTGAAAAAGCATTGCCATAATCAGCATAATGAATATTATTTTTTTTTAATATCTGTTTTATTTTTTCAATATTTTCAGTTTTAAATGCTATATGACCCCTTTCAACCGGATTTAAAAATTGTTTATTTTGTGCAGCAACATTTAAATCTTGTTCAGCAAGATGCATTTGAATATTACCATCACTTACAAAATTTATTTTTCCTGAATAACCTTCTTGATTTGATGATTTTGTTCTTAAAAAATTATCTTCTGATAAAGATTTTAAACCAAGGATATTTTGGTAAAAATCACTTAATTCATTTAAGTTTTTTGAAACTAAATTAATATGATGAAACTTTAAATCCATAGACTATTCCTAACATTTAATTAATGAAAAACAACCTTATGACTATTAATTCAAAAGGTATTTCATTTTTGAATTTGTAGTTTACTTGAAAAAGAAATCTATTTATATAACTTTTAAAGAACTTCGTTATAATTAAATTTTAAAAAAGAAAGATTGTTTTAAAATGAGAAAATTTTTCATACTACCAACTCTATTGTTAATATTAGTATCTTGCCAGACAAATTATCTCACACCCGAAGGTGAAAGGTTAGCTAAAAATGTAGTAGCAGGTTGTGTTTTTGGAGACTTATTCTTTGATAATTGTAAAGCTGGTGCAGCAGTAACTAGTGCAGCAACCATAATCGATGGACAGAATTAACAATTTTTTCTGAAAGTTGTAATTAGTACTTTATCTTTATTAAAAATTTTAGAACCTATTTTACCATATATATAAACTTTATGTATTTTTAAATTATTGATCATCGAACCAAAACTTTCCAGTTGGTTTTTAAATCCACCTTTAATAAAGAAACTTTGATGAATAGAAATTACGAATAATCCATTAGGCTTCACAACTCTTAATAATTCTTTTAATACATTTGCTTCAAGATGACCATGAGTAAAAGTACCTGAGCTTACAATTGCACCATAAGTACAGTTACCAACATTTAGCTTTTTATTTAGATCAGCAATAATAATTTTTTCATAACATTTTTTTTGTCTAGATTGGTCTAACATCTCTTTGGATATATCAATTGCATGAATTGGTATAGATATTTTTTTTTTTAAATATACTGCTATTAAACCAGTACCTGCACCAACATCGAGTACAGGTGTATCATTTTGTTTTGAATATTTTAAGAAATATTTTACTACTTTTTGAGGTGACTTATAATTATTTCTAACTGCAAAATCTTTATCATAGTTCTTAGACCAATATTTATATAAATTAATAGTATCTTCTTTAGAACTAAGTGTATAAGCATCTTTTAATTTTTTACTCATTTTTGATTATAAATTACAACAATTCCATGCAAAACTAATGAAAAATTAATAATATCTATTTATGTTTAACTATACTATCATATTTAATTATTCATAATAATAAAAGAAATTTACACATATGATTAATAAAGAATTGAATTCTGTACTAAAAGATATTGAACTATCTAATGGATTACCAAACAAAAATTATATAGATAATAAACAATACGATGTTGAAAAAAAAGTTTTAATTTTTGATCAATGGGCTGGGGTAATGGTAGCAGATGAGATACCTGAACCAGGAGATACAAAACCATTAACATTTGTTGATATCCCACTTTTGCTTCTAAGAAACGAAAAAAATGAAATTAAAGTTTTTTTAAATGTTTGTAGACATAGAGGGATGATATTAATAAAAAAACCAAAAAAAATTGAAGGCGCTATCAGATGTCCATATCATAGTTGGTGTTACTCTAAAAATGGGAATTTAATTAGTACACCACATGTTGGAGGACCAGGAAAAAATTTGCACAGTGGGATTAATAAACAAGATTTAGGACTTTTAGAAATTAAAAGTTACACATGGCAGAATATAATATGGGTCAATATTAATGGAAATGCGCCAAATTTTGAAGAATATATGTCAGTAGCAATGAATAGATGGTCTGAATTTAATCAAAAACAATACCATGGAGGAAAAGATAGTAAATTTAAATTAAAATTAAAATGTAATTGGAAATTAGCTGTTGAAAATTATTGTGAAAGTTATCATTTGCCTTGGGTCCACCCAGACCTTAACTCTTATTCTCGATTGCAAGATCATTATAATATTGAGAATCCAGGATATTATTCAGGGCAAGGAACTTTACTTTATAAACAAATTAAAGGATCAAAAAAAATTAAATTTCCAAATTTTAAAAATTTATCAGAGAAATGGCAGAACTCTGCAGAATATCTCGCAATATACCCAAACGTTTTGTTAGGTGTTCATAAAGATCATACCTATTCCATAATCCTGATCCCGAAAGGACCAAAAAAAACATTAGAGACAATTAATATTTATTATTCTAAGAAAAAGACAAATACCCAACTCAGAAAAAAGAACAAAAAACAATGGGAAAAAATTTTTAAAGAAGATATATCAGTCGTCGAGGGAATGCAGAAAGGAAGAAATAGTGTTCATTTTGATGGTGGTAAATTTTCACCAGTTATGGATGGACCTACTCATTGTTTTCATAAATGGGTAGCTCAGAATTTGTTAAATAAAAATTAATAAGTTGAAATGAAAAGAAAAATAAATCAAAAAATTAATTCTTATTTCAAGAAGAAAAAATATTCAAAATTAGTCCGCTTATTTGCAAAAAAATCAACCCAATCTTTGGATTTAGACACTTCTTGTTTTTTTGCTACACAAGCGTATATACTTTCACTTGAATGTAATAATTCACTATCAGAACAGTTGTTTATTTATTTAAAAAAAAATAATAGAGAAGAATAATTCTTTATTTAAGTGTAATTAAAATTTAAAAATGCATTTTGACAATAGTAAAATAAAAGATATTGCAAAAAATGTAATTGAAATAGAGTCTAATGCTCTTTCAGTTTTATCAAAAAACTTACCAACCTGTTTTGAATTATTTATAAATAAAGTGTACGAATGTACTGGTAGAATTGTTATATCTGGAATTGGAAAATCAGGCCATATTGCAAAAAAAATTTCAGCAACTTTAGCTAGCACTGGAACACCATCTTATTTTATTCACGCAACAGAAGCTAGTCATGGTGATTTAGGAATGATACTAGAAAATGATATATGTATCTTAATATCAAACTCTGGAGAAACATTAGAATTGAAAGATATGTTAAACCACCTGAAAAGGTTTGCTATTCCTTTCGCTACAATTTCTTCAAATCCTAAGAGTACATTAATGCAGTCAGCCGATTTTCCTCTTTGTCTTCCATCTCAACCAGAGGTATGCCCAATTGGAATGGCTCCAACTACTTCGACAACTATGATGCTGGCACTTGGTGATGCTATTTCAGTAAGCCTAATGCATAAAAGAAAGTTTGATATTAATCAATTTAAGGTTTTTCATCCTGGTGGGAAACTGGGTGCTCAAATGCTTAAAATTAAAGATTTAATGCATGTTAAAGACAAGATACCTTCAGTTGATCCTGAAATGTCCATGCAGGAAACATTATTAAATATGACATCTAAAGGTTTTGGATATGCCGTTGTAGTAAAAGAAAAAAAACTAAAAGGTGTAATATCAGATGGTGATATAAGAAGGCACATTAACCAACTATTTGAAAAGAAAGCTGGTGAAATTGCTACTCTAAACCCGATTACAGTTACAGACGATATATTTGTTTCCGAGGCAATTAAGATAATGAATGACCATAAAATCGGTGTCCTCGTAGTTATAAATAATAACAATGAACCCATTGGTATCACACATATACAAGATTTACTAAAAGCTGGAGCGATTTAGATATGTTTTATAATAGAGCCAGCAATACAATTGCATTACTGGCTCAGAAGGGAGAATGGATGTAAAGGTATGATTATGTGAAACCTACATCTTCTTCTCAAAAATTAATAAGCAATATTTATGCCAGATATAAAATTAAAGTTTTCAATTTTTTTAAAAAAGATACATATAAATTTTTATATTAGTAAGAAATAAAAAAAGCTTTCTTAAAAGAAAGCTTTTCCTCCAACTTTGCTACATACTTTAACGACTATACAAAATAAATATTAGTTTTTTGTTATTTATTATTTAAATTTTCAGTTAATGGAACTGAAGAGGATAAACAAGCATAGCCTAGACCTTTATGAGCAACTGGATTTCTACCTGAAAATCTATGATCCATAGGTTCTGAATGCGGTTGAAAGCGCGTGTCACATGATAATCTTATTTTCCCAGTTGTTGTGTTATTATCAAAAGAACCATGAACAGTAAACATTCCAAAAATTAAACAATCCCCCTCATCAAAACTACTTGTTAAAAAGCAAGATTTTTTTCTTTTTACTAAATCAAAAGTATTTTCCAAAATATGCCCTGGAACTTTAGGATTGAGGTCAATGTCGTGATTCAAGAAATTTTCTTTAATATCATTCCATTCATGTGAGTTTTTTAAAATAAATAATGTACCCTCATTTTTATTAATATGATCCAATGGTGTCCAACAGGTTAAAAGTTTATCTGTTCCCCTATTCATGTAAGGATGATCTAAATGCAGAGGGCTAGCTTTTCCCTTTATAATTGCGCGTAGCCATGCAAATGAAAAATGATCTACTTTTTGTTTAAAAATTTTTTCAAAAACTTTAATTATTTTCTTTCCATGTATTACTTTTCTAAGTTCATCTGATTCACTTATTTCTTGCCAAAATTTACCTAAATCAAAAGTTGTAGGATAAAATTCTCTTCTTTTAGAAATGCCCGAAAAGATACCATTTTGGTAAGGTTCTTTTAATTCACCTACTTTGTATAACTTTTTTAAAATTGTTTCCCTTGCATTTTGGATATCATTTTTTCTATAGACCTTACGTATAAATACATAACCATCTCTTAAAAGATTTTTGGACAAATTATCTGAGATTTCACTCTCAGTTAATTCTTGAATAAGGGAATTTGAGACATATTTCCCATTAATTGAGTGGTTCTTATTTAAGCTAATCAATAGTTAAACCCTTTTTTTCAATATTCTTTTTTAAATTAATATTTTATATTTTTTTCGATCCAAACACTAGGTAAAGTAGTATTAAATGATTTATCAAACCATAATTTTTTTGAGTTTTGTTTACCTAATAGACTATTGGTTTTGTTAAACAATTTTTTATTTAATGATGATAAACTAATCTTATTTAAGATATCATAGCTCTTTGACAAAGGTTTACTATTTTTAGTTATTATCAATACCTTTGTTTCAGTTTCTAAAATCTTTTCATTGGGTATAATATCTACCTTCTCAGCAATTTTTACTAGTTTTTTCTTTTTACAATTATCTTTAGAAAAAGTATTAAGACTAGCGGTATTAAATTTATGCATAGCTAAAGACGCTAACATTTTATAACTAAACTTAATTTGTAATCCATTCTTTGGGTGTTGGATATTACAAATATTTAAATATTGAGGATTAATAAATATTTTTATATTGCGAATTGAGTTAGTTTTTATTTTATATTTATCCCTTAAATATATCAAAGCTTCTATTGCTGAATGAGTTCCATGACAACATGCATGAAATTTAAACTTAAGATCATCTATATTAAAAACATAGCCTAAATTTGAAAATGCTTTATCTATAAAGTTAGCTGAATAAACCATACCGTAGCTATTTTTATCATCAAATATTTGATTATTTGATTTAATTCCCTTTTGCGCCAAATATGCTGCCTCTAGCCCCCTACTAGAGGCAAAACCAACTTGCAGCGGTTTTGCCATAGAACCAAAATGAGCCTTTATACCACTTGAACTTGATGACGCAATTCCAATAGCATGCATAATTTTCTTTTTTGATAATCCCAAAATACGTGCTACGGCTACTGTTGATCCAAAAATGCCAGCAGTTGCGGTTATATGAAATCCTTTATTATAATGCTTCCTTCCTAACCAAATTCCTATTCTAATTGCCGTTTCTATACCTACTAATACACCTTCTCTGAATAGTCTGGCACTACTTTTCTCTTTATCAGATGCAGCTAATGCTGCTGATATGACAACTGAGGTTGTATGACCTAAAGATCCAAAATGTGTGTCATCATAATCTAAGGCATGACCCGCTACTGCGTTCACAGTTGCTGCTGATTTAGCAGGTAAACGATCTGATAGTCCTAATATCAACGACTCTTTTTTTCCTCCGTTATTTTTCTCTAATTCACTTATGATTTTAAAAACAGACTCATTTTTACCTGCTAATGTTACTGATATCCAATCTAATATTAATAACCTTAAAAATTTTTTTGTTTTTTTTGGTATAGTATCTAGATCTTGTGAACTAGCAAATTTTGCTATTTTTTCAATTATATACTCTTGTTTTTTCAACTTTTACTCCCGGGTCACGCAAGTTGAAATTAGAAAATCTCAATATAAAAATATAACTTTTTACCATTATACCTTCATTCTTTTTCCTCGCTACTTTTTTTATATTTTTTTAATTATGAAAAATATTGAATTTTAATCTTGTTTTTTTGAATAATGTACATTATTCTAAATGAGTCAATAAAAGGAATTAATATTGGGAAGAGGCGGAATAAGAAAAGGAGCAGGCAGACCTAAAGGACAAGGGAAATATAACGAACCCACCAAGCCTATTAGAATACCTGAAAGCATGATTTCCGATGTCATGAAATATTTATCGATTAAAGGATATAAATTACCATTATATGCTTCAACAGTACAAGCAGGGTTCCCATCTCCAGCGGATGATTATATTGAGCAACAACTTGATTTAAATCAACACCTGATTAAACACCCAACAGCAACTTTTTTTGTGCGTGCGGCTGGAAATTCTATGGTAGGAGCAGGCATTCACTCTGGCGACATATTAATTGTTGATAGAAGTTTGAATCCAAAATCAGGAAAAATCGTAATTGCTGCAATAGATGGGCAACTAACAGTAAAAAGGCTATCTAAAACATCAAAAGGGTTATTCTTAAAAGCAGAAAATGATCAGTATCAAGCAATAAAAATCAATGATGCTAGTGATGTAGTTATCTGGGGTGTAGTAACTAGTGTAATCCATAAGGTTTGAAATCTGATGTCTGTAATATTTTCATTAGTTGACTGTAATAATTTTTATGCTTCATGTGAAAGGATCTTTAATCCGAGCTTACACAACAAACCAATAGTAGTTTTATCAAATAATGATGGTTGCATCATTGCACGCTCAAATGAAGCAAAAAGTCTTGGGATAGCTATGGGTGCACCTTATCATGAAAACGAAAGTCTAATTAAAAAAAATAAGGTTTTAGTATTTTCGTCAAATTATCAATTATACGGAGATATCTCTAGAAGGGTAATGAGTAGCCTTGCTATGTTTACACCAGAAATGGAAGTATATTCAATTGATGAAGCATTTTTAAGATTAGATAAATTTTACGGGCAAGACCCCTACTCTTTGGCTTCAGATATACGATTAAAAATTCTTAAATGGACAGGAATTCCAACATCACATGGACTAGCACCAACAAAAACATTAGCCAAAGTTGCAAATAAAATTGCAAAAAAAAAAAATGGCCAAAATGTATTTGATCTTACTAATATTGATATCCAAACCAAAACTTTAGCAAAATTACCAGTAGAAGATATTTGGGGTATATCACGTGGTTGGAGTAAAAGGTTACATAATATTGGGATACAAAATGCTTTGCAATTAAGAGAGTGTGATCCCAGTTTTATACGAAATCATTTGAGTGTAATAGGAGAAAGAATTGTATATGAACTTCGTGGGGTTTCTTGCATTGGCTTAGAGAAAGTCATGCCAAAAAAAAATATTTTATCTTCAAAATCGTTTGGAAAATTAGTAACTGAATTAGAAGAAGTAGAAGAAGCTTTAGCCAATTATGCTTTTCGTGCTTGCCAAAAATTAAGAAATCAAAATAGTAAAACTCAAGGCATTTATATTTTCTTAAAAACTAACAAATATAGAAAGAATGATCTCCAATATAGTAATTCAGCAACAAAAGAGTTCTCACATCCTACATCAAATACAAGTTTAATTATAAAAACTGCAAAATTATTACTGCGAGAAATTTATCAGAAAGGATTTAAATATCAAAAATGCGGTATAATGCTTATAAACCTTATTCCTTCTAGTTATCTGCAAAATCACCTATTTGAACAAGCCCCTAATCAGAAAAAGGAACACTTATCAAAAATAATTGATGACATTAACCATCGTACAGGAAATGAAAGTATTTTTTTTGCATCTCAAGGTGTAAAAAGAAGTTGGAAGATGCGTTGTGATAAAAGATCTCAGCGTTATACTACGCAATGGGAAGAACTAGCAAAGGCGTATTAAATAAAGAGTTAAAAATAGTTACTGAAATAGAGACTAAGCAAAAATATTTAATCAGTTTTCAACTCTTCTAATTCTAGCCATCTCAACTCATACTTCTCTAACTCAGATCTAGCAATAGCAAGATTTTCAGAGGCTAAAAGGAATCCGTCGGGATCATTTAAATAAAAATCTGGGTCAGACAGTTGATTAGAAAGAATATTTATTTCTTGTTCTATATTATCAATTTTTGACGGAAGTTTTTTTAATTCAAATTCTAATTTATAAGAAAGTTTCTTTTTATTTTTAAAATCACAATCTATTTCAGGTTTTTTTTTGGATAATTGCTTACGTACTATTTCAGATTTATTAAAAGAATTATGTTTGTTTACTTTTTGAGTATAAGTCAAATAATCAGTATATCCACCTACATATTGTTGAACATTTCCGTCACCTTCAAAAGCTAAAATTTTAGTAACTGTTTGATCAAGGAAATCTCTATCATGTGAAACTAACAACAGTGTTCCTTCATAATTAATAAGAATTTCTTCCAACATATCCAAAGTTTCCATATCAAGATCATTAGTTGGTTCATCCAAAATAAGACATGATTTTGGAAAAGCTAATATTTTTGCAATCTTTAATCTGTTCTTTTGACCCCCAGATAGGGAAGAAACTTTATCTAAGATGACTTTTGAATCAAACATAAAATCCTTAAGGTAACCATATATATGGCGCATTTTACCTCGAACATTTATATAATCACCACCATCAGGAGCTAAAATATCTTTTAAAGTACTATTTTCATTTAAATCACTTCTATTTTGATCGAAATAGGAACAATCAAAATCTTTTTTAAGTTTTATTGATCCCATATCAACTTTCAATTCTTTTAAGAGAAGCTTTAAAAATGTAGTTTTACCAGATCCATTCTTACCAATAATACCGATACGGTCTCCCTTTTTTATTCTTAAATTGAACCCATTAAGAATTTTATGTTTAACTTTATTAGTTTCAAACTCTTTATGAACATTATAAAATTCAGCAATAATTTTTGATTGATTTTCAAAGTCTTTTATAGGCTCAATATTAATTTTTTTTGTAGTATGCCTAAAAGAACTTTCGTCTTTTTTAAGCTTTTCCCTCATTTCTTTAACTTGATTCAGTCGTCTAATATTTCTTTTTACGCGAGCTTTTACACCTCTAGATGCCCACTCAACTTCTTGAGCTAATATTTGTTTTCTTTTAGCAAGTTCTCTAGCTTCTTGATCTAGAAGCATTGAAGACCATTCATCAAAAAACTTAAAGCCTTTTGAACATACTCTCAAATTTCCACGATCGATCCAAAATATTTGATTTGAAATATTTTCAAGAAATCTTTTATCATGCGATATACATACTAATGATCCTCTATAGCCATTAAGATAATTTTCGAGCCAACTTATAGCATTAAGATCTAAATGATTTGTTGGTTCATCTAATAATAATATATCAGGCTCTTCTACCAAAGCCCTCGCTAGTCCTGCTCTCCGTATTTGTCCACCAGAGAGCATATTCATATTTAAACTAACATTTAATTGTAAAGAATCTGCAATTATATCAACCTTATATTTAAATAATTCTCTTTCATCACCAGAAATATTTTCAAAGATAAAATTAAATACTGTTTGATTTTCTTGATAATTAATTTCCTGTCCCAAGTAACCTATAGAAATACCTGGTTCTACCCATTGCTCTCCTTCATCTAAAGACTTAATCCCATAAATAATTTTCATTATGGTGGACTTACCAGCCCCATTTTTCCCAATTAAAGCCGTTCTTAATCCTTGATGAATATTTAAATCTAAATTCTCAAAAATTGGCTTCTCTTTATAGATGACCATTGCATCTCTGATTGAAAGTAGTAGCTGATGCGACATTATTT
>CACBRT010000028.1 GCA_902541695.1 uncultured Alphaproteobacteria bacterium | reverse complement strand
TAAGAAGAAAATTAACCCTAAAGAAGAAATTAACGAAGAAACTCTAAATTCTACAGGTATTGTTAGAAAGGGGGTAGATGGTATCCGTCTATTAGCTAAAGGTGAACTTAAAACAAAAATTAAAGTAAAACTAACAGCTGCTTCCAAAAGTGCGGTACTAGCTATTGAAAAAAATGGTGGAACCTTCGTTAAATTATCTTCAAATTAGACTATTTTAAGCAATAATAAAAAGAAAGTTATATATGGCTTCTGCAGCAGAACAAATGGCGGCTAATTTGAGTTGGGGATCTTTTGGGAAAGCTAAAGATCTTCAACGTAGAATTTTTTATGCACTTGGTCTGTTAATAGTTTATAGAATAGGTACATATATTCCAGTACCAGGAATTGATGCTTCTCAACTTAGGTCCTTTTTTGAACAAGCTAATACTGGTTTAGGTGGTATGTTAAATATGTTTACCGGTGGAGCTGTTGGTAGAATGGCTATATTTGCTCTTGGTATTATGCCTTACATAACCTCCTCTATAATAATGCAACTTTTAGCCTCAATGGTTCCTCAATTAGAACGATTAAAAAAAGAAGGAGAGCAAGGTAGAAAAAAAATAAATCAATATACTAGATATGGAACTGTGGTACTTGCTTTTTTTCAGGCATATGGGATATCCGTGGGTTTAGAAAGCCAGGGATTAGCTTCAGATCCAGGTTGGTATTTTAGAGCTTCCTGTATTATTACTTTGGTAGGCGGTACAATGTTTTTAATGTGGCTTGGTGAACAAATTACTGCTAGGGGTATAGGTAATGGTATATCTTTGATTATATTTGTAGGTATTATAGCTGAACTTCCTTCAGCCCTTGCTCAATTTTTCGCCTCTGGAAGATCTGGTATTTTAAGTCCAATAGTTATTATTGCAGTTTTACTGATGATTGTTTTAGTCATTGGACTAGTAGTTTATTTAGAAAGAGCACTTAGGAAAATTAATATTCAATACCCTAGAAGGCAAGTTGGCATGAAAATGTATGGTGGAGATACTTCGAATCTTCCTGTAAAGCTTAACCCATCAGGTGTTATTCCAGCTATTTTTGCTTCATCATTATTACTACTTCCTACTACCGTAGTAACTTTTGCAAGAGAAGATAGTGGAGGAATATTATCATATGTGGCAGCATATTTAGGACCTGGTCAACCATTATATTATGTATTTTTTGGTGGAATGATTGTATTTTTTACATATTTCTATACTTTAAACGTTGCATTTAAGCCGGAAGATGTTGCTGAAAACTTAAAAAAACAGGGGGGATTTGTCCCAGGTATTCGTCCTGGAGAAAGAACGGCATTATATTTAGAATATGTTGTCGTAAGAATACTTGTTTTAGGATCTGGTTATCTTGCTGCTATTTGTTTACTTCCTGAAGTTCTTAGATCTCAATTTGCAATTCCTTTTTATTTTGGAGGAACATCTTTACTTATAGTAGTTTCAGTTACTATGGATACAATAACTCAAATTCAATCACATATGCTAGCTTACCAATACGAAGGTCTAATAGAACGTTCAAAAATTCGAGGTTCGAGTAAAAGAAGTAAAAGGAAAAAGCGTTGAAAAATATTATTTTACTTGGTCCACCTGGAGCAGGAAAAGGAACACAGGCAAGATCGTTATCTGATAAATACGGTTTTGTTCAACTTTCAACCGGCGATATGCTTAGAGAAGCAAAAAAAGACAAATCAAAACTCGGTTTAAAAGTTTCCAACATTATGGCAAAAGGAGAGCTTGTAACAGATGAAATTGTAATAGATCTTATTAAGAAAAAAATTATTAATACTACGAATAATAAAGGTTTTATCTTCGACGGATTTCCGAGAACTTTAGCACAGGCTGATGCTTTAGGAAATCTTTTAAATAAAGTTAATCAGGTTTTAGATTATGTAATTGAGATGTATGTTGATGATGATAAACTAGTTCAGCGTATTACTGGTAGGTTCTCATGTTCTTCTTGTGGTGAACTTTATCACAAGATTACTAAGATTCCAAAGAAAACAGGAATTTGTGATGTATGTGGTAGCATAGACAAATTTAAATTTAGACAAGATGATAATGAGGATTCCCTAAAAACTAGATTACTTGCTTATTATAGAGATACTTCTCCATTAATTGGATATTATTACGCATTAAAGAAGTTAAAAAAAGTAAATGGATTAGGAAGTATTAATGAAATTCAAGACGCAATAAGGAACATAATAATATAATTGGAATTTTTTTTATTTATAAACTTGACGAAGCAATTTACATATATATAATTCGCAAAATTATCTTTTATAGTATTTGTTTTATATTAGATTTTTACATTTTAAACAACGGAGAAAATTTTGGCTAGAATTGCTGGTATAAACTTACCAACAGGAAAAAGAGTTCCAATTGCCTTGACTTATATTCATGGTATAGGAACAAACACAGCTAACAAAATATGTAGCGAGCTTAAAATTTCATTGCTATCTAAGTTAAACGAATTAGATGATAATCAATTATCAACAATAAGAGAATATATTGACAAAAACTTAATGGTTGAAGGTGATCTAAGAAGAGATAAATCCATGAATATTAAAAGATTAATGGATTTAGGTTGCTATCGAGGTTTAAGGCATAGACGGGGACTTCCTGTAAGAGGTCAAAGAACTCATACAAATGCAAGAACTAGAAAAGGACCAGCCAAAACTATTGCTGGTAAGAAAAAATAGGAAAATAAACTATGGCTGTTGACAAATCAAGAACCAAAAAAAAGGTTAAAAAAAATATCTCAACAGGTGTTGCACATATTAACTCAAGTTTTAATAATACGAAAATTTTGATTTCTGATGCACAGGGTAATGCTATTGCTTGGTCGTCTGCTGGTACAATGGGTTTCAAAGGTTCTCGTAAATCTACTCCTTATGCTGCTCAAATGGCAGCTGAAGATGCGGGGAAAAAGGCTCAAGAGCATGGGATGAAAACATTAGAGGTTGAGATACAAGGTCCTGGGTCAGGGAGGGAGTCTGCTTTAAGGGCATTATCTTCAGTAGGTATGATTGTTACTTCAATAAGAGACGTTACTCCTATGGCACATAATGGTTGTAGACCACCTAAAAGAAGAAGAGTTTAGTATCTATGTAAAAAATTTTTTTAAACTCAATTATAATAATTTAATTTTAAACCCTCGGGCGTAAAAGATTTTTGGATTAGTTTTTTACAGGAATGGAGGAAGTTATGATCCATAAGAATTGGCAAGAATTAATAAGACCATCTGGGGTTTCTATAAAATCTGGCGATGATCCTAAATGTAAAGCTACAATTGTGACAGAACCACTTGAAAGAGGATTTGGTTTAACCTTAGGAAATGCTTTAAGAAGAATTCTGTTATCATCTCTGCAGGGAGCTTCAGTTGTTTCAGTACAAATTGATGGTGTTTTACATGAATTCTCTTCACTTGCTGGAGTTAGAGAAGACGTAACAGATATAATTCTTAATTTAAAAGGAGTGTCTGTTTCTATGGAAGTTGAAGGTCCTAAAAGATTATCTGTTAATGTTAAAGGTCCTGGAATAGTAACTGCAGGTGATATTGAAGAAACTAATGGTATTGAAATTCTTAATAAAGATCATATTATCTGTCATTTAGATGACGGTGTATCTTTTTCGATGGAATTAACAGTTAATACAGGCAAAGGTTATGTTTCAGCAGATAAACAAATTTCAGAAGATAATCCTATTGGGGTTATTGCAATTGACTCTTTATTTTCTCCTGTAAAAAAGGTTTCATATAATGTGGAACCAACTAGAGAAGGACAAGTTTTAGATTACGATAAATTAACAATGGATATAGAAACTGACGGTTCAGTATCTCCAGAAGATTCTTTAGCATTTGCTTCGCGTATACTTAAAGATCAATTAGATGTCTTTATTAATTTTGATGAACCAGAAACTGATTCTCGAGATGAGGATGAGGATGAGTTAGAATTCAATCCCTTATTACTTAAAAAAGTGGATGAGTTAGAATTATCCGTAAGATCTGCAAATTGTCTTAAGAATGATAATATTGTTTATATTGGAGATTTGATACAAAAAACAGAAGCAGAAATGTTACGTACCCCAAATTTTGGTAGAAAATCCTTAAATGAAATTAAAGAAGTTCTTACTAGCATGCAATTACATCTTGGTATGGACGTAACTGAGTGGCCTCCAGAAAATATAGAGGAATTGTCAAAAAAATATGAGGATCAGTTTTGAGGCTTGAATATATTTTTGATAATGATAAATATGTAAAGTTCGGTAATTTCTTTGGTTTAATATAATGAGACATGGTAATAGTAACCGCAAATTAAATAGAACACATGAACATCGTAAGTCTATGTTTGCTAATATGGTTTGTTCTTTAATTGAGCACGAACAAATTAAGACAACCCTTCCCAAAGCTAAAGAACTAAAAAAGATTATTGATAGATATATTACTCTTGGTAAGAAGGGCAACCTTCACTCAAGAAGGCTAGCTATTTCTAGATTAAAACAAAATTTAGCTGTTACTAAGCTTTTTGAAACATTAGCCCCCAGATACAAAGATAGGAATGGAGGATATTCAAGAGTTTTAAAAGCTGGTTTCAGATATGGTGATGCTGCTCCACTTGCAGTAATTGAGTTAATAGATCGCGACATCTCTGCTAAAGGTGCTAAAGATAAAGAGCTTGAAGATATAAAAGACGATAAATCTCGAGAATAATAGTTGGTTTTAACAAAATTCAAAAAAATAGAACATCATTATATTTTTTGTATATAATATAGTCTATAATGAGCGACTTATTTGATTTTGAAGAAAAAAAAGATATTAATAATTCATTAAAACCTTTACCAGATAGATTGCGCCCAAAATCTGTTAAAGAAATCTTAGGGCAGGATCATATTACAGGTGAAACTGGGCCTATAAACTCAATAATTAAAAACAATAACTTGTCTTCCATAATTTTTTGGGGACCTCCTGGTACAGGTAAAACTTCAATAGCTAGAACTATACCAAAAGAATTAATGAATAGTCATTTTCATGAAATAAGTGCTGTCTCTTCAGGAACAAGTGATTTAAAAGAATTATTTAAATTAGGTAAAGATATATCATTGAGTGGTAAAAAATTAATTTTGTTTGTTGATGAAATTCATTATTTTAACAAATTGCAACAAGATATGTTTTTACCTTATATTGAAGAAGGAACTATAGGATTAATAGGTGCTACATCACAAAACCCCAGTTTTCAACTTAATGCAGCCCTTTTATCTAGATCTTTGGTATATCAATTCGAAAAATTATCTGAAGATACTCTTAAAAAAATAATTTTGCGATCTGAAAAATTTTTAAAAAATAAATTACCCTTAGATAGTGAGGGTAAAAAAATTATAATTCAGATGAGTGGTGGGGATGCAAGAGTTTTAATAAATTTAATTGAACAAGTTTTTAATATTAATAGGAAAATTCGTTCCAAGGATTTGAATGAAATACTTTCATTAAATATACCAAAGCACGATAAAGCTGGAGATAACCATTATGGTTTAATTTCTGCTCTTCACAAATCTATTAGAGGTTCTGATCCTGATGCAGGGTTATTTTGGTTAGCAAGGGCTCTTAATGCTGGAGAAGATCCTTTTTATATTTTTAGAAGACTACTTAGAATTTCAATAGAAGATGTAGGCCTTGCCAATCCTGAATCTCAAAGATTAGTTTTAGATTCATGGAATACATATGAAAAATTAGGATCTCCAGAGGGTGATATTGCTTTAGCACTGAGTGTGATACTATTATCATTATCTCCGAAATCTAATGCTGTTTACTTAGCAGATAAAGAATCTCAAAAATTTGCAAAAAAATATAGTTCAGAACAACCACCTAAACATATCCTTAATTCCCCAACCAAATTAATGGATCGTTTTGGTTATGGTGCCGGTTATGAGTATGATCATGATTCAAAATTTGGATTTTCAGGGCAGAATTATTTTCCTGATGGATTTAAGCGACCGATATTTTATTATCCTGTTGAGCGAGGTTATGAAAGAGAATTAAAAAAAAGAATTACATATTTTTCAAAACTTAGAAATAAGTTTCAAAATAATGGCAATTAAGTCGAAGGAATATAATTAAAAATGAGTAACAAGGTAAAACCATTTATTGTTTCTACTGAGGAAGCAGGACAGAGATTAGATAAATGGATAAAGTATCATTTCAGTAATATTTCTAAGATTATGGTAGAGAAGTTATGTAGAACAGGTCAAATTAGAGTTGATAGTGCAAGGGTAAAACCTAATATTAAATTATTTGAAAACCAGTTAATAAGAATTCCAAATTTTATTCGATATAATAACAAAAAAATAGATAAAGTTTTTACAAACAGAGATACTGATTTATTTAATAAATTAAAAGAAGCCATTGTGTATGAGGATGATTATTTCTTAATCTTTAACAAGCCGTTTGGTTTGGCGGTACAAGGGGGATCCAAACTAGGTAACGTCCATTTAGATGGGGTTCTTCCTTTGTTTTCAAACAACAAATTTTCTCCACCCAAGTTAGTTCATCGTTTGGATAAAGAAACTTCGGGTATTTTAGTAGTTGCTAAAACTTTCAAAAGTGCAAGTGAATTTTCAAAATTAATGGTAAATAGAAAAATATTAAAATCTTATTGGGCATTGGTGACCTCTCCACCCGAAAATAAGTCAGGAATCTTATATAATCCATCATCATATACATTACTATTAAAAAAAGATCTTATTGAAAAATATCGTCTAGATGAAGAATTCACTAAAGCTAAATTATTTACTTTAAATTCAGAAAACAAGGAAACCGTTTCAATCTATAAAGAAATAAAAGTTCACGATAATTTTTCGTTGCTAAAGCTTTGGGCAATTACTGGTAGAAAGCATCAATTAAGAAAACAACTTGCTTATATTGGTTGTTCTATAATTGGTGATAATAAGTATGGTCAAAAAGAAAAAATTTTGAGAAATAAAATAAAAGAAAAACTTCAACTGCATGCTAGGGAGATAATATTTAAAAACCCAATAACAGACAAATTAATAAAAGTAAAATGTTCGCCCCCTGATCATATGAAGGAATTTTTGGACACAGCTGAAATTAATAATTTCTGATAAGATTTATTAAAAAAATGATATTGAAGAAAAAGAAATTTTGGACTGCAATTAAATTGAAAAAAAAAGAATCTAAATTTGGGATTCTTTTAGATCAAAATTTACTCAAGACACCACAAAAAAAAGATTGTTTAATATCAAACATTAGAATAGCAAAAGATTTATTAAAAGAATGGTCCTCCATTCAGGATGAAATAAATTTTCATAATATGCCTCTTACTCAGATTTGTTTTGCCTCTTTAGACAGAAATAGAAAAGAAAAAATAATTCTACTGAATAAAATTACAGAATATGGGATGACTGATTTACTATTTTATAGGGATACTTCTGGGACAGAATTGGAAAAGTTACAATCAAAAAAATGGGATAAATTATTAAATTGGATCCAAAATGAATTGGATTTAGATTTTAAAATTGTTAACGGGGTAATGCCTGTTGAGCAACCAAAAGAAAACTATAGTACTTTCTTTAATGAACTTGAGAAATTAGATTGTATTTCATTAACAGCTTTAAGTGATATAGTAACATGGTCAGGTTCTTTAATACTTGGTCTTTTGCTATTAAAGAAAAAAATTATATCAAAGCAAGCTTGGTCTTTAGCGAAAGTAGATGAAGAATGGCAACGATCAAAGTGGGGGACTCTTCCGGAGCAAGTTGAAAATGATGAATACAAAAAGAATAAATTCTTTATCTCTTGTAAACTTATCAATTTGTTAAATTGACTTAATTAAGAATCACTTAATTTAAAAATATTTACCATTAAATTTTTTATTATCCCTAAATATTATTTTTAAATATTATTAACCCATTGATTTATATATATTTTTTAATAATTTAATAAATATCAAATAAAGGGTAGAAAAAGTTTGTTTAATGCAGTATTTTCACAACTTATTTTGGTATAAATTTTAATCAAAATTATTTTTAATTTAAAAGGGGAAATTATGAGAAAATCACTTTTTATGGTCTTGTCTTCAATTCTATTGATTTTAGGCGGACAGGCTGCTTTTTCTGGCGGTCATTCTGTGACATTGGATGATGTCAAAGCACGAGGAAATCTATTATGTGGCGTTTCAACAGGTGCACCTGGTTTTGCTACAGTTGATGATTCTGGAAAAGATGTAGGATTTGACGTCGATTATTGTCGCGCTTTAGCAGCTGCAATTTTTGGTGATCCAATGGCAGTAAAATTTGTAGGATTAACATCTGCGGTGAGATTCACAGCATTAGCAGCTGGTGAAGTTGATATTCTTGCTAGAAACACAACATGGACTTACAGTAGAGATACAGACCTTAAGCAAACTTTTTTAGGTGTAAACTACTATGATGGTCAAGGTTTTATGGTAAAGAAAGATCTTGGTGTTAATTCAACTCTAGAATTAGATGGTGCAACAGTCTGTATACAAGTTGGGACTACAACAGAACTTAACCTAGCCGATTATTTCAAAGAAAATGGAATGAGTTACGAACCTGTGCCAACAGCTGACAACGCTGAGTCTCAACAGCAATATTTAGCTGGTGCTTGTGATACTTACACAACTGACGCTTCTGCACTTCACGGAACAAGAGTTAACTTAGAAAATCCTGATGATCACCTTGTATTACCAGAAATTATTTCAAAAGAACCTCTTGGACCTCTTGTAAGACACGGAGATGACAACTGGGCTGATATTGGTAGATGGGTATTAAATGCTCTTATTATTGCTGAAGAAAAGGGTATTACAAAATCTAATATAGATAGCTGGAAAGATACCAAAGACGCTGAGATCCACAGATTACTTGGTACTGGTGATGATGATATTTTAGCAATGGTAGGACTTCCTAAGAATGCTATGTACAATGCAATTAAAGCTGGTGGTAACTATGGTGAGATTTTTGAAAATAACCTAGGAGCTACAAGTGGAATTAATATTGAGAGAGGTGTTAATGCTTCTTGGACTAAAGGTGGAATTCTTTATTCACCACCATTTAGATAATATATAAAAACGATTGGGGCGGCTTTGTAAAGACGCCCCTTTTTTTCTTTCATGATCAAAATTAAGTGAATTTATGAAAGCTTCTGCGCCACCAAAATCTGAAAGCTTTAAATTAAGTATGTTACTTAGTGACACCCGATACAGGGGAACGTCACTTCAGGTAATTACCTTTATAATTTTTGTCGCTGTGTTTTTCTGGTTGGTTGATAATACTATTAAAAACTTAGCATTATTAGGTAAAGATGTAAGCTTTAATTTTTTGTTCCTCAGAGCGGGTTATGATATTAATCAGCGTTTAATACCTTACACTAGTGATAGTACTCACGGAAGGGCAGCTTTTGTGGGAATTTTAAATACCTTGCTGGTAGCTTTAGTTGGATGTTTGTTTGCTACAATTTTAGGTTTGTTTGTTGGTATTTTAAGACTTTCAAAAAATTGGTTAGTAGCTAAATTAATGTCAATTTACATTGAAGGTTTTAGAAACGTCCCTGTTTTGCTTTGGATTGTAATGATTTTTGCTCTTCTAACGGAATTTACACCAGCTCCAAAGGCATTTAAGGGGGCTGATCCGCAAGCTACTATGTTACTTTTTGACAGTATTGCAATAACTAATAGAGGTACTTATTTTCCAGCACCTATATTTGGTGAAGGATCATTTTGGTTGCTTTTAAGCTTTATATTATCTGTAATCATAGTTATTTTTATAAGAAAGAACGCAAATAAACAAAAAAAAGAAACAGGTAAAAGTTTTCCAACTTTTTGGATAAGCGTATTGATAATTATTTTGCCAACCTTAGGTTTTTATTTTTTATTAGGGAAACCAATTTCCCTTGAATATCCTTATCTTAAAGGTTTTAATTTTAAAGATGGAATACATTTGAGAAATTCTTTTCTTGCACTTACTTTGGCTTTGGCATTATATACTTCTGCTTTTATCGCTGAAATAGTTAGGGCAGGTATTCTAGCCATATCCAAAGGGCAGAGTGAGGCGGCGGCTTCCTTAGGATTAAGACCAAATAAAATTATGAACTTAATAATTTTACCTCAAGCACTCAGAATAATAGTTCCTCCATTGATATCAAATTATTTGAATTTAACAAAAAATTCATCACTAGCAATCGCTGTGGGTTATATGGATGTAAGAGGTACACTTGGTGGTATCACCTTAAATCAAACTGGTAGAGAATTAGAATCAATGTTGTTGTTAATGGGATTCTATTTGTGTGTATCCTTACTAATTTCATCAGTAATTAATTACTATAATAGATCATTTCAAATAGTTGTGAGATAATTTGTCAAAAATAGCCTTTGTTCAAAAAAATAAAATACCACCTTCTCCAGCACCTATATCTGAAGTTGGTGTTATTGGTTGGTTAAAACAAAATTTATTTTCAAGTTGGTTCAATACCTTACTTACTTTGCTATCTATTTACTTTATTTTTATTATTTTAAAAGATTTTATTCCTTGGGCATGGGGTGGTCATTGGGATACAAAATCTCTAAGAGAATGTTTAGACTTAAATCCTGACGTAGCTTGTTTTTCAGTTTTAACTGCAAGATGGAAGCAATTGCTTTTTGGGTTGTATCCCGCTGAAGAATATTGGCGCCCAACAGTTACGTTTATACTTTTAATTTTTTCAATCATCCCTATTTTGTTTCCAAAGTATTTTCGTTTTTTTTGGTTTTCAATAATTTATCCAGGATTAGCTATTTGGTTGCTTTGGGGTGGGTCTATATGGAGTGTTGGAATAGTTTATATTGGATTTTTTTTAGGAGTTTTATTATTCATTTTGCTATTAAGGAATATTACCAAAAATATGGTTATTACTGGAATTAGTTCTATTCTTTTTGTAATTTTATTTTTTATATTTTTTTCCAATTATCTTGTCAAAAATTTAGATATAATAATCCCAATTTCATTACCTCCTGTAGAATCTCTTAAAATGGGAGGTTTTACGTTATCTTTGATTGTAGGAATAACTGGTATAGTTGCTTCTTTTCCAATTGGTATTCTTCTAGCACTGGGAAGGCAGTCAAATTTGCCAATTATAAAAATGATATGTGTAGGTTTTATCGAGTTTATTAGAGGAGTACCCTTAATAACCTTGCTTTTTGTGGCTTCTGTTTTACTAAATTATTTTTTACCACCAGGAACTAACTTTGATATAGTTTTAAGAGTAATAATTATGGTAACACTTTTTTCTGCAGCTTATATGGCTGAAGTAATTCGAGGGGGTTTAGCAGGACTACCATTAGGACAACATGAGGCATCTTCATCCTTAGGATTAACATATTGGCAATCTCAACGTCTAGTAATTATGCCTCAAGCTTTGAAAATCTCTATCCCAGGTATTGTGAATACATTCATTGGATTGTTTAAAGATACAACACTTGTATCAATTATTAGTTTAAGAGATCCTGTAGGTCTAGCTTCTACAATTAGGGCGGATCAAACATGGAATGGTATTTACTGGGAATTATATGTAGCTATCGGTTTAATGTTTTTTGTAGTCTGCTTTGGTATGTCACAGTATTCCCAATATTTAGAGCGTAAATTAAAGACAGATAAGTAGTAGAATTTTAATTTAGAAGGATATATAAAAATGGAAAAAACCAAAATAAATATCACTGATGAGGTTGCTATTCATATTTCAGAAATGAATAAGTGGTATGGTAATTTCCATGTTTTGCGAGATATTAACCTTGAAGTAATGAGAGGTGAGCGGATAGTAGTATGCGGGCCATCTGGTTCTGGAAAATCTACACTCATCAGATGTATTAATCGGTTAGAAGAGCACCAAAAGGGTCGTATCATTGTCGATGGTACTGAATTAACTACTGATTTAAAAAACATTGATAAGATACGCTCAGAAGTAGGAATGGTCTTCCAACATTTTAATTTATTTCCCCATTTAACTACTCTCGAAAATTGTACACTAGCGCCTATTTGGGTAAGAGAAACTCCATCTAAAGAAGCTCAGGAAATTGCTATGGAAATGTTAGAAAAAGTAAAAATTCCAGAACAAGCACATAAATATCCAGGTCAGTTATCGGGGGGACAACAACAGAGAGTAGCTATAGCCAGATCATTATGTATGAAGCCAAGAATAATGTTATTTGATGAAGTTACTTCTGCACTTGATCCTGAAATGATCAAAGAAGTTTTAGATACAATGATACAATTAGCGGAAGATGGCATGACTATGATTTGTGTAACGCATGAGATGGGTTTTGCAAGACAAGTTTCCGATAGAGTCATATTTATGGATGATGGGCAAATAGTAGAACAAAATGAACCTGAAAGTTTTTTTAATAAACCTCAATCTGATAGGACGAAGTTATTTCTAAGTCAAATACTAGGTCATTAGTCTATTTCTTCTCTTATTAATGTACCAACCCCATGATCTGTAAAAAGTTCTAATAAACAAGCATTTTGTATGCTTCCATCAAGAATAACAACTGCTCTCACTCCTTTTTCAATAGCGTCTATTGCGGTATTAACTTTTGGTATCATTCCGTCTTTAATTATATTTTGATTTATTAATTTTTTTATTTCTTTTAAAGGGGCTTTTTCAATTTTTTCACCATTTTTATCTTTTACCCCTTCAACGTCTGTTAATAAAAGTAATCTATCTGCCTTTAATGCAGAAGCTATCTTTCCTGCCATTGTATCTGCATTAATATTAAACGTTTCACCGTTCTCATTTGTTCCGATTGGAGAAATTACTGGTATGAAGTCATTTTCTACCAAAGTAGAAATTAATTTAGTGTTCACAAGAACTGGTTTCCCAACAAATCCTAATTTTGGGTGATCTTTTTCACAAAGTACTAAAGAAGCATCCTTTCCTGAAATTCCAACGCCGTTGCCTCCTTGACTATTAATCGATGAGACTATGTTTTTGTTCAGATCACCAGATAAAACCATCTCTACTATTTTAACAGCACTTTTATCAGTTACACGTTTTCCATCAATGAAATTAAAACTTACTCCCCATTTTTCTAGGGCACTATTTATCATAGGCCCCCCACCATGTATTATTATTGGGTTAACCTTACATTGCTTCATCAAGACAACATCTCTTGCAAATGACGACAGATTTTCAATGTTACTCATTGCAGCACCACCTAATTTTATAACAATTGTAGCAGAGTCGTATCTTTTTAAATATGGTAGTGCTTCAGAAAGAGTTTTTGCTGAGGTTATCCAATCGATTTTGTCATAATCCTGCATTATTAATCCCTTGTAAGAATTTATTATGTCTAACTGAAAATTTTACCAATTGACATTCTTAAAGTTTCAATTCCAATATTTTTTTTAGTAGAGGTTAATATAACTTCTGGAAAAGCATTTGCAAATAAGGATAGCTTATTAAAAGTGATTATTTTGATTTTTTCAAATTCCATTGGTTTGATTTTATCAAATTTGGTGAATATTACCTGAAAAGTTATTGCAGCCTCTTCTAAAATTTTCATAAGATCATCATCACTTGTTTTAATTCCATGCCTGCTATCTATTAAAAGAAATACTCTTCTCAAGTTATTACTATAAAAAAAATAATCTTTTACCATTTTAAACCATGCTTGCCGTTCTTTTTTTGATACTTTTGCATAGCCGTAGCCAGGTAAATCAACTAAGTGCTTATTATCTCCAATTCTAAAATAATTTATTTCTCTAGTTCTGCCAGGAGTTTTTGATATTCTCGCTATTGATTTCCTACCAGTTAAATAATTTATCAGTGAAGATTTACCTACATTTGATCTGCCTGAAAAACAAATTTCTGTAAAATCTCCACTGGGCATATCATGAAATGATTTTATTCCTTTAACGAAATCAACATGTGCAGTAAAAAGCTTATTATAGCTTTTCACTTTATCTTCTATAATATCATTTCCAATATAAAATTGGAATTCTTGTTTTTCCGTAATCACATTATTCAGATTTTTTAAATGATTTTAAGATATTTCCAAAAATATCTGGTTTTACTCCTTGTGAGTACATAATAATATATTGTTGTCCAAATTGAATTAGATTATTTGCAACCCAATATATAACTAATCCTGCTGAAAATTGACCTAGCATAAACATAAAAACCCAGGGCATCCAGGCAAAAATCATAGCTTGTGTTTTATCAGTTGGGGCAGGATTTAGTTTTTGTTGCAACCACATTGTTACACCCATCAAAATAGGATAAACACCTATAGACAATATAGAAAACAAACTTGTTGGGTCAGGTGGGGAGAATGGTAATAAGCCAAATAGATTCATATATGAAGTAGGATCAGGCGCAGATAAATCTTTTATCCAGCCTATAAATGGTGCATGTCTCATTTCTATTGTGACAAAAAGAACTTTATAAAGAGAGAAAAAAATAGGAATTTGTAATAAGATTGGCAAACATCCAGCAACTGGGTTAACTTTTTCTTTTTTATATAAAGCCATTAATTCTTGTTGAAGTTTTGCTCTATCGTCTCCAGCATTTTTCTTTATTGCTTCCATTTGAGGTTGTAAATGTTTCATTCTAGACATAGAAACAAATGATTTGTATGAGAGTGGAAACAGTATCGTTTTAATAAAAAGTGTTAATAAAATAATTGACCATCCCATATTATGGGTAAAACTATTAAACCAATCCAATAAGAAAAAAATTGGTTTAGTTAGGTAAAAAAACCAACCCCAGTCAACAGAGTCCACAAAGTTTTCGATATCTAAAGTATTTTGATAAGATTTGATTGTATTTACCTCTTTAGCTCCAACGAATAGATTCGTTGTAACTGAAGCACTCTCATTCATATTCAATTTTAAAGGTGGTAATCTCATCCATACTTCAAAATTATCTGAAGATGGAAAATATCTTTGATCCATCTTAAATGTTTGACCAGCTTTAGGGATTAAAGTAGACATCCAGTATTTGTCAGTAAAACCAATCCAACCATTTTGTTGAATTTCTCTAGTGATATCATCTTTTGATAAATCTACTATATCTCCATAGTTTGTTTCAATTAATTCTCCATCATGCATTCCAACCACTCCTTCATGAAGAATATAGAAACCGATAGTATCTGGTTGACCATTTCTAGTTATATTACCGTATGGATATAGTTTTATGTTCTTGGGACTTGTATTAATAACTGATTGGGAAATTTCAAACATATAATTGTCATCTATTGATATAGTTCTTTCAAAAATGATATTATTATCATTTTTCCAAGTTAAGGTAACTGGGGAAGTCTCAGTTAAAATACTTCCAGATTTTAACGACCAAATTGTGTTTGAGTTTGGAGTATCTCCTTCTTCCAAACCTTCCATACCAGCCCATCCGTAAAAAGCATAGTATGGGTTATCACTACCATTAGGTGTAAAAAGAGACACATTTCTGGAACTTTCATCGAGTGTTTGTTGGTACTTCAGCAAACTTAAATCGTCAATTCTTCCACCTTTTAACCAGATAGAGCCCTTAAGATTTTTAGTTAATATTTTTATTCTTGGTGCAAAGGTATCATCAGTATTTTGGGATGTAGTTTTCTCTAGTTCAGATATTTCTTGAGTGGATAATTTTTTATTTCCATTAAAAGTTTGTTCAGTTTTGGTTTCGGTAATTTCTTTATTTTCAGGCATAGGCTCAGGTGGAAATATAAACATCCAAGTTAACAATACTAGAAAGCTTAGAGCCGTAGCTAAAATTAAATTTTTTGTTTGTTCATCCATAAAATACTCACTGATATTATTTTTATTTACGAAATAAAGCTTTCATAAAAATTTACAACCTGTTTCTATCAAGATTTGCAAAATTAAATATTGATCTGTCTAATAAGTGGCTGGGTCTACTGTTTGATAAAGCTTTATACATTATTTGTTTTCTTCCAGGAAATTCTAATTCCCATTGTCTTAGCATTTCTTTTATTTTTTTTCTTTCTAAACCGTCTTGACTGCCACAAAGATCACATGGAATTATCGGAAATTTCATATAATTAGAAAATCTTTCACAATCTTTTTCGCTTATACTTGCTAATGGTCTTAAAACTAATAAATCCTCTTCATCATTTATTAATTTTGGGGGCATTGAGGATAGTTTTCCACCATGGAAAAGATTGAGAAAAAAAGTCTCTAAAATATCATCCTGGTGATGTCCCAGGACAACCGCTGTACATTTTTCTTCTCTAGCTATTCTGTAGAGATGACCTCTCCTTAGTCTTGAGCATAGCGAACAATAAGTTTTATTTTTTTGTATTTTATTTTTTACAATAGAATAAGTATTTTGGTATTCTATTCTGTGTGGGATTTCTTTTTTTTCTAAAAAATGAGGTAACACTGTCTTAGGGAAATTTGGTTGTCCTTGGTCTAAATTACAAGCCAAAAATTCAATTGGAAGCAATCCGCGCCACTTTAACTCAATAAGTACTGCTAGTAATGTAAAACTATCCTTACCCCCAGATAGACAAATTAACCATTTCCCTCCTTTCTCTATCATTTGATAATCGTGAATTATATCTCTAGTTTGTCTTATAATTCTTTTTCGTAATTTTCGAAACTCAAGGCTTTGTGGACAATTATTAAATATAGGATGAATTTCTTCACTGATTTCAATCATTTTTGTATTCTTTTTTTGGCACTGGATCATAACCAAAACCACCAAATGGATGACATCGAATAATTCTTTTAAAACTTAGAAGTGAACCCATAAAAAAACCATGAATAAGTATAGCCTCTTTACAATATTGTGAGCAAGTTGGATGAAATCTACAATTACGACCTAAAAAAGGGCTGATACAAATTTGGTATAAATATATTGGAATTATGATAATTTTTCTAATCTTTTTCACACTTTTTACTTTCCTTATTATGTAATTTAAACAAAGCTTGTTTTAAATCTTGTTCTAGAATTTTAAATGGAATTTGTTCAGTTGCATGCTCTCTTCCAATTAAGACATAATCCCATCCTTTTAAACCATCAAATGGAATTATATTTGTTATTAAAGCTCTAAGTCTTCTTTTTGCTCTATTTCTTTTTACTGCATTTCCAATTCTCTTTGAGCAAGTAAGACCGTATCTAATAACTTTTGGATCTAATAGAGTTTTATCATATCTATTTCTAGCTTGTAAAATAAATCCAGCAGTTATTATACTTGAGCCTGCTTTCATTTTGTTATAATCGTATTTTTTTGTAATTTTACCAAGTTTGGATCTTAAGCTATTCATGCTAGCTAACCAACTTTATTAAACCATATTTAAATATTAACTTCTAAATATTGATAAAAATAAGAATTTTTTCTATATAAATTATTAAGCAGAAAGATTTTTGCGTCCTTGTGCCCTTCTCTTATTAATAATCTTACGACCGTTAGAAGTAGACATTCTAGAACGAAAACCATGCCGCCTTTTTCTAACAAGATTACTTGGCTGATAAGTTCTCTTCATATTACACCATACACTATTAAATTAGGTTTCTTTTATTATTCATGTTCTTCATTGTCAATTATTAACTAGTTTAGATTTAAACTTTTACATTATACTATAATTTTAATATTTAATATTTTATACTAATAATTTCTTAATGGTTATATGTTTCGATATCTGTTTGTCCTATCTTTTTTAATATTATTGATTCTATTATCGGGCCTATTTTTAGATTATTGGAATTTGTTTTTAAAATTGATACTCGATAATCATTCAGAATTTTTAATTTTTATAGAACGTAAATTTATAATTTCTTTAATACTCTTTTTACTTTTATATACAGTTTCTACCGCTATATCTCTACCGATAGGAAGCATCTTGACATTTTTTGCAGGATATATTTTTGGGGCCTATTATGGTTTTCTCTTAGTAATAATAGGTGCTACTGCTGGAGCGTCAATTTTATTCTTATTTGTGAAGAGAGGAATGATAAAAACTAAAAAAAAAATGCAAATAAAATTTGAGCTATTAAATAAGATCAAATCAGGGGTAGAAAAAGACATTTGGTCATATTTATTTTTTATAAGGTTTTTCCCCATTTTTCCTTTCTGGTTTGTTAATATTGCTCCAGCTATAATAGGTGTTAGACTCTTTCCATATTTAATAACTACTTTTTTTGGTATTATGCCAGGTACATTGGCTATTATAATGCTTGGTGCTGGTGTTGAAGACCTCATAGATCAAAAAAATTTCAATTGGAATATATTTGAACAAAAAAAATTTCTAATGGGATTAATTTTGTTAAGTATTATTTCTATTTTACCTATTTTTCTTAAGAAATTTAATTTGCTTAAATTTTAACAATCTATCTATAGATATTTCTTGCTTATTCTTTAACCTATCAGTAATTTTTATGTAACGCACCGATAGCTCAGCTGGATAGAGCACCTGACTTCGAATCAGGTGGTCGGGGGTTC
>CACBRT010000027.1 GCA_902541695.1 uncultured Alphaproteobacteria bacterium | reverse complement strand
ATTACCCGAAGTGGTCAAGGAGAAGATTCTTCAGTCTTTTTATCTACTACATTAAGTAGTGCCTCAAGTTCAGATCTAAGTACTTTAAATAAAAAAGAAATTAAATTTAATTCTTTTGAAACTAAAAAAACCGTAAATATTGATATCTTTAGTGATAGTGTTTCCGAAGGAGATGAAATTTTTTATTTAGACCTTTTTCTTAATGAAAGTGATACTACTTATGCATACTACAAAACTGTTACCATCAATGATGTTTCGTCCTCAGAAAGTTATTCATACACAATCAATGATGTAACTACAAATGAAGGGGAGACAGCCGAATTTACTGTTACAAGAAGTAGCTCTGGTTCTGCCTCTACTGTTTTTATAAGTACTTCACATTGGGATACAGACAAAAATGATTTTAAAGAATTGGAACTTCAGAGCATTACGTTTTCTGCTAAAGAGACTTCAAAAGTGATAAAGATTGATACTTATGCGGACAATGAAACTGAGAGTTCAGAAAATTTCTGGTTGGATTTGTATCTTACAAAAGCAGATGGTTATGATAATAATTATCATAGTTATGGTACTGCTACAATAAAAGACACATCATCAGGAACCAATTATGCCTACACTGTTTCTAGTAACCAAACAACATACAGTGAAGGTGAAAAAATTTCATTTACAATTACACGTGATAATAGTGGTTCTGAGAGTATCATATATATTGCAACATCTGATGGAACCGCAACATCAGATGACTATGAGGCAAAGTCATTAACTGCAATAAATTTCTCAGAAAAAGAAACTAAAAAGGTCGTAGAATTTGACACCTACACCGACACTAAAGCTGAAGGAGATGAATATTTTTATTTAGATCTTTATACTAATCCTTCTGATTTTGATTCAGGAAATTATTATGATTATGATTGGGTTTATATAAGTGATAGTGCTTCTGGTACAACAAAATATACATATACTGTAAATGAAAATACAACTTCCGAAGGACAAACTGCAACTTTTACAATTACAAGAGATGGAACAGATGAAGCTTCTAGCATCTTTGTTAATACGAGTGAATATGATGCTACTTCAGGAGTAGACTTTGAAACTCTATCTGGCAAACAAGTTGATTTTGCTATTGGAGAAGCTACAAAAACTGTGGATGTTAAAATTTATTCTGACAGTTCTAACGAGGCTACAGAATATTATTACTTGGATGTTTATAAAACTTATGCTGATGCAAAAGAAGGTAATGATTGGATAGCCTGGAATTGGGGTACAATCACAGATACATCTTCCACTACTAAAAGTTACAATTATACAGTAGGCGATATTTCAGCTAAAGAGGGGACTACTGCAACATTCACTATTACAAGAGATGGATCTGATCAAGCGTCCACTATTTATATCAACACTAGTGAGTATAATGCTTCTGCAGGTGATGATTTTGAGAGTATAATAGGAAAACAAGTAGATTTTAGTGTAGGAGAAACTTCTAAAACTGTTGATGTTAAGTTAGAAAGTGATAATAAAACTGAGGGTATCGAGTACTATTATTTTGATATTTACGCTACCTATGCTGATGCGGTTGAGGGTTATGACTACTTAACATATAGCTGGGGGACAATTGAAGATGTAGTGGCGCAATCACAAGGGTATAAGTATTCAGTAAATGCTGTAACTGCAAAAGAAGGAAGTACTGCAACTTTTACAATTAATAGAGATGGTTCTGGTCAAGCTTCCAGTGTTTTTGTTAATACAAGTGCATATGATGCGAGTTTAGGAACTGATTTTCAACATTTAAAAGGTGTTCAGGTTGATTTTGGAGCTAGTGAAACTGAAAAAAATGTAGACGTAGAAATTTTTGCTGATAGTAATTCAAGTGAAGGTACCGAGTATTTTTATATTGACCTTTATGCTACAGCAGAAAGTGCTGCAGCTGCAGGATCAGATTATATTGGATGGAACTGGGGGACAATTGAAGATGTAGCTCAAAAAACATATTCTTATACCGCCTCAGCTAGTACAGCCTACGAAGGGAGTACTGCCACTTTCATTGTAACAAGAGATGGTTCAGATCAGGCATCAAGTGTTTATGTCAATACAAGTGCTTATGATGCAAGTCTTGGTTCTGATTTCCAACATTTAAAAGGATTAAAGTTAGATTTCGGAATAGGTGAGACAGAAAAATCCGTTAATGTTGAAGTTTATGCGGATACTGAAAATGAAGGAACAGAGTATTTTTACATTGATCTCTATGCTACAGCAGAAAGTGCTGCGGCTGCAGGATCAGATTATATTGGGTGGAATTGGGGAACAATAAAAGAGCAGGGTGGATTACAATCAAAAATTTCATTGAGTGCAACAAATTATTCTTCTACTCAAAATCAATCAGTGATCAATACATATTATGGGCAAGACGGAAAACAATTTAGCAATGCTAATGCTTTTGCAATTTTAAATGATGATGGCACAGTTCATACTTGGGGAAGTAGTGAAAACGGTGGTGATACTAGTTCGTTGAAATCTGATTTAGTTAATGTGTCCTCCATTCATTCTTCAGAAAAAGCATTTGCTGTCATTAAAACTGATGGTTCGGTGATAGCTTGGGGGAATCAAAATACAGGAGGTAATTTAGGAGATGCTTCTACAAAATTAAATGGAACCATAAATGCAACTTCTATTGCTTCAACCAAATCTGCATTTGCAGCAATTAGAAGTGATGGATCGGTAGTCACTTGGGGATCTTCTGGATCAGGAGGTGATAACCAAAATCTAGAAACTAATAATAACATTCAATCAATTTATTCTAATATGAATGCTTTTGCTGCAATAACAAATACAGGAGATGTAATTACCTGGGGACAATCTGCATATGGTGGGGATTCATCGTCTGTCAATTTTGGTTCTTCAACACAAGTCAATTGTATTTATTCTACTTCAACTGCTTTTGCTGCTTTACAAGCTGATGGATCAGTTGTTGCTTGGGGTAATAAAAATGACGGTGGTGATATTTCTACTGTGGCAAGTAATCTAGATGGTAGAGTAAATGTGACTGATATTTCATCTACTACAAACGCTTTTGCTGCTTTAATGCAGGATGGATCAGTTGTAACATGGGGTAATTTTGACAATGGGGGTCTAAGTACTTCTGTAAGCTCAAGTCTTGACGGGACTATAAAAGTCCAGAAAGTAGTTGCTACTGATGGTGCATTTGCAGCTCTGAGAGAAGATGGATCAGTTGTATCGTGGGGAAGTTCTTTTTTAGGAGGAGATAGTTCTTCGGTTGCAAATAATTTAAACGGAACAAATAAGGTTACAGACATTTATTCAAATGGATTTTCTTTTGTTGCAACACATGCAGATAATACTATAACGACCTGGGGATTTTCTGCATATGGTGGAAATAGTAATTCTGTAAAGGCCAAATTCGATGGTTCAAATACCATTAAAGATTTAGTTTCTAGTGAAACAGCACACGCTTTATTATTTGAAGATGGAACATTTGTAACTTGGGGTTCGTTTTCTGGAGATCAAAATAGTAGAATCGATGCATTAGTCTCTGGAAATTCAAACATACAAAGTTTATCATCTAATGCGAATGCCTTTTATGCAAAAACAGCTGATAATTCAATCTTAAGTTGGGGAGATCAGGGTCTGGGAGGAAATTATGTAGCTCCAATAACATCAAATAAATTAACAATAAATATTGCCTCTCGATCCAATTACAACTTAGATAATGTGAATTCAAAAGTTGACTTTCAATCAAGTGATGAAATCAAGCAGTCAGGTAGTGATGGAAACCTGAGTTTTGACATAAGTTCAAATTCATCATTCACTTTATCAAATTCATTAGATTATTCCAATTCGTTAAAGTCAATAAACTCACAGGATGCACTAGATGCTCTTCGATTATCTGTTGGTCTAAGTACCACTTCTGGTGCACAAGATGCATTTAGTTATATTGCTGCAGATATAAATAAGGACGGAAGAGTCTCAGCTGAAGATGCTCTTTTAATTCTAAAATATTCTGTAGGACTAGAAGTTGATCACAAAGCACAATGGGTTTTTGTCGATAAGAATAGTGATTTATCAGCAATTAATAAAAACAATGTTTCATATCAAGATAATATATCATTTGCTAATTTTTCAAGTGATACAACATTAAGTGTGACTGGCATATTACTTGGCGATGCTAACGATTCATATACAGGGATAATAGCTTAAATTTTTAAAGATTATAAAATTATTTTACGGAGTAAATAATGGAAAATAAAATAAGACTAAATCTTAAGTTGAATTCTAAATTTAAATCTAGATCCACATTCTCCTTATTTCCTTTAACAGCATTAGCTTTAAGTGCCTGCGGTGGTGGTGGTAGCAGTGGCAGTGGGGGAAATAATAATAATCTTAATCAGATTAGCGGTAATGTTATAAAAGGACCTCTTGTTGATTACGTCGTTTTTTCAGATACCAATGGAAATTTCTATTTGGATGAAGGAGAGCCTGAAACCACAACTGATGTAAATGGTGCTTTTACTTTAACGGCAACCAATCCAAATGCAACGATTTATGCTATATATAATTCTATCAGCTCTTATGATACTTCTACAAATTCAACTCCAACAGCTGGATTCCTTTCGGCATCTCCAGAAGCGAGTGTTATTTCTCCTGCATCCACGCTTTTAGTTAATAATAGTAATTTAACAGTTCAGCAACTTGCCAAATCATTAGGCCTTGAGGGAATAGATCTTTTAAATTTTAACCCTTATGCTGCAGGTGTTAATGCAACACAGGCCTTAAGTGTTGAAAAAGTCAGTCATCAAATACAAAATGTCATTAATTCTACACAGGCTTCAATGACATTATCAACCGATACATCAAACATTACCCCTGAGATACAAAAGGAACTTTTGAATATGGGTTTTAAAGTTGTAGGGGAAGTCATGAGGGCAAAAGCTGCTCTGGATCAGACAGTCGATCTGTCCTCATCAGATTTAATGACTGAAATAAAAAATAAGACAGTTGAACTTATGACAGCTCATTCAACTATTTCTTCAATTACTGACCTGGCCAAACTAAATGAAGAATTAGATAATTTGTTAAAGGCTGCAGAAAATGTAAATACTGTTGTTAAATCTGTTTCAGATCTAAGTTCTGACAATGCTAAAGGTGCACTAACTTTAGGTGCTATGTTGGTGGATCAAATTGATAATTATATGGATAAAAATGAAGCGATATCACTAACTGATTATTCTAATGCTGTAACTTTATCAAATAATATTCCTCCCATTATTAAATCACTTTCTAATTCATTATTTACTGAAAATACTACTGACTCGGTAGTTGGAAGGGTTATTGTTGAGGATGAAAGTACTTCAAACCTTAAATTTTTTCTTCATGGTGATCAATATTGGTTAAATATTGATCAGAGCAGCGGAGTTGTTAACTTTAGGCATTATCCTAATTATGAGGAAAAAAGTAGTTTCTCTATTACAATTCAGGTAATTGATGAAGGAGGTAAAAGTACCTTTCAGGATTTTACAATTACAGTTATAAATGCCAATGATAATCCCACTGGTGTTGTCACAGTATCTGGTACAGCCGCTGAAGGACGTACATTATCAGCTGATGTTTCCTCAGTTGCAGATGAAGATGGAATTACAACTTTTAGTTATCAATGGATGAGGGGTGATGTTCCAATAACTGGAGCAACCAATTCTACATATACTCTCACTCAAGCTGATGTTGATAATACAGTAGCTGTAGCTGTAAGTTTTATTGATGGATTAGGTAACAAAGAAAAACTTGCTACATCCGCTCCAAGTTCTAAAATCTTAAATATAAATGATGCTCCAACTGGTTCATTAATCATAGTGGGAACAACAGCTCAAGATAGTGTTCTTACCGCCAATACAAGTTCCATAGCTGATCAAGACGGTCTTGGAGATTTTAGTTTTCAGTGGTATAGAGGTGATGAGGCTATTAGTGGAGCAACTAGCTCAACCTATACATTAGGAACTGCTGATGTAGGAAAGACCATTAAGGTATTAGGGACTTATACTGATGGTTCCGGAGCCGTTGAAACAATAACATCAGCTCAGACAAGTTTAATTTCCAATAAAAATGATGCCCCTACAGGAAAACCTGTTATATCAGGGACAGTTGAGGAAGATTCAGTTTTAACCCTAGATACATCTTCCATAGCTGATGCAGATGGTCTTGGTAGTTTTACTATTAATTGGTTAAGAAATGGTTCTACTGTAGAAACTGGTACTTCATCAACCTATACTTTAAAGCAAGAAGATGTTAATTCTGTAATTACAGCACAAGTTACTTATACGGATGGTGGAAATGTGGTTGAAACTTTACTTTCCGACGCCACATCAGCAGTACAAAATATTAATGATGAACCTACGGGAAAATTAAACATAACAGGTAACCCAACTCAAGGTTCTACTTTATCAGTATTAGCTACCAATATTATTGACGAAGACGGAATTACGACTTTGAGTTATCAATGGATGAGAGATGATGCTCAAATAAGTGACGCAACAAATTCCACATATACTCTTACTCAAGATGATGTAGGAAAACAAATTAAAGTTACTGCTTCATATACTGACACTTTTGGTACTTTTGAGAATGTATCTAGTGATCCTTCCTCAATTATTGCTGCACAAACTATTGGTGCTTTTTCTGTTACTAACACAGGAACAGGATCAAATTTGGTTTTAGATTTTTATTTGGATAGTTCTTTAGATACTGATGGAGATGGGTTTGGTAGCCTAGAGGCAAAAATTGGTTTTACTAATAGTGAGTTAGGATATACCGACGGAAGCTTTGCCACTGGATTAATTGGTGCAATTGGTGATACGAATAAATCAAATGGAGTTTTGGAATTAGGGGCTATTTCCTATCCAAATTATACAGATCTTACCAATCCTATTTTTACTTTGAATATGACTGATTTGGATTTGGCTAATTCATCTACCCTTACAGTAAGTGATGTATTTATGGATGGAGGAACTTTATCAGGTTCAACACTCGTAATAGCTTAATTAAAAAATTGGTTATCACTAAATTAATCGGGTTTTGATGTTTAAAAATAATCTGATAAAGTTCTGCAAGAAATGTTTAATTATTTGCAACCTCAAATTTTAGAAAAATTTAGACCCTATATTTATGTCTAGTTATAATGAATTGGTTATTAAATCTCTATTATAAAGTTGAACAAATAAAATTTTTTGAACGAGTGAAATTATCTATGATAATTTAAGCTTGCTTACTTAAGGTAAACTAAAGACATTTAATATTGCGAATAAAAATATGAAAGCTTACAATTTTTAAAAATTTAAAGGGGATAAAAATGAAAGAGATTGACTTAGCTTATTTGCCAGTTGTTGGTAGAGGATTACAAATAAAAATTATTTGTGCAATGCATGATATTAAATTTAATTATCTACTCTCAAAACCAATGGGAGAAGATTTTGATAAAGATAGCGAAGCACCATTTGGAACTGTACCATGGATGAAAGATCATAGTAATGGGCTTCAATTAAACGATTCAATGGCTATCGTGTTATACCTTGTTTCCAAATATCCAGGACCATTAACTCCAAAAAGTCCAGATGACGCAGCTCTTGTTAATATGTATTGGAGTTGGACACAAGATTACTATTCTTTTGTTCTATCTCCTTTTCACGATATTATTACTGGACATAATGAACCATTTTGGAGAAACTTACGTCTTACTGATACACTTGTGGACGGAGGTAAGGAAAAAGGAGTTGCTAATCTCACTAAATTACATCATATGAGAACAGGTTTTTTGGAAAAACATTTGTCATCTAATCAACAAGAAACCTTTTTAACAGGTTCAACTTGTTCGTATGCTGACATATTTTTATACACTTGTGTTCGTACTGTACAAAAAACTGCTGGTTTTGGCATCTTAAGAGAATCTTGTGGAGGTGACCCTTTTAAAGATTGTCCAACAATTTTGAGTATATGTGAAGAAGTTGGTAAAATAGATGAAGTAACTTTGGCATCTGAGGATATATTTGAAAAAGCACCTATCTAAATATTGGAATTTTTGTATTTCGATAAAGTGGAATTGAAGTTTCTTCAATTAAATTCAAGTAAATGGAGTATTCTATGGGCACTGAAATTTTTTTACCTATGTTTTATATGGTATTATTAACCACTGTGGTTTTTCTTCTTGCAACATCTCTAAGACTTAAGGAAATATATCTCAATAAAATAATGAATAAACAAGGAGTAGATGGAGAGGAATTTAGACATCCTCCATTTGAAACAGGAAGTATTACATTAAAAAATACTCAAAGAAATTTATCTAATCTTTTAGAATTTCCAATTTTGTTTTATGTTATTTGCATTTCAATTTATGTTACTAATAAGGTAGATGATTATTTTATAACTTTAGCTTATTGGTTTTTTTATTTAAGACTAATTCACTCAATTTATCACATATTCTTCAATAACTTGATTATTAAAGGAGGTTATCCAGTACGATCTTTTATTTGGGTACCTGCTACGGCTATAGTCGTATGGATGTGGATTAGATTTATCACAATACTATAATTTTAATCAATTTAGAAAGTTAAGAAATTTGATAAAAGAGGAATAGATGTCTTATTCAGAATTATCTTTAAAGGATGCATCCCTTGAAGAAATAGCTAAGGTAGCAAGTGATATTATATATCAGGATAAAGTTGAAAAAAAAATACTTTCAATAAGGGATGTCTCTGGGAATAGTGGTGCAAAAACTTTTATTTGTTCAGAAGGAGACATTCCAAAATGTATAGTTAAAGTAAAAGGGAATGAAAGTATTATGAGTTCACACCCAAATACTTTTAAACGTGTATTAGCTGCTACAGAAATTCTTCGCTTTAATGGAATTGCTCCCCCAATAGTCTTACATGGAGCTGATTTTCATATTGAGAAATCTGCAGGTATTTCGGTAATGAAAGATTTTTTTCACTTTAACCAAAACATAGCTCCTTCAGAAAAGGTAGCTAAATTATTGGCTAAATTACATTCAACTCCAATAGATTGGTATAAAGATTTAAAAAATGAATTCTTAGAACAAGATCTTGATATTTCTTCAATACTCAAGCCAATGCCATCATTTGCCCCATGTTGGTGTTTACCTTGGTCAGGCTTTGATACTCAAATGCCGGTATTAGGTGTTGGGAACCCTAATCCAGAGATTGCAAAAAAAATATTCAAATTAGAAATAAAAACTGGAGTTTTTAAAAAAATAATGCAGTGTTCAGCTTTTTTCCCAAAATCAGATGCTGCAAAAAGGGAAGTTGTTATTCATAACGATTTTAAACCTGATAACATATTATATGATCCTGAAACAAAAGAGCTTACTGCAATAGATTATGATTTAGTTCAAGTGGGTGCCGCTATTATGGATTTTGGCTTACCATATATGATGTGGTTAGGATCTAGATTCACAAATTTTAATTTTAGAAAAGAATTTATAAAATCCTATCTCGCTGAATCTCAGTTACCTTTTGATGATGAAAATATTAAAGAAATGATGTTAGATTGTGAAATTAATACCATAGTTGCTTTTCCAGGTTTATTAGCAAACATATATGATGCTGAAATTCCACTATTAAGAGGGATAGAACACCCAACTGCAAAAGCTGGTTATTTGGCTAGTGGGCCAGATGCTTCACCAACAGGATTAGACTTAGTAGATTTGTTAGCGGAGGCTGTTGAAAAAATAAGAAAGGATGATGACTTAGTCCTTTCTTGTTTGGAAAACGGCCTTGTTGTAACAATGTTTGAAAATAATGGGTTTGGATCTAGACCATTAGACTCTTGGTTAAAAGAAATGCAAAAAAATAAAATGCTCCGTCTTTTTGGTATAGCTGAAAAAGATGGAGGTGAATTATTTGTAGCAGATCATGCAAAGAAGTGATTTATAAATTACCATTTATAGAATGATAATTTTATAATTTTAAATATCAAAACCGTCATTTTTTCCAACTGATACGCAAATGCTCGCCATTGTTCTTGGTTCTTGATAAGGCCATGGACGACCTCTATGAAGTATAGATCTTTCGTCCCATATTAAAACGTCACCAAGTGACCAGCGATGTGAATAAACGAATTCATCCTGAGTACAGAAATTAATTATTTCAGTAATAATTTTTTGGGAGTCAAATTCACTCATTCCTTCGATTTGATAAGAATGCGAAGCTATGTATATGGATTCTTCACCAGTGATTGGATTTTTTAAAATAGCATCCCACTTTTGTGATGACCACCTATTGATATAAGCCTCTTTAGCTAATTGATTGTTTATTTGCTTTCTTGAGTGAGAAAGATTATGCCATATTTTTTTATCTTTTATATAATAATATAGATATTTGGGTATTTTTTTAAGCGCAACTCTAGTTGATGCTAGTTCTGTTTCTCCTCCTGAAGAAGGAATTATTTTAGCAGTAATTATATTTGCAAGAGCTGGTATGGGCAAAAAGGTGCTATCTGTATGCCAGAGCATATTAGCTTTTAAATCTAACGTTTTTATATCGTTTTCGTCGTATACGGATTTATCCTCTTTTTGATTAGTGACTAAAGATAATTCAAATTCTACATCTGAATTAGTTGCCATTGCCTCTCTATTTTCTAATTGTCCAAATAATTTCGAAAAGTTGATATGGGTGTCATCAGAAATTTTTTGATTCTTAAATAAAATAGCTGAGAAATTTTCGAATAATTCACGAATTTCTTTATAAAGGAAATTATTAGATACTTGATTTAGATCGATATCTTCAATTATTACACCAAAATCTGGATGCAGTGGTTTTGTATTAATGAGCATTTATTTATAAGCACTCCAAATATTAATATCTAAATAAAAAATTAAAAATTTTTAAACAACCTTATTCTAACCTTAATAAATAATCAGCTATTAATTCACGATCTAAATCACTTAATTGAGATATATTTTCAACAACAGATGCCATTTTTCCACCTACCATATCATAATCTGGAGTAAATCCAGATGAAAGGTATTCGACTATTTCTTCTTTTGTCCATTTTAAATCCGATGGATGAATACTAGGTATCTTACCTTTACCACTCGGATTTATTCCACCTTTCATCCATAATGTTTTTTTTAATCCACCAAGATAATTTCTTGGTGTATGACATTCTGCACAATGACCTAAAGCCTCTACTAGGTAAGTTGATCGATCTATTGTTTCATCGAAATATTTATCCTTCATAAAAAGGATTTTCCAAATTCCAATATTACGTTTGATATTAAATGGAAAAACTAAATCATGTACCTGACTTGGTGTTTCATCACTAGGTAAAGTTTTCCAATATGTCCATAGATCATAAATATCTTTATCATCCATATGTTGGTATGAATTATAAGGGAAAGCTGGGAAATAATGTTCGCCTAAGGGGCTTTGACCAAATTTTATTGAATTATAAAAGTCTGAAAAATTCCATGAACCTATCCCATGTTCTTTGCTGTTTGAGATGTTAGGGGCAACAAATGTTCCAAAATTAGTCATAAATTTTTGCCCTCCAGATAACAAATATTTATTGTTAGAACCATCAGATGTGTGGCAACCATTACAGCCAGAGGCTAAGAATACAATTTTTCCGTTATCAAGGTTTCCTTTTAGTAGAGATGTATCAATAGGGGTTATTTTTTTTGGTTGGGTGATAAAAATGTAAACAATTACTGCAATGATGAACCAGGAAAAAGAAATGAGTACAGATCTATTAAAAATGAAAAAGTTCATTTATTCTCTATATCTAGAGTGACATCCTTTGCAACCCGCTGCAGTTTTCAAGAGTGCAGGTTTTAAACCTTCAAAATCAGACAAATTTTTAGCAGCAGATAACGTATCATCTGCTAGCATATTTGATAAATCTCTAAAATTATCAAATTCTTCCCAAATGATCATTTTAGATTCTGATTTTGGATCCATAGCCATTTTTTCAAATACAGAAGGTGTAGATTTTGATAAATTTGAAATTTCAATGAGTGAATTCTTTGCTTGCTCCAAATCAAAAGGTATTTTCTTTTTTAACATCTTACCAAGAATTTTCGAATTTTCTGCCATTGATTTCATTAAATTCATTCTTTTCATTACATCCTCATTTTTTACACCGGTATGTGCAAGTAATAATGTTGAACTAAAAAAAATGACTATCAAAGAAATTTTTAGAGATAAAGATATCATATTCCTCTTATGATTAAAATTATTAAATAGGTCTTAAAAGTTTATATGGGCTCTCCCTTTTATGGAGAGTCAATAAAATAAAAAAAATTATTAACTCTCCATCAAGTTGAGATCTCATGATTTCAATCATGAATATTCTTGCAACAAAAAAATACTACTTATTTATTATATCTATTATTCTAGTATCTCTTTCTATTGGATTTTTTTATTTTATAAATAGTAAAGAAACCACAAATTAAATTTCTTTGTTTCCTGAAAACAAAACAATAGTGCTTTCTGGTAAACTAATTTATGATGATCAATGTGCATCCTGTCATGGTGTAAATTTACAAGGCCAAGAAGGGTGGCAATATAAATTAGTCGATGGTATAAGATTAGCTCATCCATATAATGCAGAAGGTCATACTTGGCATCACAAAGATTACCATCTTTTTATGCTTACTAAATATGGGATCGAAGAATTTTTCAATATGGATTATCCGAATAATATGCCAGCTTATAAAAATTTACTTTCTAATGATCAGATTATTTCTGTTTTATCCTATATAAAAAGTAAATGGCCAAGTCATATACGCATCAAGCATGATCAACTTAATAAAATATTCTATCAAAATTAAAGTGAATATAATGATTGATAAGCGCGAATTATTTATCTTTAAAGATAATGATACATTGGATTGTTTATTTCATTGCCATTTATTGAAGCATCATGATACTAGTATGAGAAGCGTGATGTCAGTAGTGTAGAATTTTTTTATTAATTTAAATTAATGATTATTGAATAAATTAAAAATCTTTTTGTCATAAACTATGTTAACTCTTTTTTTTAAAATTTTATTTCTAATTGGGTTGATTTTTTTACAAAATGTTTATGCGGATATTAAGATAATCGATGGTGATACAATTATATTTAATGAAAAAAAAATTCGACTTTTAGGTATTGATGCACCAGAAACTAATCAATATTGCTTTGATAAAAAAAAAACAAATATAGCTGCGGTTTAAAATCTACTAGGGCATTAATTCAATTTATAAAAAAAAATCGTAACAAATCTATCAATTGTAATCATCTTGAAATTGACAAATATGGAAGATTTATAAGTGAATGTTGGATAGGTGAGATTTCAATAAATTCATGGTTAGTTAAAAATGGATTAGCCTTAGCATATATTCGATATAGTGATAAATTTTTTTATGACGAAAAAAAAGCTAAAGAAAAAAGGTTAGGAGTTTGGCAAGGGAGTTTTATTTATCCTTGGGAATGGCGTCGTGGGAAAAGGTTCAAGAACAATAATAATTTAGACAAAAAAGAATGTAATATAAAAGGTAATATATCTTCTAAAGGTCAAAAAATTTATCATATCCCTGGAAACTTAAACTATGAAAAAACAAAGATTAACAAAAATAAAGATGAAAGGTGGTTTTGTTCTGAAGAAGAGGCACAAATAAATGGTTGGAGAAAGTCAAAAAAATAACATATTATTGTTTGAACATTTTTAATTTTATTAAAAATTAAGCTCGCATCAGTTCTCCTTTTGGATCGTATGGAGATACTGGAATTATTTTAGCCTTCTTTTGTTTTCCTACAATATGAACGTCAATTTCTTGGCCATTTTCCGCAAGATCAGTATTTATTAAACCCATTGCTAGGGATTTTTGTACTCTATGTCCATAACCTCCAGAAGTTATAAATCCAACTCTCTTTCCATTGTTCCATATTGGTTCAAATCCACTTGCGTCTGAATCATTAGAATCTACTTCTAATGTAACCAATTTCTGATTGGGCCCATTTCCTGATTTTTCGAGATAAGAAGCTTTTTTACCAATGAAATCACTTTTTTGCCAGTTTATCCACCTGTCAAGACCTGTCATCCCAGGAGTATAACCTTGTGTATATTCTGAAGACCAAATTCCAAAACTTTTTTCTAAACGCATTGATAAGAGTGCATTGAAACCATATTCATGTATACCAAATGACTTTCCATTTTCTAAAAGTAATCTTCTTAAGGCTATATGATCACCCATTCTACAATTAATTTCATATCCCAATTCACCAGCTACTGATAATCTTCCAACTTTAGTTTGAATTAAACCAATATCATAATTACCACATCCCATGAAAGGAAGTTTTTCAATTTCACTATCTGTAAGATTTCTTATAAGTTCTTTTGATCTAGGACCTGATATTGAAAATCCACAATAATCTTCACCTAGGTCTCTTATAAAAACGTTAGGAATCAGATTTTCTGAAAACCATCTCATATGCCAATTTCTAAGATAATAGGAACCCATGACCCACCAGGATCCGTCACCCCAGTTGAAGATTGTGAGGTCCCCTTTCAATTTTCCAGATGGACTTAACATGGGCGCTAATGAAGCTTTTCCCTTTTTTGGAAGTTTGCATGCAAAAACTTTATTTAGCCAATCTTCTGTGTTTGTGCCTGTTACTTCAAATCGTGAGAACCCCGAAATGTCTAAAAGACCAACTCCATTTTTAACATTCAAGCATTCATTTTTAACAATTTTAAAAGCATTGGATCTTTTTAAAGATGGTGTTTCTTTAAAATCTTTAGGTGCGAAATATAGCGGAACTTCAAGATCCCAACTCACTCCCCACTGACATCCATTTTCTGTCATCGCATCATGAGCTGGAGACATTTTTAATGGACGACCTGCTGGTAATTGCTCGTTTGGATAAGTCATTACAAATCTTCGGGAATAGAATTGACCTGTTGTTTCTTTAATGTATTGTTTGTTTTCTGCGTATTTACCATACCTCGCTACATCCATTCCAAAAACATCAGCCTCTGGTTCACCATAAATCATCCATTCTGCTAATGATTTTCCAACTCCCCCACCTTGAAGAAATCCTGCCATCACAGCGCAAGCACACCAATATCCTCTTTTACCAGGGATAGGACCCATTAAAGGATTCCCATCAGGAGAAAATGTAAAAGCTCCATTAACCCAAGTTTTTACTCCTACCTCTTGCAAACAAGGATATCTTTGAAAACCCAAAGTTATCTCTTTTTCAATACGATCAGTTTGTTCCTGAAAAAGCTCCATTCCATAATCCCATGGTGCTCCATCCATGGCCCAATGTTCATGATTAATTTCATAAATACCAAGAAGAACACCTTTCTGGTCCTGTCTTAAATAAGTAAAACCTTCTAGATCAACCGTCATTGGTACTTCAAAATCAAGTTTTTCAATTTCAGGAATACTATCCGAAATAAGATAATGGTGTTTTAAAGGGGATACAGGAAGTTCAATCTCAGCCATTCTTCCTACTTGTTTTGCCCATAGACCAGCAGCATTAACTACATGTTCACAATTTATAACTCCTTTATTAGTGATTATTTGCCATCCTTCTTTCGTTTGAGAAAGGGATTCTACTTTTGTATTTTCATAATATTCAGCCCCCTGCTTTCTGGCTGCAGCTGCATAAGCTTTAACTGTCCCTGTAGTATCAAGATATCCTTCACGATCAGCCCACATACCGCCCAGTAAGCCTTCAGTAGACATTATAGGGTTAAGTTTTGAAGCTTCTTCTGGTGTTACTAATCTACAATCTTCAATTCCAATTGATTGATAAACTCTATAAGCTGACTGCAACCATTCCCAGCGTTCTGGTGTTCCAGCCATGGTTAGGCCTCCAGTCATATGAAGTCCAATATTTTCACCACTTTCTTTTTCGACCTTGGGTAGTAAATCAATAGTATATGCTTGAAGTGCGGACATATTTGGGTCTGCATTGAGCGCGTGAATTCCTCCTGCTGCATGCCAAGATGAACCTGCACTTAAAACTGATCGCTCAAGTAAACAAATATCCTTCCAGCCAAATTTGGATAAATGATATATTACTGAAGCTCCTACAACTCCACCTCCAATAACTACTACTCTGTAATGTGATTTCATTTTACTAATCCCCAAACAATTTCATAAATTATAAAATTGAAAAAGAAACGCTGTCAAGAAATTCAATTTAAAAAAGTTTGAAAAAACTAATATCTTTTTATTTTATTTTAAAATATGAACGTTTCATGACTGAACGTTCAAAAGGTTTATTAATTACTTTTTTAGGTGTCTTATTTGTAGTACCAGACTCTCTTTTTGTGAGATTAATAGACAGTGATCCTATGACAACTGCGTTTTGGAGAGGACTTATTAGTGGAAGTTTAATTTTTCTGGTCCTTATTTTTTCTAAAGGTATAAAGGTCTTTAGACCTGTAATCGGGAGTGGATATGCAGGTTTATTTTATATACTTTTAATTGGGTCAACCACACCAGCATTTGTGTTAGCAGTTACATATACCAGTGTTGCAAATGTTGTTTTTATTTTTGCATCAATTCCCATATTTGCTTTAATCTTTAGTTTTATTTTTTTAAATGAGAAAATTCTGTTATCAACCTTACTTACATCTTTAATTGTAATCATTGGGTTAGCTATTATTGCCTATGGTTCTAAAACCTCTGACATTTCTTATTGGAAAGGGGATCTTTGGGCATTATATGTTTCAGCTGCCTATGCTGGAGCTCTTACATCTCTGAGAAAAGTTAAAGAGATATCTATGGTGCCTAGTGTTCCTATAGCTTTTTTAGGTTCCTCATTGATAATTTTGATATTTCATTTTCCATTTGGAGATTTAGATGAGAAATTAATATTCTATTTATTCCATGGTTTTTTCATTGGTATCGCTACCTGGTTATTAACTTTAGGGCCTAGATATTTGAGTTCACCAGAGGTATCATTACTTATTTTATTAGAAACTGTATTTGCTCCTATTTTAGTTTGGTTAGTAATTGGTGAATTTCCAGGTCAATGGGCATTAATTGGTGGTTCATTGATTATAGTCACTTTAGTTATTTTTAATCTGTTCAAATTATTAAAGGAAAATAATTCTGTTTCTAAATATTAAATATATAAAAGTTCATTGAATTTATAAAAAAGGAAAAGAAATGTCATATAGTTTTTCAGCATCAATTATGCTTGCTGCTGGTCTTGGTATACCAATTTTAGCTTCACTTAATTCTGCATTAGGACAATTTATTGGTTCACCTGTTGTTGCAGTAATAGTTCTTCTTGGAGTTGCTTTTATAACAATTTGTTTAATATCTCTGACAACCAATAATCTCCCAATTACAAAATTAATTGATGCTCCAAAACATCTCTTTATTGCTGGTTTTTTTGTAGTTTTTTATATGCTGTCAGTAACCGCTATAGCACCTCATTTTGGGGTTGGAAATGCTATTTTTTTTGTCTTATTAGGGCAATTAATTAGTGCAGCAGTTATCGATCACTTTGCCTTATTTGGTTCTTCGGGCTCATCACTAACATTAACTCGAGCTACTGGTTTAGCTTTAATGTCTTTGGGAGTTTGGTTAACACAGCAGTCTTAAAAATTATATTCCAATGATTATTTGTATATCATGAAATTTTCTAATCGTAGCAAAATAGATTCATTCATAGTGATGGATGTAATGGAGCAGGCCCGTAATGAGGAGCTTAAAGGTCGAGACATAATTCATATGGAAGTGGGTCAGCCTGGTACTCCTGCACCTATAGGTGCAATTACTGAATTGACAAAAAAAATAAATTCAGAACCTTTAGGATATACTGTTGCACTTGGTATTCCTGAGTTAAGAAAAAAAATTTCAATTTTATATAAAGATTGGTATAATTTGGATATTAATCCGGATCGTGTAATCGTAACTTCTGGATCTTCTGGGGCTTTTATCTTAGCATTTACTGCTCTTTTTGATACTTCTGACAAAGTAGGTATTGGGGCACCTGGTTATCCTAGCTATAAACAAATTTTGCGAGCTTTAGACATTGAGCCAGTAATTATTGAAACAATCCTAGAAAATAAATTTCAGATTTCACCAAATAGTATTAATGATCATGAATTAGATGGTCTTTTAGTGGCCTCACCTGCAAACCCAACTGGTTCAATGCTAGATTCAAATGAACTAATGCAATTAATCAATAAGTGTCATAATAACAATATTAGTTTTATTAGTGATGAAATTTATCATGGAATAGAGTATCACAAGAAGGCTGTTTCTGCCTTGGAGATTACAGATGATTGTTACGTAATTAATTCTTTTTCTAAATATTTTTCAATGACAGGATGGAGAATTGGGTGGATGGTTGTGCCTGAGACACACATAAGACAAGTTGAGCGCTTAGCTCAAAATATGTTTATTTGTGCACCTCATTCTAGTCAAATTGCTGCTTTAGGAGCCCTTAATTCATTTAAACAACTTAATCAAAATTTAGAGGTTTATAAAAAAAATAGAGAGTTGTTAATTAATGGTTTGAAAAAAGCTGGATTTGACAAATTTGCACCTCCTGATGGGGCATTTTAT
>CACBRT010000026.1 GCA_902541695.1 uncultured Alphaproteobacteria bacterium | reverse complement strand
CCATTAATCAGCCATTTACACTCTGGATGTTACACTCTTTTTTCCAAAATATTCCTAAAGAATTAGATGAAAGTGCTAAAGTAGATGGGTGTACTCAGTTTGAGGCATTTCGATTTGTTATTATTCCAGCAATGTGGCCAGGGGTAATAACAACTGGACTATTTTCATTTCTTTTAGCTTACAACGATTTTGCGGTCACTTCCATGCTGCTGGCTGAAAATAATAGAACAATGGTTCCTGCTATAGCAGCGTTTCTTGGAACTACTTACACGGAAGGTAATATAATGTTTGCTGTATCTGCAGTAGTTTCTACTACAATACCTTTATTTCTGTTGGTTATGTTCTTCCAAAAACAAATTGTAAGTGGATTAACTGCAGGAGCAGTAAAAGGTTAAAATGTATTGTGATAATAAAAACTGAATTAAAGAATGTCATTAATTTGAGTAAAAATTTTTAAAAGGGAATAAAATGTCAGTAATAAGATTAAAGAGTAGCAAACCAGAAATACAAAAAAAAGAGGATGATATAAAAGTCAAGACGATGGTTGAGGCTACCCTTCAAGATGTTGAAAAAAGAGGTGATAACGCCGTAAGAGAACTATCCTTAAAGTTTGATAAATATAATCCACAAAGTTTTTTGCTATCAGCAACTGAAATAGAGGCAGCAATACAAAAAGTTACAACTAGAGAAATGGACGATATAAAGTTTGCTCAACAGCAAATACGTAAATTTGCTAATGAACAATTGAAAAGTTTAAAAGATATTGAAGTAGAAACACTTCCTGGAGTTATTCTCGGTCACAAAAATATTCCTGTTCAATCAGTTGGGTGTTATGTACCTGGTGGTAAGTTTCCAATGGTTGCCTCAGCTCATATGTCTGTATTAACAGCTTCAGTCGCTGGAGTTCCAAGGATTATAGCCTCAGCACCACCTGTAAATGGTCAGCCTCATCCTGCAATCGTAGCAGCTATGAAATTAGGTGGGGCACATGAAATATATGTTTTGGGAGGAATACAAGCAGTTGCTGCAATGGCTTTAGGTACGGAAACAATAGAACCTGTGCATATGTTAGTTGGCCCAGGTAATGCATTTGTAGCTGAAGCAAAAAGACAATTATTTGGAAGAGTTGGTATTGATCTATTTGCAGGACCAACTGAAACTATGATTATAGCTGATGATACTGTTGATGGTGAAATGTGTGCAACTGATCTTCTTGGTCAAGCAGAACATGGCTATAATTCGCCTGCATGCTTAATTACAAATTCTGAAAAATTAGCACAAGATACTTTAACTGAAATTAAAAGAATTTTAAACATACTTCCTACTGCTGAAACGGCTAGGGTAAGTTGGAAAGACTATGGAGATATTATTATTTGTGATGATCATATTGAAATGTTATCAGTTGCTAATGAAATGGCATATGAGCACGTTCAGGTAATGACTGACAGGGATGAGTGGTATTTAGAAAATATGCATTCCTATGGAGCACTGTTTTTAGGCCCAAGGACAAATGTAGCCAATGGTGATAAAGTAATAGGTACTAATCATACACTTCCAACAAAAAAAGCTGGAAGGTATACAGGCGGTTTGTGGGTTGGAAAATTTTTAAAAACTCATAGTTATCAAAAAATTCAAAGTGACAATGCGGCAGTTAAAATTGGAGAATACGGATCAAGACTTTGTATGTTAGAGGGATTTGTAGGCCATGCAGAGCAGTGTAATTTAAGAATTCGTCGTTATGGAGGCAAAAACATTCCTTTTGGTACTGCGGCAGAGTAAGTAGTATGAAAGATTTTCAAATAAAAAATCAAATAAAACCATTAATATCTTCTATGCGAGATTTCAATGAATATGAAGTCAAAAAACAATTAGATGACTTTTTCAGTGACAATATTAAGATTAAAATGTGCTATCCTTTTGGAGAATTTAATGGATCAGAAAATTTCTTTGATAAAGTTTATATGCCTCTATTAAATGCCCTTCCTGATTTAGAAAGAAGAGATATGATACTGTTAGCTGGAACCACTACTGAGGGAAGAAATTGGGTTGGTTCTATGGGTAACTACATGGGAACATTTGTAAAACCATTTTTAAATATTCCACCTAATGGTCATTTAGTTCATATGAGATATCATGAGTTTTTTTGCCTAGAAGAAAATAAAATTGTAGAAATGCAAATAATTTGGGATATTCCAGAACTCATGATGTTATCTAATTCATGGCCGATGTCTCCCCAATTAGGAGCATGTTTATGTACTCCATCCCCAATGACATCTGATGGTTTGGATGACCATGGAGATGGTGAAAAAAGTATAGCTCTGATAAAAAATATGCTTAGTGATATGTGTCTGCATCCTGAAAATCCAGATCCAAAAGTAATGAATTTAGAAAGATATTGGCATCCACAATTTAATTGGTATGGTCCAGCTGGTATTGGGACTTGTAGAGGAGTTTCTGGTTTTAGAAACTGGCACCAAATTCCCTTTTTAAGAGGAATGCCTAATAGAACTGTAGATAAGAATTCAGACGTTAACTCCAATTGGATTGCTGAAACACATTGGATTGGATCTGGCCCATACGTTTGTGAAACAGGTTGGCCTAACATGAAGATGAATTTAACAAATGATGGGTGGTTAGGTATTGCCCCTGTTAATAAGGAGATAATGTTGAAAAGTTTAGATTTTTGGCGATTAGAGACTGGATTAATTAGAGAAAATTGGGTTTTGGTGGATTTGTTGGACGTTTTTAATCAAGTAGGTGTCAATGTCTTTGAAAGATTAAACGAGTTTAACAAAGCCAAGAATTTAGGTTCTATTTCAATTTTAGAGGATCAATAAAAATGCAATTACCAACCATGCCATCATTTTCCTTAAAAGGGAGGTCAGCTTTAGTTGTTGGGGCTTCATCAGGTATTGGGACGGCTTGCGCAGTAGCACTTGCTGAACATGGGGCAAAAGTTACAGTGGCAGCAAGGAGAAAAGAAAAACTAGAAATTTTAGTAGACCAGATGAAAAAAAGAAATTATGAAGTTCAAAATTTAGTACTGGATATTAACAATGTAGAAGAGACTAAAGAAATTATATCTTGTCACAGTCCCTACGATATTTTAGTAAATTCTGCTGGAATAGCAAAACATTCTGCTTCTAAAGACACCGTTTTGGAAGATTACGATATAGTTATGAATACAAATTTAAGAGGTGCTTATTTTTTAACTCAATCAGTTTCAAAAAAATTAATATCTTCAAAAAAGGCTGGATCTTTAATCAATATATCCTCACAAATGGGACTGGTAGGAGGACAAGAAAGAGCAGTATATTGTGCATCAAAGCATGCAGTAGAAGGTTTTACAAAAGCAATGGCTATTGAATTAGGAGTTCATAATATTAGGGTCAATACTATATGCCCTACTTTTATTTTGACTGAAATGACTCAAAAAACATTTGAAGTACCTGAAAAAAGAAATTGGATAGAAAGTAAGATAAAAATTGGTAGAATTGGAAATGTAGAGGATATAATGGGGGCTGTTGTTTATCTTGCATCTGATGCTTCCAGTCTAGTAACAGGATCTTCTTTACTGGTAGATGGAGGTTGGACAGCTGGATGAGTAATGCAAAAATAACATCTGCAGAAGTAGCTAAATTAGCTGGCGTGTCTCAATCCGCTGTTAGCAGAGTTTTCACACCTGGTGCGTCTGCTTCTAAAACTACAACGGAGCGTGTTAAAAAAGCTGCTTATGATTTAGGATATAGGCCCAATGTTTTAGCTCGAGCCATGGTTTCAGGTAAAAGTAGAATTATAGGTATTATCGTAGCTTATTTAGAAAACCAGTTCTATCCTGAAGCCTTAGAAAAACTATCAAATGTATTACAATCAAAAGGTTATCATGCTTTAATTTTTATGGCTGGCAAAGATATGCAAAGTATAGACGGAGTAATAGAGGAAATTCTAGATTATCAGGTTGATGGAATAATAACAGCATCTGTTTCGATGTCCTCAAATTTAACTAAGCGTTGTAAAAATGTAGGTGTCCCAATGGTGCTATTTAATAGATCACAAGATGCATCGTACATGTCAGCTGTTACCTCTAATAATTTAGCAGGTGGTAAGAAAGTTGCCAATTTTCTTATTTCATTGGGTCATAAAAAAATTGGATATATAGCAGGTTGGGAAGGTGCTTCCACTCAAAGGGATCGTGAAGAAGGATTTATGTCTGAGCTAAAATCTTTAGGGTTTCAAATCCATTGTCGTGAAGTTGGTAACTTTGTTTTAGAGGAGGCAAGGGAGGCAACTCGAAAAATGTTTTTTAAAGATCCTCCAGATGCAGTTTTTGTTGCTAATGATCATATGGCTTTTGCCGTAATGGATACATTACGTTATGAATTGGGTTTTTCAATACCTGAGGACGTCTCAATAGTTGGATATGATGACGTTCCAGCTGCTTCTTGGCCTTCTTTTAATTTGACTACAGTTAAACAGCCAGTTGATTTAATGGTTCAGAAAACTGTCGATATTTTACTTGAAAAAATTAATCATAAAGCAACTAAACCAAAAAGGATAGCCGTAGATGGGCCTCTTAAAATTAGAGGTTCTACCATTATACCGAAAGGTTTGAATAATGAAGGGATTTGACTCAAAATTTAAAAATTTTCCAGATTATATAATAGGAATTACTAAAGAAATTTGGGAAGGTAGAAGTATTGCTTCACTACATGATTATTACGATAAAGATATAGTTGTAAGAACTCCAAGTTCTATTGTTGTAGGTAATAATAAAGTTATAGACGCAACAATGGCTACACTTTCTGAATTTCCAGATAGGACTTTGTACGGGGAAGATGTTATATGGTCTGGTAGTCCTAATTTAGGAATGCTTAGTTCACATCGTATCCAATCTACTGCAACACATAATAACCCTGGCATTTATGGAAGACCTACTGGTAGAAAACTGAAATATAGAATAATTGCTGATTGTCATGCAAAAAATAACAAGATAGATGACGAGTGGTTAATTAGAGATCAAGGGGCTATAGTAAAGCAATTAGATTGGGATCCAAAAGATTTTGCCCGTGATTTAATTTCTAGGGAAGGTGGACCAGAAAAATGTATAAAACCATATACACATGATAATGACGTGAAAGGACCCTATGCAGGAAAGGGCAATGATAACGAATGGGGAGAACTTTTTTCTAATACTTTAAATTGCATTATGTCTGCTGATTTTTCTGTTATTTCAAAAGAATATGATAGAGCTGTAAATTTGGAATATGCTGGTGGTATAAGTGATGTTTCGCATAGCGGAGTAGATAATTTTTGGATGGGTTTAAGATCTTCATTTCCTAGTTCTGAATTTATTATTTGTCATCAAATTGGACTTAATGAAAATAAAATGCCACCCAGAGCGGCAGTTCGATGGATTCTTAATGGAAAACATGATGGGTGGGGTATATTTGGACCTCCAACTGGTGCCAATGTTTGTATTCTAGGTGCTTCACATGTTGAATTTGGACACTATGGCATTCGCAGAGAATTCACATTGTTTGATTACGTTTCAGTGTGGAAACAAATACTAATCCATACAGGAGAAACTTATTAATTTTAGGAGAGTTTAATGAATCAAAATGATATGGAAAAAAATATTGTTCGTTATGGTAATCTTCAACCTTGTAAAACTGCATTCATTGATGCTCATACTCCAGGTTCAAATCAAAAAGAAAATTTTACTATATTGGGAGGAGGTGTTTCGGAAAGTCCTGATCAACATGTACACCTCACTGAAAAAGTAGGTTTTAATATTGGTGCAGCAGGACAGCCACCAAAATGTAGAAATAGTTTACATTCTCATCGAACAGCTGAGGTATTCTTTGTATTAAAGGGGCGTTGGAGATTTTTTTGGGGAAGATGGGGCAGTGCTGGAGAAGTTACATTAGAGGAAGGTGATATATTTAATATTCCTACAGGCATATTTCGGGGATTTGAAAATATAGGCTCAGATTATGGAATGTTAATGGCTATATTGGGGGGTGATGATGCAGGAGGAGGTGTGATTTGGGCCCCTCAAGTTATTCAAGATGCTGCAGATCATGGTTTATTACTGTCTGAAAAAGGAAGACTTTACAATACAAAAAAAGGGGAAACTTTACCTAAGGGTATAAAAGAAATGCCTATACTATCTGATAAAGAATTATTAGATTTTCCAGAATTAAAGACTAGTGATGTAGTCCCATCTTATGTAGCAAGATATTGGGATCTTATGTCACTTTCAGATAATCAGCCAGTTAATGTTATTGGAGATAACGGTATTTTATACGATAAACCTGGTTTTGAGGTAGATTTCATATCTCGTAACTCTATTTCTTCAAATAATTACTATACAGAAAAATTTGAAATATTAATGCCGGTAAGAGGTCATTGGAAATTTAAATGGGATGGTGGCGAAACTGTAATTAATCCAGGAGATACGGTATTGGTTCCTCCTATGTCGCAAAGGTCTATTTCACCCAATATGACAGGAATATCTTCTATGTATAGGGTAAGAAATACTGATGATAAAGCTGGACCAACTGTAAAAAAATAAATGAAATATCCACTAGTTTTCATTCCTGGAATGATGTGCGACTCAAGATTATTTCAGCCTCAGATAAGTGAGTTTTCTAAACAATATCTAGTTTGTATAACTCCAGTGATTTATTCGGATTCAATTGAAAAAATTTCATTTGAAATTCTAAAACAACTACCCCAAAAATTTACTTTAATTGGATTATCTATGGGTGGTATCTTAGCAATGGAAATTATTAAAAAGGTACCTGAAAGAGTGATGAAAATTGTTTTAATGGATACAAATTTCAAATCAGAAACTTCAGAAACCAAGTTAAAAAGAATACCACAAATCAAGTTAGCAAATGAAGGTAAGTTAGAAGCTGTTATGAAGAAACAAATACTGCAACATTATCTTACTGAGAATAAAACAAATCAAAAGATTTTAGAATTATGTTTAAAAATGGCTAAAGATTTAGGTAAGGAAATTTTTATTAATCAATCAAAAGCATTGGCTGCACGCCAAAATTATAAAGAGACTCTCAAAAATATTAAGGTTCCATCTCTCATAATTTGTGGAAGATATGATAGGTTATGTCCTATCGAAGTTCATAGAGAAATGGAGAGTTTAATACAATATTCCACTTTAGAAATCATACCTGATGCTGCTCATTTACCTACTTTAGAGCAACCATCATATCTAAATAAAATCTTAAAGAAATGGTTGCTACAATGAAATATACAAATGGAGGTCAACTTGAATAAAATATCTGTAACCCACGTCGGTAGTTTGCCAAGAACACAAGAAGTAGTAGATTATATTTTTGCTCGTGAGAATAATAAAAAATATAATCAAAACGAATTTGATAGTGTGATGAGCAATGCAGTAATTGAAACAGTTAAAAAACAAGTTGATGCAGGTGTGGATATTGTTAGTGATGGTGAAACATCAAAAATAAGTTATGCTACATATGTTAAAGATAGATATAATGGTTTTTCTGGTGATAGTCCACGTAATCCACCTGCTGATTTAAAAATGTTCCCTAGTTTTTTAAAACGTCTAGCCGATGATGGTGGAACTCCAAAGTATTCGAGACCTATGTGTACTGATCGAATTACATCAAAAGGTCAGGTTGATTTAAAAAAAGACATAAATAATTTAAAAAATGCAATGAAAAGGCATGATATTTCAAGAGGGTTCATGAATGCAGCTTCGCCCGGTGTAATATCATTATTTTTACAAAATGAATTTTATAATTCTAGAGAAGAATATTTGAGTGCGTTAGCAGATGTGATGCAAGCTGAATATGAAACAATAATTAAAGAGGGATTATATCTTCAACTGGATTGCCCTGATTTGGCACTAAGTAGGCATATGCTATTTAGTGATCTAAGTGATGATGATTTTGTAAAAATTGCTGAATTACATGTAGAGACTTTAAATTATGCATTAAGAAATATTCCTGATGAAAAAGTTAGAATTCATATATGTTGGGGAAATTATGAGGGTCCTCATTGTTGTGACATAGATATGAATAAAGTTTTTTCTACGTTAATGAAGGCAAAAGCTCAGTTCATTTTATTTGAAACATCAAATCCAAGACATGCTCATGAGTGGGAAGTATTTGAAAATAGGCGTTCTGAGATACCAGATAATAAAATTTTAGTTCCAGGTGTAATTGATACTACTACAAATTTTGTAGAACATCCCAATTTAGTACGCCAAAGAATTGAAAAATTTATAAAAATTGTTGGTAGAGATAGGGTGGTCGCTGGAACTGACTGTGGATTTGGTACTTTTGCAGGTTTTGGTACGGTTGATCCAGAGATAGCCTATGCAAAGCTAGCTGCATTATCTAAAGGAGCCTCATTAATAATTTGAACATTATTTCAGGTAAAAAAAAATTTGCAAACGTATGCAATTGTAGTCTATACATATTTGGAGTTGGTACTATTCTTTGATAAATAAATGAAAGTAATTCTTAAATGAAAGCAATATTATTTGGATCTATAGGTACTTTAGTCGAAACATCAGAAATTCAAAGAAAAAGTTATAACCTTGCATTTGAGAAAGTTGGTGTGGACTGGTATTGGAATACAGCTACTTACTGTAGTTTATTATCAGAACCTGGTGGTTTAAAAAGAATAAGAAAATTTGCTAATAATTCTCTTTCAGAAGACAAGATAAATTCAATACATTTCTACAAAGAAAAGTTTTTTACTGAATTGATTCCTGGAACATTATATTTAAGGCCAACTGTTATTGATGTAATTCGTTATGCTAAGAATAATTCTTTAAAACTTGGTTTTATTAGCACTACTTCTGAGTCGAACATAAATGTTATAAAATCTGCAATTATTGACGAGTTAGATTTTTCTGTTTTTGATTTAATTACTTCAAATAAAAACGTAGATAAGCCAAAACCTGATCCTGAAATTTATCAATATGCACTAGATACTTTGAATTTAGCAGAAGATGAAGCAATTGTCATTGAGGATACAGTAGTTAATCAAAATTGTGCATTAAAAGCAGGTGTGAAGTGTATTTTATTTCCTGGTGAATATGCCGAAATTCCAATAAGTAATAAATACTACACCTTGACCTATAATTTAATGAGTAAAGTCGAAGAAGTGCTGGGCTAGAAATTTCAAATTTAAAGTTGTAAACTATTATTTTTATAAAATATTTACTAGTCACATGATAATTACTTATGTCTAATAAAGCACAAGTCATTCATAAATTAGGACCAGCTAACTCTATGAAATGGCAAGATTGGCCTTTAAGTTATCCAGAAGTAGGTGAAGTAAGACTTAAGCATACAGCAATAGGTGTGAATTTTGCAGATACTTATCATAGAGCTGGAATTTCTCATCCATGGCCTGTATCTAAACCTCCTGTTGTAATTGGTTTTGAAGGTGTTGGTATTATTGATGAAATAGGTCAGGGTGTAAAAAATTTTAAGATTGGTGATAAAGTAGCATATGGTATACCACCACTTGGAAGTTATTCTGAATTTAGAAACTATCCTGCTGATAAATTATTACATTTACCAGTTGAACTTGATGATAAAGAAGTAGCATCAATTTTGATGAAAGGTATGACAGCCCAATATCTTTTACATCGAACATATAAGGTTAAAAAGAATGACACTGTATTAATACATGCTGCAGCTGGTGGTATGGGCTTAATTTTATGTCAATGGGCTAAGGCGATAGGGGCAACCGTAATTGGCACAGTTTCCACAAAAGCTAAAGCAGAAAAAGCAAAAGTGGCTGGGTGTGACTATCCAATTGTTCGTTCCAGTCAAAATTTTGTAAAGGTAGTTAAAGAGGTTACAAATGGTGAAGGTTGTGATGTAGTTTATGAAGCAATTGGCAAAGATACACTACAGCAATCTTTAGATAGTTTAAAACCAATGGGAATGTGTGCAGCTTATGGGCATGTATCTGGACCTCCTGATCCAATAGATGTTATTCAAGATCTAGGACGTCGTGGATCACTTTTCATAACAAGACCCGCTATTATGCATTATCTAACAACTCGCAATGATTTAGAATGGGCTGCTAATGATTTATTTAAAGCGATTTCTAAAGGAACAATTAAATCGAATGTAAATTATGTATTTCAATTAAAAGATGCAGTTAAGGCTCATGAGGCTATAGAGTCAGGTAAGACAGAAGGTTCTATAATCTTATTACCCTAAAACTTTTTTAGGATTACTAAAAAGTTTGATTTTAAAATCTAATTATTGAAATTATTTATTGATCAGTAGAAGATATTATTAATAATTTTTTTTAAGAGGTACACAAATGAATTTATCTGAAAAAGTTACTGCACTTGATCTAGAAATGGTTGATCCATTGCCGGATGCAACAAAAAAATATTTTGATATATGTCAGGAAAAGTTGGGTATGATCCCAAATGTATTAAAAGCATATGCCTTTGATATAAATAAATTAGATGCATTTACTTCTATTTATAATGAGTTGATGTTATCGGAGAGTGGCCTTACAAAATTAGAAAGAGAAATGATTGCTGTTACTGTATCATCTATAAATAAGTGTTTTTATTGTTTAGTAGCACATGGAGCAGCTGTTAGAGAATTATCTAAAAATCCTATTTTAGGAGAAATGATTGTAATGAACTATAAAATGGCGCCTTTGGAAATTAGACAAAGAATAATGTTAGAGTTTACTGAAAAGATAACCAAGAATAGTTCTGATATCAATGAAGAAGATAGGCAAAAACTTCGGGATGTTGGCTTTAGTGACAGAGATATATGGGATATTGCTAACGTAGCAGGTTTTTTTAATATGACAAATAGGGTAGCAAGTGCAGTAGCAATGCGACCTAATGAAGAATATCATCATCAATGTAGATAGATAAACACAATAATTGTATTATTAAAAGTGATTAAAAAAAGTAAACATTTTAAAAATTTAAAAAAATTACAGAGAGCAAAAGGTAAGTTAGAAATTTCTTTTTTGAATATTGATGAAGAAACTTCAATTTGCGATCTCCATCAATCTGGTTCTTTAAAGGTACTAATTCCTAAAGCGAAATCTAAATATGCTGAAGCAGTTTTAATAAATACAGGTGGAGGAATTGTTGGGGGAGATTATTTGTCAATTGAGGTAAATGCTTTTAAAGAAACAAATACTTGGGTAACCACTCAAGCTTCAGAAAAAGTATATAGGTCAAATGGTGAATTAAGCCATCTGAAATCTAGTATAAATATAGGTGATAATTCTACACTATTTTGGTGTCCAAAAGAAACTATATTGTTTAATAACTCTAAATTTAAAAGGAATTTAGAATTTAATATTAAAACTTCTAGTAAACTACTTATTGTGGAAAATGTTGTTTTTGGTCGATTGGCAAGTGGTGAGTTAGAAGCAGATTGCTTTTTTTTTGACCAGTGGCGTATCAAAAGAGATGAAAAATTGATATTTGCTGAAAATTTTTTATTTGAAGATAAAAAAAGTATGTACCGAAAAACAAATTTGGGTGATTATAGATCACTACTAAATATTGTATATATATCACAAGACTCAAATAATTATCTCAATAAAATGAGAAATATAATATCTACTGGAAACATATTTGGAGAAGCTAGTTGTTGGAATGATTTTGTATATTTGAGAGCGTTAGCTAATAATACTATAGATTTTAAAAAAACTATTGAGGAAATTTTAATATTATTAGTCGGTGATAAATCAAATATTCCTAGATCATTAAGTATTTAAAGATAAGGTTTAAAAAATGTACTTAACACCAAGAGAAAAAGACAAGTTGTTGGTAAGCTTAGCAGCTATGGTAGCTAGAAATCGTTTAGATAGGGGAATTAAGCTAAACCATCCTGAAGCTATAGCTCTGATTACAGATTTTGTAATTGAAGGTGCTAGAGAAGGGAAATCAGTTTCAAAATTAATGGAGGAAGGTGGAAAGGTTTTAAAGGCGCATCAATGTATAGATGGTATTGCAGATATGATTAAAGATGTCCAAGTAGAGGCCACCTTTCCAGATGGAACAAAGTTAGTTACCGTACACTATCCAATAAGAAAGGACAAAAAATAATGAAACCAGGGGAAATTATTACCTTAGAAGGGGACTTAATATTAAATCAGGAAATGACATCATTTGAATTACACGTTTCCAATTCAGGTGACAGACCCATACAAGTTGGAAGTCATTTTCACTTCTTCGAAACAAATGAAGCCTTAAAATTTGATAGAAAAAAAGCGTATGGTTGCCGGTTAAATATATCGTCTGGAACAGCAGTTAGGTTTGAACCTGGTCAAATAAAAACTGTCAGTTTAATTGAATTCAGAGGTAATAAAAAAATTTATGGATTTAATGCAAAAGTTATGGGGAGTTTATAATGTCAAATAAAATCCCAAGATCTTTGTATGCTGACATGTATGGTCCTACCAAGGGCGACAAAGTAAGACTTGCTGATACAGAATTGATAATTGAAGTTGAAGAAGATTATACAACATATGGCGAAGAAATTAAATTTGGAGGCGGAAAAGTCATAAGAGATGGCATGGGACAGTCCCAAATTACAAGAAATGAAGGAGCAGTTGATACTATAATTACAAATGCATTAATTTTAGATATATCTGGAATTTATAAAGCTGATTTAGGCATACTTGATGGTAGGATTTATAAAATTGGAAAGGGAGGTAATCCTGATGTTCAGCCAAATGTAAATATAATTGTTGGCCCTGGCACTGAAGTTATTGCTGGAGAAGGTAAAATTTTGACTGCTGGTGGATTTGATTCACATATCCATTTTATTTGTCCACAACAAATTGAGGATGCTTTACATTCTGGTCTTACAACCATGTTAGGAGGAGGAACAGGTCCTGCACATGGAACTTTGGCTACAACTTGTACACCTGGTAGTTGGCATATCGGAAGAATGTTACAATCTGCTGATTCTTTTCCAATGAATCTTGCTTTTGCAGGTAAAGGAAATGCAAGTTTACCTGCTGCTCTTGAGGAACAGATTTTATCAGGTGCGTGTGCTCTAAAACTTCATGAAGATTGGGGTACCACTCCAGCTGCTATTGATAATTGTCTAACAGTTGCTGATAATCTAGATGTACAAGTTATGATACATACAGATACTTTGAATGAGAGTGGTTATGTAGAAACTACTGTCAAAGCAATAAACAATAGAACTATCCATGCTTTTCATACAGAAGGAGCAGGAGGTGGTCACGCTCCAGATATAATTAAAGTATGTGGTGAAAAAAATGTTATTCCAAGTTCTACAAATCCAACCAGACCATATACTGTGAATACGCTTGAAGAACATCTAGACATGCTAATGGTATGTCATCATTTAGATAAATCTATTCCAGAAGATATAGCTTTTGCAGAAAGCAGAATTAGGAAAGAAACAATTGCTGCAGAAGATATTCTTCATGATCTTGGGGCCTTTTCAATTATTGCTTCAGACAGTCAAGCGATGGGAAGAGTTGGGGAAGTTATTATTAGAACATGGCAGACGGCTCATAAAATGAGAGTCCAACGAGGACGTTTAAAAGAAGAAAAGGGAGAAAATGATAATATAAGAGTTAAAAGATACTTGGCAAAATATACTATCAACCCAGCAATAGCACATGGTATAAGTAATGAAATTGGAAGTATTACTGAAGGCAAAAGAGCCGATCTAGTTTTATGGAACCCTGCTTTTTTTGGTGTAAAACCTGAAATGGTATTATTAGGTGGAAGTATTGTTTGTGCTCAAATGGGTGACCCTAATGCATCAATCCCTACTCCTCAACCTGTTTATTCAAGAGAAATGTTTGGGGCCTTTGGCCGGTCCTTGGAAAATTCAGCGGTAACATTTGTGTCTCAGGCTAGTTTTGAAAGGGATATTGGAAGTAATCTTGAATTAAGAAAAAAAACTATTCCAATAAAAAATACCAGAAGTATCAATAAGTCCGATATGGTTTATAACAATTTTTGTCCTATAGTAGAAGTTGATCCAGAAACTTATGAGGTAAAAGCTAATGGCGAAATTTTAACTTGTGAACCGGCATCTGAATTACCAATGGCTCAAAGATACTTTTTATATTAATCATTAATCACTTTTGATATTAAGGTAGGATATGCAAAAAGCATATAAAATAAAATATTTTGTAGATTTAAATCAGATCAAACCTTTTGACACAATTACGTTGACATATGATGACAGATATAAACGAAGGATATTAATGAAAAGCGATAATGGTTTAGAATTTTTGCTAGACTTACAAAAAACAACTGAATTGAGGACTGGGAATTTTATTGAATTAGATGATGGAAAACTTCTGAAAATAATTGCAGCTCCAGAAAAATTAATGAAAGCTACTTCTAATAATCAGCTATTAGTCATGAAAGGTGCATGGCATATTGGTAATAGACATTTGCCTTGTGAAATAGATATAGAAAGTCTTACTCTTCATTATGATCATGTTATAAAAGAAATGCTAGAAAATTTAGGATTAGTTGTAGAAGTTATATTCAAGCCTTTTAATCCTGAGGGAGGTGCATATGGTGAGACCAGAACATCAGGACACAAACATTAATTCCAAAAATCATAAAGTTATGGCCTGGTTGTCTCCTAGTTTTCCAGTTGGAGCCTTTGCATATTCGCATGGTTTGGAATTTGAAGTTTCTATGGGAAATATTTCAAGATCTGATGATTTGTACTATTGGTTATCAGATATTTTACAATATGGATCTGTTTGGAATGATTTAATATTATTTTGTGAGGCATATAAAGCTAAAGAAAATGCTCTTAATCATTTGTCTGAAATTGCAAAGGCATTTGCACAAAGTAAAGAGAGGTATTACGAAACAATAGAAATGGGAAAAGCTTTTTCTAAAATTATATCATCTATTCATCGATCTGATTTTCAACCTATGCCCCTTCCTATTATAGTAGGATATATCTCCAAATTAGAAAATATTTCATTGGAATATATCCTTCCACTTTATGCGCATAGTTTCATGTCAAATCTCATTAATGTTTCCACTAGACTTATTCCACTTGGCCAAACAGAAGCACAACAATTATTATTTGATTTGTTTCCTTTGATAGATCAAGTTTCAACACAAGCACTGAAATCAAATATATACGATATGAAAAATAAATGTGTTCTCGCAGATTTAGCTTCTATGAAACATGAAACTCTTAAAGTAAGGTTGTTTAAATCCTAGAAAAAAATTTAAGTAATTTGTGGAGTTATTTATGATAAAAGGTTTACCTTTAAAAGTAGGAATCGGAGGCCCTGTTGGTGCGGGTAAAACAAGTTTAACAGAAATGCTATGTAGAAATTTAAGTTCAAACTATTCCATGGCAGTCATTACAAATGATATCTATACAGCTGAGGACGCAGAATATTTAATGAGGAAACAAGTTCTTCCATTAGAAAGAATAAGAGGGATTGAAACAGGAGGTTGTCCTCATACTGCAATTAGAGAAGATGCTTCAATCAACTTATCTGCAGTAGAAGATTTAACAAAGAAAATTCCTGATTTAGATTTAATATTAATTGAAAGTGGTGGTGATAATCTTGCAGCTACTTTTAGTCCAGAATTAGCGGATTTAACTATCTACATGATTGACGTGGCTATGGGTGAAGAAATCCCAAGAAAGGGGGGTCCAGGAATTACCAAATCAGATATTTTAATAATAAATAAAATTGATTTAGCTGAGTATGTAGATGTTTCAATTGAAAAAATGAAACATGATACAATTAACCAGAGGCCTCATAAACCATTTCATTTTGTAAATTTAAAAGCTCAAAAAGGCATTAATGAGGTCATTTCATCTCTAAAATACTTAGGTGGACTTTAAAATAAAATATTTTTAAATTTTTAAAAATTGTTTTCTAGGAGATTAATAGGACTTTACGAAAATTAAATGCAATTAATATTAAAATCAGACAAAATTCTTAGTCTAATTATTGTGGTGAGTTCTTGTGCTTGGGGTTTATATTGGTTGCCTTTAAGATCAATAGAACAATCCGGCATAGTAGGATCATGGAGTATTGTTTTAGTAAATGCATGCCCTTTATTAATTCTTGTTCCATTAATATTTTTTAATATTGATAAATTAAAGAAATATACCAAACCTATTTTTTTTGCTGGAATTATGATTGGTGCTGCATTTACATTTTATGCAAATGGATTAGTTCAGACATCAGTTATCAGAGCAACTCTTTTATTTTATCTTAGTCCTATCTGGTCAACAATTATTGGTATTATTTGGTTAAACGAGCGTTTAACAATTGCTCGAGTTATTTCGATAATTGTTGCATTGATTGGTCTTATTCTACTTTTATATGATTTTAGAAATCAAGAAACTGTAATTTTAAATTTTGGAGATTTTTCCAGTATACTTTCTGGCCTTTTTTGGGCATTAGGTGCATCTATACTAAAGAAATGGTCTAAACTTCCAATTATACCGTTGACTGCCATAGTTTATTTTTCTACAACATCACTTTCAATTTTATTAGCTATTATGGTATATAAAGCACCTGTTCCAAGTCTCGCGTTAATTGGTCAAAATTTTAGTACAGCATTTATTTGGTCAGTTATAGTACTTCTTCCTTCTTTTTGCATTATTTTTAGAATTTCTCAAATATTATTTCCAGGACGTGTTGGCATTTTGATGATGTCAGAAGTTGCAGTTGCTGTAATAAGTGCCAAAATTTTATTACCTGAAGAGCAGATGGTTATTCTTCAATGGATTGGTGCTTCAGCAATATTATTAGCAGGAGTAGTTGAAATTATATTTGGATATAGTAAGAAGTCTATTTGATAGTTTTTGATAATTTTATGAATTATTTTCTGCTTCGAGATTTGAATTTAGCTTGATAATCTCAATCATTACCTCTGTTGCTAATGACATATCTGTGGAAGATATCCACTCAAGTGGTCCGTGAACATTTTGCATTCCAGTGAAAATATTTGGAGTAGGCACTCCATTTTCGGTTAGTAGTGAGCCGTCAGTTCCACCTCTTATAGGCTTTTTAATAGGTTTGATGTTTTTATTAATAAGTGCCTTTTCCAAGATTTCTAGAGGGGTTTTGTTTTCATCAAGCCAGTAGCGCATATTTCTATACTGGCGGTTAAATGAAATACTAATTTTGGCTCTTGGTTCTAAATTTTGTATTTTTTTGCATACATCCTTTAATATTTCTTTTTTATTTTCTAATCCCTTTATTTCAAAATCTCGCAAAATAAATTTAATTTTCATTTCCGAAGAATTACCAATCATTTCAGTAGCATGAATGAAACCTTCTCTTTTTTCTGTAACTTCTGGTGTCATAGTTTTTAAGGGTAAATTATTAATAATTTCTGATGCTAAATGTGTTGCATTTACCATTTCATTTTTTGCTTCTCCAGGATGGATGGATACTCCTTTTATAATAATTTCCGCTGAATCGGCTGAAAAAGTCTCATTGTCAATTTCACCAACTTTCCCTCCATCAAATGTATATGCAAATTTTACATTTAAATCTTTAGGAAGATCTTTATGAACTCCTCTGCCAATCTCTTCATCAGTTGTAAATGCTATTCTTATTTCACTATGTTTTTGGTCTAGATTTGATACTACGAAATTAAGAGCAGTCATTATTATTGCGATACCGGCTTTATCATCAGCTCCAAGCAATGTTTTACCTGATGCAGTTATAATATCATGCCCAATTTTTTCACCAAGATAAGAAAATTCATTAGGAGATAAAATTAAATTATTATTATCAGGGAATTTTATATCAGAACCATCGTAGTTTTTAATCATCCTTGGCTTTACATTTGTAGCATTAAATTGTGGAGCTGTATCTACATGGGCTAAAAAACAAATAGCTTCTCCCTTGATTTTTCCTGGCACAGTTGCAATTAGTGTCCCATATTCAGTTATTTTTATATCAGCTAAATTAAATTCTTTTAATTCTTTCTCTAGTAAATTCAGCATATCATATTGTATTTCGCTACTTGGCGTACTAAAGGACTCTTCGTCACTTTGACTATCTATAGATGCATATCTAATTAACCTTTCGGCTAATTCATCCTTGAAATTAAATAACATATTGCCTCATTTACATTGCTGATCGTGATGATCAGATTGATGTTTTGGATAATATAATGTAAGATTTGAGTTTAACTAGTTTAGAAGATTTTTGGGAGTCAAAAAGTAACTTCTTCCAATCATTTCTTTTAATACTCTATACTGATAAAACAATGAGTTTGTGATAGTTTTTTACTTATAATGTAAACATGCAAGAAAATAAAAAACTAACAATTCTTTATTCTAAGTGCAGTTATAGAAATGATAACCTTTAAATTATTCATAACAAAATGCCCGTCAGATGGATTCGAAATACCATTTTTAATTACAATATCAAAAAGGAAGAAAATTATCACTAATTAATCAGAATAGACTTTAAGTGGTCATTTAACAAAATAATTAAATGATGGTGAGGTAGTTACGGGCTTTAATCACCAATCCGGAGGAATTAAGTTTAGGCTACGCTACCACCTCGGAATTTTCTTAACATAAATTTCTAATTTATACAAAGC
>CACBRT010000025.1 GCA_902541695.1 uncultured Alphaproteobacteria bacterium | reverse complement strand
GAGTATTATTAGGAGCAGGAGCAAAAGTTCTAGGTAATATAAAAGTAGGAGAATGTGCAAAAATTGCATCTGGATCAGTTGTTTTAACGGACGTACCAGATAGAAAAACAGTAGCAGGAATTCCAGCTAGGATAGTAGGGGATGTTCCTAATGAAATTTTACCATCTCGATCAATGGACCATAAATTAAATTTACATGATTAAGCAAGAAGTTTTATTGGTTCTTCCAAATATGATGATATCTCATTAAAAAAATTTGCTCCAATTGCGCCATCAATCATTCTATGATCAATAGACATAGTCAAATGGAGTACAGTTTTTTTTGTTAGGTCATTATTTTTATCAAAAGCTGGAATTTCTTCTGTTTTACCAACTGCAAGTATTGATCCATGTGGCGGATTAATTATGGCGTCGAAGTTATCTATTCCCATCATACCTAAATTTGAAATAGTGATTGTTCCACCAACCAGTTCATCAGGTTTTAATCTTTTATTTCTAGTCCTTTCTATTAATGCTTTTGTTTCTTGGCTTAGATCTGAAAGTGTTTTACTTTTTACATTCTTAACTACAGGGGTTAAAAGACCATCCTGAACTGCTACTGCTACTGCAATGTCAGTTTTTTTAGATCTTATAATTTTGTCATGCCCCCAAGTAACATTACATTTGGGATTATTATATAATGCGTGTGCAACTGCTTTGATAATAATATCATTCAAAGAAATCTTAATATTAGCATGTTCTAATTTCTTATTTAATATTTTTCTTGCAGACAAAAGCTCATCGATAAATACTTTTTTTCTAAGATAAAAATGAGGTATCTCACGTTTTGACTCACTTAAACGTTCGGCAATAGTTTTTCTCATAGGATTAAGAATTAAAATGTCTTCTTCATCAGTTTTTTCAGAATTTAAATTTTCAAATGTAGAAATATTTTTTGATGAGTCTATATAATTGAGTACATCGATTTTTACTATGCGACCTGCGGGACCAGTACCTTTTAAATCCTTAATATCAACTTTATTTTGTGATGCAATTTTTTTTGCAAGTGGTGAAATTCTAATTCTTTTACTATTGAAATTTTTATTATTGGAATTTTTTAAATTTAGCTGTTCTTCTTGATGTTCATTAGAAAATAAAGATTTAGAATTATTACTTTCTTGCTTTTTATCTTCTTTAATATTTTGATTTAATTCATTTGTTTTTAAATCATCTTCAGAAGTAGAAGTATTAATTAGGGCAATAGGCTCGTTGACTTTTACGTTATCTATACCTTCTTTGATAAGTAGTTCCAAAATAATCCCATCTTCTGCACTTTCGAATTCCATAATTGCTTTGTCAGTTTCTATTTCAGCAAGTAAATCACCTGCTTTTATTTTATCGCCTTCTTTTACTAGCCATTTTGATAATTTACCTTCTGACATTGTAGGCGAAAGAGCGGGCATTAGAATTTCAACTGTCATTCTATATTAATCCAGATAAACAACTTTTTGTATAGCTTTAAAAATTTCTTCAGGTTTGATTAGAGCTGCCTCTTCAAGGTTTTTAGCATAAGGCATAGGTACGTCTTTTCCAGTACAATTTAAAACTGGAGCATCTAAATAATCAAAAACATTCTCCATAATGGATGCTGATAAATGGTTTCCAATTGAACAAACTGGGAAGGATTCTTCTACTGTTATGCAGCGATTTGTTTTTTTTATAGAATTATAAATAGTCTCATAATCTAAAGGTCGCAAAGATCTTAAATCTATTAGTTCAACACTTATATTTTTTTCTTTAGCTAACTTAACAGCTTCGAGGGAATGCTTTATCCCTATACCATAGCTTATTAAAGTTACATCTTTACCTTCTAACAAAATTTTTGCTTTTCCAAAAGGTATAAGTTCGTCATTTATTTTGGAAGAAGCTGACTTGTCATTATATAAAATCTCGTTTTCTAAAAAAATTACAGGATTAGGATCTCGTATTGCTGATTTAAGTAGTCCTTTAGCATCATTTGCTGAAAACGGTTGCACCACTTTTAAGCCTGGAACTGATGCAAACCATGGAGCGAAATCTTGTGAATGTTGTGCCGCTACTTGTGAAGCTGCACCATTAGGACCTCTAAACACTATTGGACAGTTCATCTGTCCTCCAGACATATAAAGTGTTTTTGCACATGTATTAATAATTTGATCCATTGCCTGCAAAGCAAAATTAAATGTCATATATTCAACAACTGGTTTCAATCCACCAAAAGCTGCGCCAGCAGCTAAACCAGTAAATCCGTGTTCTGTAATTGGAGTATCAATAACGCGTTCACTGCCAAACTCATCTAAAAGTCCTTGAGAGACTTTATAAGCACCTTGATATTCTGCAACTTCTTCCCCTAACAAAAATACATTTTTGTCTTCTCGCATTTCTTCTGCTAATGCATCTCTAATTGACTCTCTCACAGTAAATATTGTTTCATTAGAATGAACTTCTCTGAAACGATCTGAATTCTTAACAGTTTCATCATTACTTTTCAAAGTTTTGTACTCATTTGAACCTTCTGAAATTGTCTGAGAAGTATTATTTGAATTGAAATTATCATTAAAAAGTGCAATTGGTGTATTTACTTTAATTTGATTGGTACCTTCTTTAAAAAGAATTTCACTAATTGTGCCATCAGAAGTTGCTTCAAACTCCATAATTGCTTTGTCAGTTTCTATTTCAGCAATTATATCACCAGCTTTAACTTTATCACCAGGTTGAACAAACCACTTATTTATAGCTCCCTCTTCCATCGTTGGGGATAAAGCTGGCATAAGTATCTCATTGTTACTCATTTTTAAATATAAATATCCTTATATAATTCAGATAAATCGGGTTCGTCACTTTCTATAGCAAAATCTGCTGCATTAGAAATTATTGCTTTTACTTTTTTATCAATTTCTTTAAAAGATTCTTCTTTTACCCCATTGTCCAAAAGGTTTTTTTGAAAATTTTCAATAGGGTCTTTTTTATCCTTTATATTTTGAACTTCCTCTCTCGTTCTATACTTTGCAGGATCAGACATTGAATGCCCTTTATACCTGTAGGTATTCATTTCCAAGATAAAAGGTCCTTTTCCATTTCTAGAATGATTACTCGCAGTTTCAGCTGCTTTTCTTACTTTTATTAAGTCCATTCCATCAACCAATTGTCCAGGAATATTAAAAGCTTTCCCTCGAGAAAAAAGTTTTGGGGAGGACGATGCTCTATCTACAGAAGTACCCATTGCGTACTGATTATTTTCAATTATAAAAATGACAGGCAATTTCCATAAAGAGGCCATATTAAATGTCTCATAAATTTGTCCCTGATTAGCTGCTCCATCGCCAAAATAAGTAAAACAAACAGAATTATTTTTTTTATATTTATTTGAAAATGCTAAACCTGCACCAATTGGTACCTGTGCTCCTACTATTCCATGGCCTCCATAAAATTCTACTGGTTTACTAAACATATGCATAGAACCACCTTTACCTTTGGAGTAACCAGTTTTTTTACCTGTCAATTCAGCCATAACACCTTTTGGATCCATACCACAAGATAGCATATGTCCGTGGTCTCTGTATGATGTAATTACTTGATCACCTTTTTTTTTGACAGAATCTATTCCAACAACAACTGCTTCTTGACCAATATATAAATGACAAAAACCACCAATTTTACCCATTCCATATAACTGACCAGCTTTTTCTTCAAACCTTCTAATTAAAAGCATTTTTTCATAAAGTTCTAAATTAAAATTTTCAGTGTTTTTCATAATAGATTTAGTTTAACATTAAACTATTAAATATGCAATGTTAAAATTATTTAATAATCATAATCTCGTCATTTCTAATCAATCCAAGAATAGATCTTGCTTGCTGATCTAAAAGATCTAAATCTAGGTTATTTTGAAGTTTTGATGTTTTTTTTTCGATTTCAATTAGATTATTTTCTAAAGTATTTAATTCTTTTCTTAATTCCGTAATTTTAAACTCTAATTCAATATTGTATATCAAACCAAAGTTACCGTAAATTGCAGCATAAGTGAAATAAAGAAAAAAAATAAAAAATAAATTAAAAACAAAAAAATTAAAAATAAAAAATTTAAATCTTTTTGCAATATTTAAAAAAACCATTATTACACAAAATTAAATTTATAAATAGTATGCAAAATTTTATTTCTTAAGTTTAGAAGTTACACTGATCTAAGTAAACAAGAAATTCCAGGTAATTCTTTTCCTTCCATCCATTCTAGAAATGCTCCACCTGCTAACGAAAGATAAGTAAAATCTTTATCAACTTCTGATTGTTTTAAAGCGGAGACTGTATCACCACCTCCAGCAACAGATATTAATTTATTATTTTTTGTAAGTTTTGCAGCAAATTTGGATGTAGATATGGTACCTTCATCATAAGGTTTTAATTCAAAAGCACCCATTGGTCCGTTCCAAATAAGTGTTTTTGAAATAGAGAAAACTTTTTTGATTTTATCACAGCTTGATGGACCAATATCCAGTATCATTTCGTCTTTTTTAATATCTTTGATTTCTCGAACAATAGATTTTGAATTACTTGAAAATTTTTTAGATACTACTGCATCACTTGGGAGTATAACAAGACAATTATTTTTTTTTGCCTTTGCAAGTATTTTTAATGCTGTATTTTTGAGGTCCTTTTCACATAAAGAATTACCAATTTTTATACCTTTTGCAAATAAAAAAGTGTTAGCCATACCACCTCCTATTACAAGATAATCAACTTTTTCAATTAAATTTAAAAGTAAATCTAATTTTGTAGAAATTTTTGCTCCACCTATTACTGCCACTAGTGGTTTTTCTGGTTCTTTTAATACTTTTTCCAAAGTTTCAATTTCTTTCTTCATTAAACAACCTACACAATTTGGTAATAATTTTGCAACACCTACGGTTGATGCATGAGCTCTATGTGATGCTGAAAATGCATCATTACAGTAAATATCCCCTAATTTTGCTAATTCTCTTGAAAAGTTTTCATTATTTGATGTTTCTTCGTGGTGAAATCTAGTATTTTCTAACAGTAAAATATCGCCACATTTAAGTTCATGAGTTTTTTTTAAAATATCATTTCCAATTATCTGAGAGGAAAAATGAACTTGGCAATTCAATAAACCTGTTAATTCAGGAACTATCTGTTCTAAACTTAATTCTTTTTGATATATTCCTTTAGGTCTTCCCATATGAGAAATTAATATAATTTTTCCTTTAAGGGACTTAATAATATTTATCGTTGGGACAATACTTTTTAATCTAGAGTTATCTAATATTTGACCATTATCTAACGGAACATTAAGGTCTACTCGCAATAATATTCTCTTATTAGTTATTTCATAGTCATTTATTGTTTTTATCATCATTAGAATTTTGGAGCTTTTATATACTCTTATATTTTATCTATTATTTTTTGTGAAATTTTTTCAGAAGTTATTCCAAAATGTTCATATAAGTCTTTTGCAGGAGCAGATGCTCCAAAATCATTCATTCCAATAAAGAAATTATTTCTATTTTTTCTCCAGCCTGCGTGTAACCATTTATCCCATCCCATTGGTGAAGCTGCCTCGATTGCTATAATTAAACAACTGCTAGTTAATACTTTCTTTTGATATTTTTGTTCCTGTTTTTCAAAGAGTTCCCAACAAGGCATGGAAACTACTCTGGCTCCAATTCCTTTTGTTTCTAAAATTTTTTGTACATTTAGTGCAATAGAAATTTCAGATCCGGAAGCCACAATTACTACTTTTTTCTTAAGTTTGGACTCACATAATATATATGCTCCAAAACTTGTTAAATTTTTTGAAGAATTTTTTAGTCTGACTGTTGGTAAATTTTGTCTGGATAGAGCGATTGTTGATGGAGTTTCTTTACATTCTAGAGCTATTTGCCATGCTTCTGCAGTTTCTATTGTATCTGCAGGTCTGAATACAAACATATTAGGTGTCGCTCTAAGCAAAGCAAGATGTTCGATTGGTTGATGAGTTGGGCCATCCTCACCTAAACCTATACTATCATGAGTCATTATGTATATTACTCTGATTTTCATAAGAGAAGATAATCTCATCGCTCCACGCGCATAATCTGTAAATGCTAAAAAAGTTCCTCCATAAGGTATTAGGCCTCCATGTAAAGAAATGCCGTTCATTGCAGCCGCCATAGCATGTTCCCTAATTCCATAATGAATGTATCTACCTTTCTTATTTTCTGGGCAAAAAACATGCAATTCTGGGGTTAATGTGTTATTTGATCCAGTAAGATCAGCAGATCCTCCAATTGTATAAGATATCACACTATTGATAACTTTAAGAACCAATTCAGAAGACTTTCTTGTTGCTATATTAGGTTTTTCAATGATTATTTGTTTTTTGAAGGCATTTAACTTATTTTTTAAATTAAAAGGAATATCGCCAGAGATAGATTGCAGGAATGATTTTTTCCTTCCTGTAGATAAATTATTTAAGTTATGGTTCCATTTTTTTCTTTCGATTTCATTTTTGCTGCCAATTTCTATCCAGGCTTTTTTTATTTCTGATGGCAATTCAAATGGTTTATAGTTCCATCCAAATGACTTTTTGACTAATTTTAATTCATCTTCTCCTAATGGTGATCCGTGTGCTGCAGCAGTTCCAGCTTTATTTGGGGAACCAAAACCAATTACTGTTTTGCAACTTATTAATGCTGGTAGATTACTTTTTTTTGCTTGAGTTAAAGCTTCATCTATTTCATCAGGATCATGTCCGTCGCATTCAAAAGTAGACCAATTAGAGGACTTAAATCTATCAATTTGATTTGTTATGCATGATTTCTTAATATCACCATCAATTGTAATCTTATTATTATCCCATAAAACGATAAGATTTGATAACTCATGTTTGCCTGCCAGTGTAATTGCCTCTTGACTGATACCTTCCATCAAGCATCCATCCCCTACTAAAACATAAGTTTTATGATTAACAAGGTCTTTACCCCATTTTTTCTTTAAAATGACTTCTGCAATAGCCATACCTACTGCAGTTGCTAAACCTTGTCCTAATGGTCCAGTAGTTGTTTCAATACCTTTCAAATACCCATATTCAGGGTGTCCAGCAGTTTTTGAATTTATTTGACGAAAGTTTTTAATATCATCCAATTGTATATCACTATATCCAGTTAAATATAGTAGTGAATAAAGTAACATGGATCCATGACCGGCTGACAAAATAAATCTGTCTCTATCTGGCCATTTTGGCTCTTTAGGATCAAATTTCAAATGTTTCTCAAATAATACAGTACAAACATCTGCCATACCCATAGGCATTCCAGGATGTCCTGAGTTTGCTTTTTGTATAGCATCTACTGATAACATTCTTACAGCAGTAGCTTTTTGCCAATGTTTATCAAAGTTATTACGTAAATTTTCTATATCCATTTTACTTCCTATTTTTTTCAATAAGAATAATCAATTAAATGATCAATATCTCTTATGAAAATTATTGACAACATAATTTTAATATATGTTAAAAAATATTTTCTCTCGAAAAAAAAGATTCGATAATTTTTTTATTTTTTTTGTTGTTATTATTTTATAACTATAAATATTATTATATAATCTTAATTATAGTTTATAGTAAGGCCATAAAATGAATGAGATAAGTGAATTAGAAAAAAAAATTTATGATACTATTTCTAGGATCGAAATGGATTTATCCATTATAAAAGATGATAAAGCAAATATAATTGACAAAGGTAATGAAGAGAATGAATTACTAGAACAACTAAAAAAAGAAAATTCTGAACTCAAAGAAAAACTTTTTTCGTTAAAAAAAGAGCATAAAAGTGATCTCAAAAATTTAAATGATGTTTTAGAAAAGTTAAATTCCATTTTAGGAGAAGAAAATGTCGGAAGTTGAAGTTTCTGTTGGAGGCCGTAAGTATTATGTAGCATGCAACCCTGGAGAGGAAACTGATGTTTTAGAGGCATCAGTAGAATTAAATAAAGAAGCAAATAATTTAATAAAAAATATTGGAAAAGTTTCTGATTCCAAGCTTTTGCTTATGGCTGGTATAATGATTAGTGGGCGTTTAAAATCCTTAGAAAAAGATTTAAAAATGAAATCTGGAGAATTTCTTGGGTTAAAAGACGAAATATCCAAAATAAAACAAGATCACCAGAATTTAAATAAAGGTAATGACTTTAATACCAAAAATGGAACGGACGAATTTTTAAAAATACTTCAAAAAATCTATAATAAATTAAATTCTCTTAAATTAGAAAATAATCAGACTAAAACACAAGTTAGTAAACATGTACAAACTGATAATTCAGTTGATGAAATTCCAGATCAAAAAGAACTTTTCAGATAATTAAAGTCTAATCTTTATTAGCGTCCCTGATTTTTACAGCAGCTTCTATATTGAAATTAATGCTATTTTCTTTTAAAAGTTCGTCCAATTCACCAGACATGGCCATTTCTGTAATTATGTCGCAACCACCAATAAATTCCCCTTTTATATAAAGTTGTGGAATAGTTGGCCAATTAGAAAACTTTTTAATACCTTCTCTTAGTTCTTCATCCTCTAGAACATTTATATCTTTGAAATTAATTTCAAGATAATTTAATACACCTGCAACTCTGCTAGAAAAACCACATTGAGGCATTCCAGATGTGCCCTTCATAAATAGTACAACATCATTAGTTGTAATTTCATTTTTTATATTATTAATAATTTCATTCATATTTTACTCCGGTACTTTTGTAGTAAGTGCAAGTGCATGAAGAACACCATTAGGCCCATCCATTTTTCCTTTTAGTGCAGTATAAACTAATTGGTGCTGTTTTACTCTTGATAAACCTTTAAATTCATCTGCAATAATTTCTGCAGCATAATGATTTTGGTCACCAGCTATATCATCAACTTGAATTTTTGCACTTGGAAAGGCTTCTCTTAGTAGCTTTTCAATTTCAAAACCTTCTATTGCCATTTGTAGATCCAAATTTATAAAATACCTAATTATACTCAATAATTATATAATTAAAATATAAATAATTTAATTTATATAATCATTTAGTCCTTCTTCATAGATAGTTATTAGCTCAGAGATATCTATAGATTCTTTCCCAATTTTAAAAATATTTTCATTGAAAAAACCTAATGTTTGTAATTTAACCATATTTACTTTAGCTTTATTTTCGATTTGAAGTTGATTTTTTTTATTGCAGATTATTAAGTAAAGACCTTGATTTTCTCCAAATAGCCAATTTACATCCTGGGATGAAAATTCAAAACCTATTTTATTTTTGATACATATTTCAGCAGTGGCTAATAGGACTCCTCCATCAGATATGTCGTGACCTCCTACAACCCAATTACTTTTATTAATTTCGTAAATGAAATTAGCTATTATCTTTTCATTTTTTGAAATTAATTTTAGGAACTGGTCCTGCCTTTTCTCCACTAATATCTAATATTTCTTTTAAAAAAGCGGATTGACCAAGGTGATTGGGATTTTCTCCTAATAAAATCAAGCAATCATTTACATTTGCTTTTATACTTATTATGTGATTATAGTCTCTAATTATACCAACTCCTCCTATTGTAGGTGTTGGTAAAATTGATTTTCCATTAGTTTCATTATAAAGACTTACATTTCCTGAAACTATTGGCATATCAAGCTTTTTAGAAGCTTCAGAAATTCCTTTTACACAACCAACAATCTGACCCATAATTTCAACTTTTTCAGGATTTCCAAAATTTAAATTATTAGTTATCGCCAAAGGTTTTGCTCCAGAGATTATCAAGTTACGGAAAGTTTCTGTTACTGCCTGAATACCTCCCAAAACTGGATCTTGTTCACAATACCTTGGATTACAGTCTAAAGAAAAGGCTATTGCTTTTTTTGAATCATTTATTCTTATTATTCCAGCGTTTGAACCTGGGGGTTCAAGTGTATTTGCTAAAACCATATGATCAAACTGCTCCCAAACTACTTTTCGTGAGCAATAATTTGGGTTTGCAATTAAACTTTTTAAGGCATCCATTATATTTATTTCTACAAAATTCAAATCTGGCATTAAATTTCTTTTCTTATTAATTACCCATTTTCTGTCATATTCTGGTGAGTTTGAAGAAAGGGCTTGTAATGGTAAATCAGCTTCAAGTCTGGAATGATGATAAATTTTAAATCTATCCTCAAGTATAGTTTTTCCAATTATTGCAAAATCCAAATCCCACTTATTAAAAATTTCTCTTGCTCTTTCTTCCATCCCAGGGGCTAATGTCATTAACATCCTTTCCTGACTTTCAGATAGCATCATTTCATATGCATGCATGTCTTTTTCTCTTACTGGTACTTTATCAAGATTTAAAATAATTCCTAGATTTCCTTTACCAGCCATTTCAACTGCCGAGCAAGTTAGTCCTGCTGCTCCCATATCTTGTATAGAAATAACTGCCCCAATCCTCATAAGTTCTAAACAAGCTTCCAACAAACATTTTTCCATAAAGGGATCGCCAATTTGTACAGTAGGTCTTTCTTTCTGTTTTTCAATTGAAAATTCATTTGAAGCCATGGTTGCTCCACCTATTCCATCTCTTCCAGTTTTTGCGCCTAAATAAACTAAAGGAAGATCACTTTTTGTTGCTGCAGAATAAAATATATTATCTTTTTTTAATATGCCTGCCGCAAATACATTTACTAAACAGTTCCCATCATATGAAGAATCAAATCTCAACTCACCTCCCAAATTAGGGACACCAAAACTATTTCCATAGCTACCAATTCCTTCAACTACTCCTGTTAAAAGATTTTTTACTTTTTTAGATTTGTTTCCAAAACTTAAAGCATTCATGGTTGCTATAGGTTTTGCACCCATTGTAAATATATCTCTTAAAATACCTCCAACACCTGTGGATGCTCCTTGAAAAGGATCAATATATGATGGATGATTATGACTTTCAATTTTGAACACTAAGGCATCCCCATCATCAATATCTATAACTCCTGCGTTCTCACCTGGACCACAAATTACTTGAGGTCCCTCAGTTGGGAGTTCTTTTAGCCATTTTTTTGTAGATTTATATGAACAGTGTTCATTCCACATTGCTGAAAATATTCCTAATTCAGTGATATTCGGTTTTCTATTAATTAGATCAATTATTAATTGATATTCTTGATCAGAAATACCATGTTTTCTAATCAATGTCTCATTAATTTCTAAGTTTGCTAAATTCAATTAAATTCACTTATATTTTAAATTTATTTCTTCTGATTCAAGATTTTTAATCTTGCTTTAGCACTGTTAACATCATTTATTCCTAAAAGGTGAGTTAGCACACGCATAAATTTATTTTCCTCAGGTGTTCTAGTATTATCATCCAAAACAATCCTCCATAATTGCTCAACAATTTCTTGACGATCTTCATACGATATGTCTTTTTTAATTACTCTTGTTAATTGAACATTATCATTGATTTTATTTTCTAGTTCTTCTCCTTTTGTCCTTAATATTTTTGCTTCTTCCAAATCTAAGCTGAGTTGAATTGATAATAAATGATCTATCAGGTTTTTTTCTGACAATGTATATTCATTATCTGTTCTTGCTGCCCTGACTAAAACTGCAGCAATTGCATGATCTGAAGTTAAACTATCTTCTTTTATTTCTGGGGAGAAAATATCAATTAATTTATTCCACATTTTTCACCTTTTATACTAGTCTTGACTGATTGACAGCTGCCTTAATAAAATCTGTAAAAAGAGGGTGTGGAGAAAATGGTTTAGACTTAAGCTCAGGATGAAATTGAACTCCAATAAACCATGGATGATTTGAAATTTCAATAATTTCTGGTAAAGAACCATCCGGTGATAGACCAGAAAAAATAAAACCATTTTTTTCCAAGATCTCTTTATATTTTATATCTACTTCGTAACGGTGCCGATGTCTTTCTGAAATAGATGTTTTATTATATATTTTACTTACTTTAGATTTTGATTTAAGTATTGCTTTATAAGCACCTAATCTCATGGTACCACCTTTTTGATCAGATACTTTTCTAGTTACCATTTCACCATTATCAAGCCATTTTTCAAGGTGAAAAATTATTGGGACTATATCTTTATCATTTAAAGAATTTAAAAATTCTTCTGAATTCGCCTTTTCAATTTTTCCAAGATTTCGAGCAGCTTCAATTACTGCCATTTGCATTCCAAGACAAATTCCAAAAAAAGGAACTTTTTTTTTCCCTAGCAAATTTTGCAGCCATAATTTTACCTTCTGATCCACGCTCACCAAAACCACCTGGTACTAGAATTGCACTAAAATTTTGTAAGTATGTTGCAGTATTACTTTTTTCAAAAACTTCAGAATCAATCCATTCTGATACTACTTTTATATTATTTGCAATACCTCCATGGGTTAATGCTTCTGCAATTGATTTATACGCATCACCAAGCTTTGTATATTTTCCCACTATTGCAATTCTTACTTCTCCTTCAGGAAAATTTATATTTTTAGAAACATCTTTCCAAACAGATAAATTAGGTTTTTGTGAAATATCCATTTTGAAAGCGTTGAGAACTGCTACATCAAGACACTCTTCATGAAAAGCTAATGGAGCATCATAAATAGAATTCAAATCATAGGCAGAAATAATAGATTCAGTCTTTACATTACAAAAAAGTGCTAATTTTCTCTTTTCTTCATTAGGTATTCTATTTTTTGCTCTGCATACTAAAATATCAGGAGTTAAACCAATAGACCTTAACTCTTTTACTGAATGTTGGGTTGGTTTAGTTTTTAATTCACCAGATGTTTCAATAAAAGGCATTAAAGTTAAATGCATAAAAATACAAGACCCAATTCCTTTTTCTTGAGAAAATTGCCTTATTGCTTCAAAAAAAGGTAAACCTTCAATATCACCAACTGTCCCACCAATCTCACATAGCATAAAATCTACTTGTTCAGCACCAATTTCTATAAACTTTTTTATTTCGTCTGTAACGTGTGGAATTACTTGTATTGTTTTTCCCAAATAATCACCCTTACGTTCTTTTTCTAAAACATTAGAATATATTTTTCCTGATGAAATCGAATCGGTTTTTTTTGCAGCTACGCCTGTAAAACGTTCATAGTGTCCAAGATCTAAATCAGTTTCTGCACCATCGTCAGTTACAAAAACTTCGCCATGTTCAAAAGGAGACATTGTTCCCGGATCAACATTCAAATATGGATCCAATTTCCTTAATCTAACTTTAAAACCGCGAGCTTGCAAAAGAGCTCCGAGAGCTGCTGTAGTCAAACCTTTGCCTAAAGAAGATACTACTCCTCCTGTTATAAATATAAATTTGGTCATTTTTTTCCAATGATTAAATGTCAAGACTTTTATGAATCACAATCATGGAAATTTATGATAATTCATTAATTAAGATTTGGCTAATAAAAATAGGTTAAAATAATGTTTTCATTAATATTCTTTAGGAGGTGTAGAGGTTTCTTCACTTTTTGGAAGTGCTTTTAATTCATTCAAATTCGGCACTTCTGAAGGTTCATCTACTACTATCTCTTTAATATCACTATTATCCAGTATGGATTTGTTAGTTGCATCATTAGCAGCTAATATTGTTAATAATAACGATGTTATCAAAAAAAATATTGCAATTATCCAGGTTAATTTATTCATTGCGGTAGTTGCTGATCTATTCGGCATGAAATTATTATCACTACTAACGCCTAATCCCCCTCCTTCAGAACGTTGAAGAAGTACAGCTCCAATTAAAATTAAAGCTATAATTAAGTGAATTACTAATAATACGTTTTCCAATTAAATATTCCCTGTTAAGAAACAACTTTAGTTTAAAAAGTGATATTTTTAATTTTTATCCTTATCAACCATTTTACCACTTGCAATCCATGGCATCATCGCCCTTAATTTTTCTCCAACTTTTTCAATTTGATGAGAATCATTAGTCCTCCTAGTTGCTTTAAAAAATGGCTGTCCAACTAAATTCTCTTGCATAAATTTACTAACAAACTTACCATTTTGTATATCTTTTAAAATTTCTTTCATTCGTTCTTTTGTTTCTTTATATGGTAAAACTCTAGGTCCTGAAATATATTCTCCATACTCCGCTGTATTTGATATGGAATAATTCATATTAGAAATACCACCTTCATAAATTAAATCAACAATCAATTTAACTTCATGTAGACATTCAAAGTATGCCATTTCTGGTTCATATCCTGCCTCTACTAAAGTTTCAAATCCCATTCTAATGAGTTCAACTAACCCTCCACAAAGCACCGCTTGTTCACCAAAAAGGTCTGTTTCACATTCCTGTCTGAAATTAGTTTCTATAATACCAGATCTACCTCCACCAATTGCTGAACAATATGACAAACCCAACTCTAATGCTCTTCCAGACGCATTTTGATGGACTGCAACTAAACAAGGTACACCCCCACCTTTAACGAATTCACCTCTTACAGTATGTCCTGGTCCTTTTGGTGCCATCATAATTACATCTATATTAGATTTTGGCTCAATTAACCCAAAGTGTACATTCAATCCGTGTGCAAAAGCTATAGCAGCACCATCTTTAAGATTACTATGTACAAAATTTCTATAAGTCTCTGCTTGGAGTTCATCTGGCATTGTGAACATCATTAAATCACACCATTTTGCAGCTTCTTCAATTCCTAATACTCTCAATCCTTCTGCTTCAGCCTTTTTCACTGAAGGGGAATTATTTCTTAATGCGACAGCAATATTTTTAGCACCACTATCTCTTAGATTTAGCGCGTGAGCATGTCCTTGACTGCCATAGCCTAAAATGGCTATTTTTATTTCTTTTACTATATTTACATCACAATCTTGGTCGTAATATACGCGCATGTTACCTCCATTTTTTTATAGTAAACAATAAATTTTAAATATTAATTTAATAAAAAGCCCTTAATAGTAGAATTTTAGGTTTAAGGCAATTAATATTTAAAAAAAAATTCATTATTGGTACATTCCAAAATTCATTATAATTTTTTTTGTAGACATATTTTGATTTAAAAAGTTCAATCCAAATTTTCTAACATCTGATGCTAATTTTTTGTTACTTATAGAAAGCTTGTTTAAGAAATGTACACTTAACATTTTTAATATTATTTGTTTTTTTCTCAATTTTTCATATTCTCTAAGTAATTGGTTATTTCCTATATCATTATTAATGTTTATTGTTTTTTCAATCAATGATGTTAGTTCTCTTATATCTAAAATTGAAGTATTAAGGCCTTGAGCCCCAATTGGAGGCATTACATGAGCTGTCTCAGCCAAAAGTATAACCCTTTTAGATGCTAAGACAGTTGAAGCCTGGGACATTATAGGAAAAACATTGATACTTGATTTCACTATACAATGACCTAAGATTTTACCAGTTCTATTAGTGATAAAATTTGATAATAATTGTTGGTTTTTTAATAATTCTTTATTTTTTTCATAATTTTTTAACATTAAAACAACTGAAGAATAAAAACCATTTTCTACTTTAGTTTTTAGAGGAACTAAAGTGCAAGGACCTTCAGATTTATAAATTTCATAAGATTTACATTGATGATTATACTCATGTCTTATGTTAAATACCAAAGCACTCTGATTATAGTCATATTTAATTTTATTGATATCAATTTGGTCCCTGATTTCACTATTTCTACCATCTGCAGCTATTAAAAGTTTTGCAATGATTTGTTTTTTTTCTTGTGTCTTTGATATAATCACATCAGACCTTTGTGTAATATATTTAACGTAATCTCCATTTAAAAATTTAAATTTTTTTTCTGTTTTAAGAATTTTTTTTAATGTATTTATAATATCTTTGTTTGGAACGTTATATCCTAGGGTTTTCATACCAAGTTCATTAGCAAAAAATTCACAACTAGCTTCTATAGTATTAGTTTTTTTATTCAAATTACATATGATTAGAGAATTCATAGGTTGAGCATGTTTGGTTAATTCTTTGAAAAAATTTAAATTGTTAAAAAAGTCAACGGTAGGGTTCAGCAATGCAGTGGATCTAAGATCGTCTTCTTTTTTTATTTTTTGTTGGGGGTTATATTTTTCTAAACATATTACATCTAAACCTAAATTTATAAGTGATTTTGACATAACCAAACCAGCTATACCACTTCCACAAATTAGTACATCTGTATTATATGTTTCCAAATAATTATCCTTTAAAAATATTTATTAATTTAATTTAGTTTCTTATAGTAAGTTAGAGTAGATTTACGAATTGTTCAAATAGATATAAGCTATCTTTAGGACCAGGGCTAGCTTCTGGATGGTGTTGTACTGAGAAAATATTTCTTTCTTTAAAAGCTATTCCGCAATTACTCTTATCGAAAAGTGAAATATGAGTTTCTTCTATTTTTTTCGGGAGACTAGTTTTATCAACCGCAAAGCCATGATTCATTGAAGTGATTTCAACCCTTCCAGTTCTTAAATCCTGAACTGGGTGATTTGCTCCATGGTGACCATTTTTCATTTTTATAGTTTTTGCCCCCAGCGCTATCGCTAAAATTTGATGACCAAGGCATATACCAAAAATTGGTAATTTTGTTTTTTTAATTATCTCTTTAATTACTGGTATAACATATTTACCAGTTGCATCGGGGTCGCCTGGACCGTTAGATAAAAACAAACCATCTGGATTGTATTGCATAATCTTTTCATAACTTGAAGTTGCTGGAACTACTTTCACTTTGCATCCAAGTTCAGAAAGAGAACGCAATATGTTGCTCTTAATACCAAAATCAATTGCAACAACCTTTTTATTTTTTTTTGAATTGTTATATCTACCAGGACTAAGCCAATAACCTTGATCCCAACTATAACTTTCTGAACATGTTACTTTTTTTGCCAAATCAATTTTTTCAAGACCATGCCAATTTTTAGCTAAATCAATCATTTTTTTGTACTCAAAATCAGCACTATTTTGGTGACATAGTACTGCATTGATAGCTCCTTTGTTTCTCAATTTTAAGGTTAAATTCCTAGTATCAATTCCATATAATCCAATAATGTTATTTTTTTTTAACCAATTGTCCAAATTATCTATTGTTCTCCAATTTGATGGTTTTGTTGGTTTTAATAGAGTTATTACACCATTCGTTGATACTTTAAGAGCTTCATTATCATCTGGATTAACTCCAACATTTCCTATGTGAGGAAAAGTAAAAACTATGAATTGGTTTGCGTAAGAAGGGTCACTAATGATTTCTTGGTAACCTGACATTGCTGTATTAAAGCATAATTCTGCTACTGAGATCCCCTTTGCACCATAACCAAAACCTTTAAAAATGTCCCCATTTTCTAAAACCAAACAAGCATTTTTTTTTCTATGCATAATGAAAATATTTTGAGTTAACAATTTTTTTAATAGTTGATTTAATTTTATAGTACCTTTAATGTAATGAGTTTGTTATTTCAATATAAATAGAAATTAAAATGGAGTATTTATGCGTGAAGTACTTGATAAATCGCTGAAAGATGCAATGAAAGCTAGAGATATTCAAAAAATATCTACTATACGACTTATAAATGCCGCCATTAAAGATAGGGACATAGCTACAAGATCTGAAGACAATACTGAAGGTGTTAGTGATCAAGAAATTCTTTCAATATTAAGTAAAATGATAAAACAAAGGCAAGAAAGTGCTAGACAATACGAAGAGGGTGGAAGATTAGAATTGGCCCAACAAGAATTTAATGAAATAAAAATTATTGAAAAGTTTTTACCAAAGCAACTTGATGCAAAAGAAACTGAAACAATTGTGAAAAAAACAATATCAGAAATTGATGCTAATTCTCTTAGAGATATGGGTAAAGTTATGAGTCTCTTAAAGGATAATTATTTTGGTAAAATGGACTTTAGTAAAGCGGGTGAAATAGCAAAAAAACTATTATCTAATTAGATTATTTGTTAAAATTTTCAATAGAAGAATTAATTATTTCAAGAGCTTCTTCTTTTTTCCCCCATCCAATCAATTTTACCCATTTTCCTTTTTCCAAATCTTTGTAATGTTCAAAAAAGTGTGAAATACGTTCTTTTCTTTTGAAATTTAAATCGTTTAAATCGTTTATTTCAGATTGAAATGGATCAATTTTTTCAGTTGGAACTGCTATTATTTTATCATCTAATCCACCATCATCTTCCATTTTTAGCACACCAATTGGTCTGCACGGTATTATAGTTCCGGGTGGAAGAGGAATATCAAGAATTACTAGTACATCTGTAGGATCGCCATCGGCATGTAGAGTATTTGGAATAAAACCATAATTACAAGGGTAAAACATAGATGTATTTACTATTCTATCTACAAATATACCACCACTTACCTTATCAAATTCATATTTTACAGGACTTCCGCCTGATGAACCACCTGTTATTTCAATCACTACATTTATTTCAGTTGGTGGTTTATTTCCAACACTTATCTTACTAATATCCATTTTCTTCTAACCAATCTTTCATAACAACATTTCTTCAATTACAATTGATGAAATTAAAAGTCAATTATTTGATAAATCTTTTAAATCAATAGAAATTAAACTTAAAATTACTAACTATTTTTTTCCTTATTTGTATTTTTTGCAATTGATAAAATTGCCTCTAGTTTCTTAAATGCTAAATTTTGTTCTATATAATCTTTAGTATTTTTATATGTCCCATTTTGTAGCATTTGGCTAGCTAATGAAAAAAAAGGACAATTTCTTGTCTTTCTTCCCCCTATGATTTGATGCCACCTTCCTGCATCGTCAATTGTACAATTACCTGCAACCTCAGTTTCAACTTCTGTAATTACTAAAATTTGAGCATTTATACCCATTCTATTTAGCATTTGAGAAACTAATGTAGTATTAAGAGCTGCTGCTGCTTCAATTGTACCATCTTCCTGAATTATTAATGAGCTATAATCTTCAATAACACCAGAATAACTTCTGGGCTTTATAAAAAATAATTGATTGGGAGGATTTATAACTTTACCTCCCATTGATACAAATGCCAAGATTGCTGCTTCTGATAGATTACCTGTTGGAATATTACCATCAGGAAAATATCGTTCAGCTATTGGCTGAGGTAATATAGCATTAACAATCTCTGGAGTAATTGATAAGTCATTTTTTAAGATTTCTAAAATTTCTTTAAATTTTATTGGTTTTGGTTCAATTGATGTTCTTGCATAGTTTACAATTGGCTCAATGTCAGATTTAAGACCAATTTCGGCAGTTTCTAGAATTGTTTTGAAATCAGCTTTTGTATTAGATACTGGTACCCCTCTAAACAAAGAGATAGGCTGACAATCGGGTAGTAATATTTTGATGACGGGTTCAAAATCTTCTAAGATCCCTGGTAATTCTTTATTAATTATTGCATATGTATGTAAATTAATTGATAACCCTTCTTCTCCTTTTAATTGGTCATAAAAATGACGTCTTCTTAGAGAAAACAATTCATCTTCGCTGGCTGTAATATTTCCATCATCATCAAGAACTGATGCAGGAGGATCAAAAGGTTCTAATTGAGAATAAATAAGAGAATATAATTCATCAATACTATTTGAATTACAATTATCTCCTGAAAAAACAGTTTGAGCAAATGAATTAAAGCT
>CACBRT010000024.1 GCA_902541695.1 uncultured Alphaproteobacteria bacterium | reverse complement strand
GGCCTTCTCCCTCTATCTAAATCCATAACATTTGGTGGGGATGAGACATTAACAAATGTCATATGACGACCACCAATAATTACTTTGTTTTTTTTATTTCTTGGTATGATTTCGAATTCTTGAGGTGCATTTTTGATCATTTCCATGACCCAATTTCGGTCCATTTTAACATTATCTGAATTTGGGTCTACTTTGCATCCAGCTTTTTTAAGAATTGATTTTGCTTCTTCATTTATAAACTCGATTCCTATATCTTCTAAGATCCGCATTGCGGTATTATGGATCTTTTCAACACCTTCTAATGATACAGGTTCAATGAAATTATCATTATTAATGGGAAGTGACCAGGGTGTTTGGGAGATAGAAAAAGGATTACTTTTTCTTTTATTTCGGGATCTTCCACCAGGCCTAGATTTTTTAACAACATCCATAAAAAGAATCTCTTTTTTTATATAAGAGGATAAGTTGATTTATTAGTAAAGTAATTAATAATATTTTTTATGAATTTAAAAAAATTGGTAAATCTTTAATAGATTTTAAGATTTTATCAGCATAGAGCTCTAATTCACTTCTTTTTGCAACACCTGTAAGAACCCCTATAGCATATAAGCCTGCTTTCTTAGCTGCAATTAAATCATGAGTACTATCACCAATCATAGCAACTTCACTTGGTTTTAAATTTAACAATTTGCAAAAAGCTTCAAGTTGCCCAATTTCTGGTTTAAATCCATAGCCACTATCAGAACCTGCAATAAAATCAAAATACTTTATTATTCTTTCTTTTTCTAATTGGGACTTACAAGGAATTTCATTATCATTTGTTGCAACACCAAGCAAAATTTTTTTTGATTTTAAATATTCAAATAATACTTTTAAGTCTCCAACAGGCTTTTGAACAAGTTGCATTAATTTTGAATTTATGAACTCTTCTAACTCCTTTCCTTTCAAATTATCTGAAAATGATTCAATGGATGCTAGAAATTCTTCAGTTGTACCTGCTATGAAAGGACTATCTTCAAAAAATTTTTTTTTTGAAAAATTAAAACCTAAAATTTTTGATAGTTGCCTTTTTTTGGAAATAGATTTTTCACATATATCGTTTAATACTTCATCAAGCCAACTTCCCCAGCTTTCTTGAAAATGAAATAGTGTTCCATCTTTATCAAAAATTAATCCTTTAAATCTCAACATATGTTACCTTATAATGCTTTAATAAAGTCTTTTTAAGGAAATTTTTATAATGAGACAAGTACCTTCCATAAGAGAAGATTATTTGTATTTTGAGCAACTAAATACGCGTTGGAGAGATAATGATGTATATGGCCATATGAATAATGCCGTATTTTATGAGTATGCAGATACAGTTGTTAATGGTTGGTTAATTAAAAAGGGGTCTCTTGACGTTCCTAAAAGTGAAACTGTGGGATTAGTTGTTGAAACAAGATGTACTTTTTTTTCTGAATTAAAATTTCCCAATATCATAACCTGTGGTTTGAAGTTAAATAGATTGGGTAATTCTTCTGTTGAGTATGAGATAGGTCTATTCTCTGACCTTGAAAGAAAAACAGCGGCGAAAATAATATTTATACATGTTTTTGTTGATGTAAAAACTAGAAGACCAAAAAAAATTCCTCAAAAATTATTGATACCTCTAAAGACTTTAATGAAAAATTAGATTAAAAGTTTTTTGCATAAATATTCTACTTCTTTCCAACTTTTAGGATTATGTGTCGCGGCTAAGGATTTAGGTAGAAGCCTTTGGACTAGCTCACACCCAGTAAAATGGAATCTATAAATTTTAGGAACAAATTCTTCTGCACTTTCAATTTGACTTAAATTATCATCAATAAATATAGCTGGTTTTTTTAATGTTTTACATAGTTCTAATAAAGCTGGTCCTTTTGGACCTTCATTTATTATAACAGGAAATGAAATGTTATAATTTTTAAAATTTAAAATCCTATCTTCGTATGCATATTGTGGTACATTTGTTAGAATAATTACTTGTGCAAAATTAGAAATAATATTTAGTGATTGTAAAGCTCCTTTTGTTAAAGGTTGTTTTTTGGTCTCTTTTTTTATGAAATCAATCACTAGTTTTTGTGATTTTGTACTTTTAATAATTTTATTTGTTTCAATATTTTTTATTGAGTCATTAAGAGTGTATCCATTAAGTTCTAATAAAAACCCTCTTTTTTTTAAAAACAAAACAAATGGTTTAGCAAAGTGTACTATTACTTCGTCAGCATCTACTATTACCAGTGGAATATTTGATTTAATATTTAATTTTTTGATTTGTTGATAAGTTTTTTCAATCATATGATTTAATTTTTATTTAAAATTAAATTTAAAAAAGTTAAAATTTGCAATAGGTAAATTTAATAATCAGGAAAAATGGTTTGGATAAAACAAAATCAACAGAAATTAAAGATGCTGCAACTATTGTTATAGTCAGGGAGCAGAGCAAAAAATATAAAATCCTAATGGGGCAAAGAGGAAAACATGCTGTATTTATGCCTAATAAATTTGTTTTCCCTGGTGGTGCATATGATCCTAATGATAGCATGGTACCCTTTTCAAAACCACTTCGAGTTAAACAAAAAATTCTTTTATCTATTGATTGTTCCTTAACACATCCAGAATCTTTGGCTGCAACAGTTATTAGAGAGCTATGGGAAGAAACTGGTTTAAAGATTGCAAATTCATATGATTGGAAAGGTTCAAAAATAAAAGGATGGGAAGATTTTTATGCAAATAATATTGCACCAAATGTATCAAAACTTAAATTTTTTTTTCGTGCAATTACCCCTGTAGGAAGACCAAGAAGATTTGATGCCCGTTTTTTTATTTGTTTAGCTAAAGATTTGAATTGTGATTTAGATGATTTTTCAAATGCTTCTGATGAGCTTAGTCATTTACAATGGATAGAAATAGAAAAAACAAAAGAATTTGATCTCCCAATAATTACCCGAATTGTTTTAAAAGAAGTTCAAGAATTAATTTTTAATGGTACAAACAAAAAGGGAGTACCTTTTTATAGTGAAGGATCTTCTTCAAATAATTTTACTTATCTTTAATTTAGATTGAGATAATGTCTTATTGACAGTAATTTTTATCAGTGTAAAAAGGCCATAGTTCATAAGAGGGTAAATAAATGGCAAAACCTACAACAATTAAAATAAGATTAAATTCAACTGCTGACACTGGTCATTTTTATGTTACAAAAAAAAATGCAAGAACAATGACCGAAAAGATGGTTGTTAAAAAATATGATCCAGTAGCCAGAAAACATGTAGATTATAAAGAAGGAAAGATAAAATAAAAAAGGCCACATCCGTGGCCTTTAAAAACAGTAATCTAATTAATTTTTATTCTCTATTTCCCATAAATTGAAGTAAAAACATAAACATATTTAAAAAGTTAATATAGAGTGATAATGCACCAAGAATTCCTGCACGTGCAGCAATTTCTTCACCATTTGGGGCACTTCTAATACTTAAATAAGTATTTTTTATGTTTTGTGTATCATATGCAGTCAAACCAGCAAATATCAATACACCCAAAACATTGATAGCAAATTCTAATCCAGGACTTTGTGTGAACCAATTAATTATCATTGCTACAATAAGGCCGATTACACCCATAAACAAAAATCTACCCATACCTGATAAATCTTTTTTTGTTGTGTAACCAAACAGACTCATTGCACCAAATGCAATTGCAGTAGTAAAGAAAGCATTAGCAATAGATGCACCAGTGTATGCTACAAAAATAGTAGATAAAGAAAGACCCATTAAAGCTGAAAACAGCCAAAAAGAAAGTTGCCCTGCTGAATAACTCATATTCATAACTCTTGCTGATAGAAAAAATACAAAACCTAATGGAGCAAACATCACTATGAGTGAAATTATTGAATTACTGAATAAAGCACTCACAAGTTGTGGTGATGTGCCTATTGACCAAGCAACTGCACCAGTAATTATCATTGCAACTGCCATTAAACCATAAACTTTATTCATGTGAGCTCTGAGCCCACTATCAATGTTTACATAACTGTCAGAACGTGTAGACGATCTAATAGAATCAAATTCTGCCATAAATATCTCCTTAACATTATGGATTAAACTGAATTTAATATCGTAGTTATTTATATAAATTTCAAGTAGTTTTTGATTTTTTTTATTAATTACTTTAGGTTAATCAACAGTTCTCAATATTTTTGCTGGTTTTGATCTAACAGGTTTAATAGCAAACAAAATACTAGTGATTAGCGAAATCATAATACCAATAGATGTAACTAAAATTGCAGAGGAAATAAAAAAATAAAATTCACCATTCAAGAAGTATTTTACAACCACAAGTGACATTACAGCGCCCAAACTAATCGCAACTAGACCTGCGAAGCTTCCTATGATTATTGATCTTAATAAAATAGACAGTAATATCACTTTTTTTGAAGCACCTAGGGTTTTTAAAATCGAAGACTCAAACATTCTATTTTGTTCAGAGGTTGCAAGTGCCCCGATGATTACAAAAAAACCTAAGAAAATTATTACTAAGGCACACCACTTAACAACCAATGAGGACTTTAAGATTATATCCTGAACTTTTTTTACTGTCTCTGCCACAGATACAGAAGTAATATTAGGAAACCTTTGGGTTATTGTTTGTACAATTTTGGTTTCAAATTTCTTAGGTGCATAAACTGTAGCAATGTTAGTGTGAGGTGCATTCATTAATGATTGGGGGTTGAATACCATTAAAAAATTTATGCCCATTGTTGCAAAGTTTACATCTCTGAAACTACTAATAGTACCAGTTAGGGCTCTGCCCAGTATATTCACAGTTATAGTATCACCGATCCTTAGCCCTAGCTCATTTGCTTCAGTTTGAGCAAAACTTATTAGTGGGGGGCCATCATAATCTATTGGCCACCATTTACCCTTTGTAATCTTCTCAGCTGTAGTTGGTATAGCTTCATAGGTTATTCCCCTATCACCTCTAAGAGCCCAATGATCAATATTCAATTCTGAAACATCTTTATCATTAATTTTTGTTATAAATCCTCTTAACATAGGAGCAGTTTTAATATCAGAAATTAATTTTTCATTTTTTAATAAGGATATGAGATCTTCTTTTTGATTTTTTTGAATATCAATTAAAAAATATAATGGTGCTTTTTTGGGTATATCGTTTGTAAGAACCGATTGTAAATTTTTTTCTATTTGGCCCATAGTTGCCAGTATGATAAGGCCGATTCCTATAGATAATAAAACCGACTTATTTTCTCCATTTTCACTTCCAACCGATGCAATTGCTAATTTCAAAGATAATATTTTATGAAATTTGTATCTATTGACTAAACTTTTTGATGCATGTTTTATAATAAATGACATTAAATTTAATATTATAAAAGAAATTATTGATCCAAAAATAAACCAAAGTGCCAGTTTTATATCTGGTGATAGAAGCAAAATTATAATAATCAAAGTTAAAATAAGTGTTACAATATAAAATATTTGTTTTAATTTAGGTATTTCGAATCTGGAATTGATGCTATGAGATCTGTATAGATAATTGATTTTCATATCACAAAAATTGAATAAGGGTATCAAAGAAAAAATTAGACTAATAAGTATTCCTAGTGTCATTGAAATTAAAATAGGCTGAATGAAAAAACCTAAACTAAGAGGAAACGGAAAAATCTTTATTAGAGTGGATTCAGCTAATCGTAATATTAAACTTCCTGTAATAGCACCCATAGTAGTTCCCAAAAAAGACATGATTAATATTTGAAAAAGGTAAATTTTACTCAACATATTTGTAGTTGAGCCAAGTGTCTTTAATGTTGCAATTGTCCCTCTTTTCAAATTTAGGTAGGAAGAAACAGAGGTGCTTACACCAACTCCTCCAATTACGAGTCCAGACATTCCTAGTACAGTCAAGAAGAAATAAAGTCTATTGACTACAGCTTCAATACCTGGGGCAGGGTTTCTTATATCGCGCCATCGAAATCCTTTATCAAAATTTTTTTTGAAAAATATAGATTTGAGATTTTCTAAGTCCTGATTATTTTCAGTTTTTAAATAATAATTTGTCTCAAAAAGTGTCCCTTTATTCAACAGCCCAGAATTCTTTAGTGAAGTAGTATTTAAGATAACTTTTGGTCCTAGACTAAATCCATTAGAACCAATATCTGGAATACTCGATAAAGTCGCTCTAATATTGTAAGTAGATTTTCCTAAGATTAAATCTGAACCTACCTTCAGATTAAGTTGCTTTAATAAACTGTCTTCTACTATTATTCCATATTTATCTCCTTTCTTTTTTAAGGTATCTTCAATACTTAGTTCTGGATTTATTTTGATTTTACCAGCTAGGGGATAATTTTTATCTACACTTTTTACTTGTACTAAGGCTTGATAGTAGTTGTTTTCTTGATTAATCGTGGAAACCATACTTCTAAAAGAAATCACTTCAGTTAAAGATGTAGAAATTTTTTTTATCTCTTCTAATTCTTTTTCTGATGCAACTCTGTAAGCTAAGGTCAAAGAAATATCCCCACCTAAAATTTCTGTTGCCTCTTCTTGTAAACCTGATTTTATACTTTCTCTAAAAGTTCCAATTGAAGATATAGTTAAAACACCAAAAAACAGACATATAAAAAAAACCCAAAATTTATTTAATCCACCCCTAAGATCTTTAAATGCAAATTTTAATATTGATAAATTAGACAATCTTTTTACCTTTTACTCTCATTAGTTTTGCCATTTTCTAATTTAACCTGTCTTTGGCATTTATTTGCAAGATCAGTAGAGTGGGTAACTATTACTAGACTACTTTTGTTTTTTGTATTTAATTTAAAAAGGAGCTCAATGATTTTTGAACCTGTTTTTTGATCCAAATTTCCTGTTGGTTCATCTGCTAAAATTATTAAAGGTTTAATGGCTAAAGCTCTTGCTATTGCGACCCTTTGTTGTTCTCCACCTGATAATTGAGAAGGAAAATGATTTAGTCTTTTACCTAAGCCTACCTCTGTTAAAATTTCAATTGCTCTATTTTTAATATTTGAATGACCTGCAAGTTCAAGAGGAATACAAACATTATCAAGGGCTGTTATCGTTGGAATTAGGTGGAAAGATTGAAAAACAATTCCCATCGTTTTTTTTCTTAGATTGGCTAAGCCATCCTCGGATAATTTTGTAATATCCTGACCTGCAATCATAATTGAGCCCGTGTCACTTTCTTCTAGACCACCCAAAAGCATCAATAAGGAAGATTTACCAGAACCTGAGGGTCCAACTAGTGCTACGGTTTCATTTTCATATAATGAAAAATTAACTGAATTTAGTATTTGTAGTTTACCAGATGCTGAAGGAAATGATAAACATAGATTATCAGTCTGGATAAGTATTTTTTTTTTCATTAGATTTTATTATAAAGATGGTGGGATTTGATATATGAATATAATTTTCAATTACAACAAGATTTTTTTAGTTTTATTCATTTTCTTAACGTATTCTTTGGCTCATGCAACTGAAAAAAAAGAGAATTATCGTTTGATCATTATAGGTGATAGTTTAATTCAGGGATACGGATTGCCAAAAGAAAAAGGGTTTGTAAATCAATTACAAAAAAAAATATTAGAGAAGATGGATCATATTTCTTTAATTAATGCAGGAGTATCTGGTGATACAACTGCAGGTGGATTGTCTAGAACTGATTGGAGTATAACTGATGACATAAATGCAGTTGCAATCTCTTTGGGTGCTAATGACATGTTAAGAGGAATACCTCCTAAATTTTCAAAAGAAAATTTATCTAAGATGATTTTAAAAATTAAAGATAAAAATCTACCAATACTCCTGATAGGAATTACATCAATTGAAAATTTTGGACCTGAATATAAGAATGAATTCGATTTGATGTTTTCAGAATTATCAAGAAAATTTAATATTTCATTGTATCCAAATTTAATGGCTCCTGTTATAGAAAATGAAAATGAACTATCCAATTATCTTCAAGAAGATATGTTACATCCAAATGAAAAAGGAGTAGAAATTATAGTACAGGCCATACTACCAACGTTTATTGATTTTATAGAAAGTTTCAGTGAGAAATAATCATCTTATCAAAATGAAAAATACATTCTTTTAATTTAAAATAATACAGTAACTTATAATAAAACAAATGATATGAAAGACTTAATGGATTTAGGTAAAAAAGTAGCCATTGCTGGTGGAAAAGAGGCAATGAATTACTTTAGAAAATCAGATTTAAATTTCAAGAATAAATCCAAGACTCATTTTGATCCAGTATCAAAAGCAGATAAAAATACTGAAACTGTAATGAGGAATCTTATTTTAAAATTTCGACCAAAAGATACAATAATTGGTGAAGAAAATAACAGTGTTGTTGGTTCTAGTGGTTTATCTTGGATAATTGATCCAATTGATGGCACTAGAGGATTTATGGCAGGGCAAACCTCTTGGACAGTTTTAATTTCATTGAGCGAAGGAGAAAAGCCCCTTTTTGGAATTATCTATCAACCATTTTCTAATGAAATGTTTATAGGAGACCAATACTCTTGTGAGTATTTACATCAAGGTAAAATTAAAAAGATTTTTGTAAAAAAGTGCAATAATATTAGTGATGCAATTATACACACGACAGATCCAAATATGGGAAACTGTAAAGAAAATTCAGCAATGGAAGCATTAAGAAATCATTGTAAACTCGCTAGATATTCGCTTGATGCTTATGCATATGGTTTAGTTGCTTTTGGTAATATCGACTTAATAGTTGAATCCTCAATGCAAATATATGACATTCAAGCGCCTTTATGTATTATTAAAGCTGCTGGTGGTACTTTTTCTGACTGGAATGGTGGTAATGATTTTACTAGTGGGAGAATTCTAGCATCAGGTGATCAATCTATACATAAAGAGGCTCTTAAGATTTTGGGTAAACATATTTAGTGTTATAAATTTCAATAAGGGATATTTTTAATTTTAATTAGGAAAAATTTTATTCAAAAATTTATCCACTTCTTCCCATATTTCTTCTTTTATCTCAGAAGTTTCAAAAAAAACTTCATGCATTGAATTAGTTAAAATTTTTAATTCTCCTAAAGGAGTTCGAGCCATCCTTGACTCAATGGCTTTTTTTGAAATTACTTTATCTGAATCTCCCATAAATGTAAGCTGTGGTATTTCAGGAGGAGGCATTTTTGAAAGTTTAAATAATTCATCATTAAGGGCTTTAACCCAATATAGAGTAGGTGGCCCCAAACCCAATCGAGGGTCAATCAATAAATTATCTCGCATTTCATTATAAAATTCCAGGTTTTTTGTTAAAACATTTTTTTCAAATGGTTTAGTAAGAATGTTAAATCCATCAATTTTGTAAGGGTAAGCAACCAAACCCAGGCCCATTGATATTGCGAGGTTAAAAATTGGAATTAAAATTGAAATAGTAAATTCTGAAACTGGCAAGCCCCAAAGTGGTGCAGAAAAAATTGAACATTTGAATGTATTGTCTCTCAACAAATATCTTAAACCTATGCAGCCACCCATGCTATGAGAAAAAAGTATTTTAGGTCTATTATCTAGGGTATCCTTTAAATTTTCTAGGATAGTTTCCAAGTCTATTTGGTATTCAAAGAAATTTTTAACATGACCTATATCTGTTCTTCCATGGGGCCTTTGTGATAAACCCTGTCCTCTCCAATCAATACAAAGAACTGAAAAATTTCTGTCTAAAAATTCTTGTATTACTATATTGTATTTTTCTATATACTCTGTTCTTCCAGGCAATATGATTACTGTAGCTTTATCACCTTTTTCCCAATAGCCATATCTTATAAATTTTCTATCTTCAGTTTGAACATAATCCAGTATCCCTCCAGGTAGAAGTTTAATTCCCAACCTAGGTAATGGGTTGAGTTTACTATTAGCCAAGAATATTTCCTAATTGTATCGCAACTCCCATACTTCCTTCAACCTTAAGAGTTCCTCCCATAAATGCAGATGTTGGATTTGTTTCTCCCTCTAAAATATTTCTAAAAGTTTCAGCACTTGCTATTAGAGTACAGTCAGTTTCTTCAGAAGATTCTTTAACACCGTTCCTATCTACGACAATTGATCCTTCATCTTCAATTTGAAATTTAGCACTAAAGTCTATACTTTTACCCTCAAGTTTTTCTTCTAAAGCTTTAATCGCCTCTTCTAAGATATTTGACATAAGAATTCCTTAAATATTAAGTTTTATATTTTAAATATTGTAAAATGAAATTCAAAAATTTAAAGTAATTTTTCTTTCTAGTTTCTATTTTTTTTATTAATTTTTGTAGTAGTTAGAATCAAGGCCTAATTATTGAAAATTATGATAATTTGAAACTGATGATAAAAAAAAATAAAACAATAAAAAATATTAAGGCATTATTAGGCCCTACAAATACAGGAAAAACCTTTTTTGCAATTGACAGAATGCTTACTCACTCAAGTGGTATGGTTGGTTTTCCATTAAGATTACTAGCTAGGGAAGTTTTTGATAAAATTTCACTCAGATGTGGGAAACAATATGTTGCTTTAATAACAGGTGAAGAACGAATTATGCCTGAAAATCCAAAATATTGGGTTTGTACTGTTGAAGCAATGCCTATTAATTTAACTTTTGATTTTGTAGCAATTGACGAAATACAATTATGTGCCGATCTGGATAGGGGGCATATTTTTACGAATAGATTACTGAATTTAAGAGGTAAAAAAGAAACAATATTTCTTGGGTCAACTTCAATAAAAAAAATTATAAAAAACATTTTACCAGATGTTGAATTTTTATCAAGAAAGAGGTTATCACAACTTAAGTATGTAGACTCTAGAAAAATAAATAAAATTCAACCTAGATCTGCAATAGTTTGTTTTTCTGTTGAGGAAGTCTATTCTATTGCTGAAATAATAAGGAGAGAAAAAGGGGGAGCTGCAATTGTTACTGGTGGTTTATCCCCTAAAACAAGAAATTCACAAGTAAATATATATCAAAGTGGTGAAGTCGATTACCTTGTAGCAACGGATGCGATTGGTATGGGCTTAAACTTAGACTTGTCCAATGTTTGTTTTGCCAGCTTAACTAAATTTGATGGATTTAATCATAGAAAACTTTTTGTAAATGAATTAGCACAAATTGCCGGAAGAGCAGGCCGATACACAACTAACGGTACATTTGGTACAACTGCAGGTTGTGAGGCTTTATCATCTGATTTAATTCATAATATTGAAAACCACAATTTTTTAGATATTAAAAAAATACAATGGAGAAACTCAAATTTATCTTTTGATAACCCTTCATCACTTATTGAATCCTTAAATTTAAAACCCAATAATTTAAGCCTTGTAAAATCTAGAGAGAGTACTGACTTAAGTACTCTAAAGATAATGTCCGCAAATCAGATAATTATTGAAAAAGTTAAGAGTATTGATGAAGTAAAGCTTTTGTGGAAGATCTGTCAGATACCTGATTATAGAAAAATATCTCTAACGGATCATGTACAAATTTTAACAGAAATATTCTTGCTTTTAATTGATAAAGGTAAATTACCTGAAACATGGCTTGAAAAAAAGATAATATCGTTAGATAAATATGATGGTGATATCGAAAAATTATCTAGGAGATTGTCATATATAAGAACATGGAATTATGTAGCAAATCGAGGTAGTTGGTTTGATAACCCTGCCTTTTTGGAAGAAGCTGCAAAATCAATTGAAGAAAAACTTTCAGACAAACTTCATGAACTTCTTATAGAACGGTTTATTGATAAAAGAACAACTGTATTATTGAAAACAATTAGGGAAAAGGAAAAATTGACAGCAGAATTTAATGATAACAATGAACTTCTTATTGAAAATCAATTAATTGGACGCGTTGAAGGATTAAACTTTGTTTTTCCGACTTCGGATAATTCAATAGAAAATAAAAAATTACTTTTAATTGCTAAAGATCAGATTATTAAAAAAATTAAAAAAATTGTTGATCAATTATATGAGACCCCTGATACAGATTTTTTTTTAAATAACTCTGGTGAAATTATTTGGAATGAGAGTGTTGTTGGAAAACTTGCAGTTGGAAATAAGTTATATAAACCAAATATCAAATCCGTCACCTCTGATTATCTACCTGAAACATTAATTAATAAAGTTGAAACACGAATTAAATACTTTATGAATAATTATATTAAACAAAATTTCGTTCATCTTTTCTCTATAATGGAGGATAAAGAGATTAATGGAATTTCTACAGGCTTAGTTTTCACAATGAGTGAACACTTAGGTGTTTTGTCTAGAGATCGTGTAACAAAGGAAGTAAAAAGTCTTGATCAAGAATCTAGAGCAAAATTCAGAAAATATGGTTTTAGATTTGGACAATACAGTATATATCATCCTCTTTTTTTGAAACCAGAACCAACAAGATTAAGGTTAATATTGTGGAGCAAATTTCATCAATTAGAAAAAAAAATGGATCCGCCTTTACCTGGTTTAGTTACAATTGAAGTAACAGAACGAGTAGAAGACTCATATTATGAGTTAGTAGGATTTAAAAAACTTGGATCCAGGGCTATAAGAATTGATATGCTTGAAAGGTTAGCAGACCTAATAAGGTTACAGGATACAAAAAAAGGGTTTAAAGCAACTTCAGATATGCTATCAATTACAGGTTTAAGTTTTATTCAATTAAAAGAAATTTTAGAAAAATTAGGTTATAAATCTGAAAAAAGTTTTGATCAAATTCATAAAATTGCTGACTCAAAACAGATAGAAAATTTAGAAAAAAATATAAAAGATGAAGATTTGAATAAAAATGAAAAAAATTCTAAAGATGATGTAGATTCGAAAGTTATCACTATCGATCAGATAATTTTCAAATTTAATTTTAAAAAAAATAAGAATAAAAATTTTTTCCAGAATAGTAAAAATAAAAAAATTAGGAATTATAATTCTCAAAAAAAACAACTTAATAAAATTAACAAACTAAAAAATAATAATATTAGTAAAAAGATAGATCCTAATAGTCCATTTGCTGCTTTATCATCACTTATTAAAGAAAAAGGATAAATTTAATTGAGAATTGATAAGTGGTTAGTTTTTGCTCGTTTTTTTAAAACTAGAACAAAAGTCACAAAAGCAATAGAAAAAAAAATGATTTTCTTAAATGGATCGGTATTAAAAAAACAATCTCAACTTTTAAAACTAGAAGACGATATTCTAATAAAAAATTCAAACGAAATTGTCAGAATCATAGTAAAACAATTTGCAGAGAAAAGAGATGCATATAACAAGGCTAAGTTTTTATATGAAAAAAAGAGCAGCATCGTTACTGAGCTGGAAAAAATTAAAAGTAATGTTAATGAGGGTTTTCAAAATTTTTCTCGCCCTAACAAAAAAGAAAGAAGAGCACTTACCCAACTTAAAAACACTGAGAATTTTATAAAATAATTTTTATGTATCTTTTTAAACTAAATAAATTGACTACCTATAAGACAACTGTAATCTTGTAATTATGCATAATTTTATGAGTGAATAAATGACATATATTGTAAATGATAAATGTGTAGATTGTAAATACACAGATTGTGTAGAAGTCTGCCCTGTTGATTGTTTCTATGAGGGTGAAAATATGTTAGTTATTCATCCAGACGAATGTATTGACTGTGGAGTTTGTGAACCAGAATGTCCAGCTGATGCTATAAAACCAGACACTGATCCTGGAGCAAGTGATTGGGTTGAATTTAACAGAAAATATTCTGAGCTGTGGCCAGTCATTACTATAAGAAAGGATCCACTACCTGAAGCTGACGCCAAAGCTGATGAAGAAGACAAATTAAAAAAATATTTTTCTGAAAATCCTGGTGAAGGAGACTAGACAACATTAGTTAATTTCAAGAATTAAGCTAAATTTGATTTATTACCAAAAAAATGTTATAAAAGAAGAATCTTAGGTTATAATCACTTTATAACCATTTCATTATGGCTTTAATTTGCTAGTAGGGACCGAATTAATCGGTTCCTTTTTTTCTGTTAATAAGGATTAATAATAAATGAGTAATAATTTAGAATTTTCACAAGACGACTATGTAGTTTATCCATCACACGGAGTTGGTAAAATAGAGGCTATTGAAAAGGAAGTTATAGCTGGATTTGAAATGGAAATGTTTGTTATTCATTTTGAAAAAGATAAAATGACTTTAAGAGTTCCTACATCTAAGGCAGATTCAGTTGGGATGAGAAGTCTGTCTTCTCCTGATGTAGTAGGAAAAGCTATGAGTACCTTAAAGGGTAGAGCAAGAGTTAAAAGAGCAATGTGGTCCAGAAGGGCTCAAGAATATGAACAAAAAATAAATTCTGGTGATTTAATATCAATAGCAGAAGTTATAAGAGATTTGCATCGCAATGATGAGCAAAGAGAACAATCCTATTCAGAAAGACAGTTGTATGAAGCTGCACTCGAAAGATTAACTAGAGAGGTTGCAGCAGTAGATGGAGTTGAAGAAGAGAAGGCCCAAGTTAAAGTTGGTGCCGTACTAGATGGTAAAGCCGCATAACAAATTAATATCCAGTCATTTCTAAATATCCAAAACCCTGATGTGATCCACTTAATATAATTGGTCCCTCCCAATAAGGTACCAAAGTATCAACAAATGAATTTTTATTCAAAGCTTTAAGTTTCAGATCTATACCGTGACTTGTAATAACTATATTCCATTCTATAGGTACTTTGGATTTTTTTTTGTTTTTAATATTTTTTCTATTAAAATATTTTAATGGTTTCATTTTAATATCTTTTCCCTCTAAACTAATTTTTTGTTTCTGATCAGATATGAAAGTTCCAGAATAAAAATCACCTCTCTGACTATCTCTAACTCTAAATATCATTAGTTTCGTTTCATCATCCAAATGAATTGAAATCCAATCCCAACCTTCTTGATTAGGGCCTAGAATTGCGTTTGACCATTCTCTATCAGCCCAGGCATTTCCTTTAACATCAAAACTTTCATTATTGATAATTAATTTTCCTTCAATTTTGAAAAATGGCTGGCTGTAGTAAGCTGAAAAATGTCCATCTTTTGTTTTAATACTTTTACCATCATCCCCATGCAGTATAAGTGGTCCTTCACTTTCTAGATTTAGTTCATAAGAAAATTGCTTACCATTAGCTTTTAATGAGGCTTTAGACCAATCATTATTACTTGAGAATTCCCAATCATCTATCCAAGCTAAAAAAGGTGAGAGTTCTACTCCTGATTGACCTGTATCTCCACGAGAAAATTTTTCTTCATAGTAATGACCGTCTTCAGTAGTTACAGCTGCATGAGCCATCCAAACTTGATCACTTTTCCAGGGATTTTTGAAGTGTTTTGTTGCTTTATTATTATCTAATTCTGATCTGCTTCTAAAAAGTGTCCACTGTATTCCAAATGAGTCACCATTTTCATTTTTAAGATTTGCAGTAATATACCACCATTCAATTTTAAATTCTTTGTGCATATTATGGTCTCTTGGAAACTTAAGATCAAAGCGTTCACTGGAAATTTTATTATATGGTTCATTATCTGTATGATAAACATCTTGGGCTAACCCAATATTGAAATTTAATAAAAGGAATATAACAAAAATAAAATTAGCATTCATTTTTATATCTCTTTATCATCAGGGATGCTGAATTTTTAAACATCAAATAAGTAGGAAGCATTATAGCAAGTAAACTGCAAAGTAATGAAATCAAAAAAGTTTTTCCCCATATATTGGGATAAAAATCGTAGGGTAATTTCCAGCCAAATGCAGATACATTTAAGTAGTTAGTCAGAAGAAAACATAAAATTAAACCTACTGGAATAGCAAAAACCAAAGCTATAAATATTAGAAGTAAAAATTGTGCAAATTCGATTTTTAAAAGGGTAATTCTTGTGATACCTAGTGCCCAAAGTGGTGATAAATTTATAATGCGAATTTCAGATAGAGAAATCAAGGATGTCAATAATGTTAAAGTAGCTATGATTATCATAGCGTCAGATAAAGATCTAGTGACTGTAAATGTTTTATTAAAAACATTTTTTGAAAATTCTTTTATCGTGGCCTGGTTAATAATATTTTTATTAGGAATCTCATATTTATTCTGAATTAATTCAGAAACATCACCATAGGTTCCCTTTACTATATCGATTGCAAAATTTCGTGGTAAAATATTTGAATAGTAATATTCAAATTTATTTAAATTTATCATAATTTGTGGGATTGAATTACCATAATCAGGATAAATTCCTACAACTGTACTATTAAAATTATTAAGACTATTAGAAGGATTTGCGATCTGTATGTTATCTCCGATATCAACATTTAGTTTGTAATGAAGTTGTTCATTAATCAAAATTCCGTTTGAATTTTGAATTTTTTCCCAGATATCCTTGGATTTAGAAATGATTGGCCAATTATCAAAATATAATTTTTGAGGCTTAAACCCTACTACTGACACTTTTGTATCTTTAATAAAACTTTTAGTTTCAATAATTGGATAAACATTAATCACATTTTTTTCTTTTATTATTTCTTTACTTATTTTTATTGCTAGATCATCACTATCTGCTCTTACATACATTTCAGTTATAAGACGTTTGTCTAGCCAAATTGAAAAAGTTTCTTCAAAACTTTTAACCATGTTATCAACACCTATGGTTACAGCTATTGATAGCATTAAGGCATTTAGGCTTAAAGAAATTCTTTTTACTTGTTTTAATGTATCGCTAAAAAACCATTTTAAAATTGGGTTTTCAAACTCAAAACGATAATTGACATAAAATAAAACCGATTCTAGAAATATAGGCAATAATATAGAAGAACTTATTATCAATATTGCAATTAATACAAAACTTAAGAAAAGTTCAGTAGGATTTATTAAAATTATGACTGTTATTACTAACAGTATTATAAGCACTAAGATTGGAGTAAATTTTTTTAAATAATAAAATTTAGTATTAGAAATATGTTTATAATTGGTATTTCTTTCAGATAAATAGATTTTAAATAAAAAACCAGTTGAAATTAAAATTGTTCCAATGATCGGCATCAATAAAGCAATAAAAATTTCTTTTATAGAAAAACTTAACTGATTATTAATGTCAGCACCATAAATATTGTTTAAAGTAGATGCTACATCTGGTAATAATGAAGAAGCTAAAACATGACCAAAGCAAATTCCTAGCAGACCACTTATTGAGGAAAGAAAAAAGATTTCTATTAAAGAAGATAAAAAAATTGTTCTTACAGAAATTCCCATAAGTCTTAAAGAATTAAAGGATGATTTTCTTTGTTCAAATGATAAGTTGAGAGTTGAATAGACTATGAACAGACCAACTATAAATCCTAAAAAACCAAAAGCAGTTAGATTTAGGTGAAAGCTCTTGGTTAATTGCTTCAGATCACTATTTATTTCGGAATTTTTTATTTCCAATCCCAATTCATCAAGTATTTTTGTATCTCTTGGGATAGCACCTGTAAGTTCAAACCTTGAGATTTTACCTTTTCTATTCAAAAGTTCTTCAGCAATGCTGATATCTACCAACAAATAATCTTTTAGTAAGTTGTCGGTTTCAATTAATTCAAGATTTAAATCTAAATCCGAAACATTTTTAATTGTTGTTGATGAAGCAAATGCTACTTTTCTATTTATTAAGAATTCACGATTATTAGCTGTTGTTTTAAAAAATGAATTATAAAAGCTATTACTTTGAGAGAGTGTAAAAGGATCAACTCCAATTATTTTTATTTTTTTATTATCAGATAATTTACCTTCAATTATTGGAGTTACTAGCCATTTATTTCTGCGTAGTTTAGCAAAATTTTCAAAAGGTATTAAATCGTTGTTAACTGATACAATAAGTTGACTTTGGTTAGATGAAATTATTGTTACAGCATTTTCATAGGATTTTTTAGCTTCAGAATTTAATAATTGGATACTGGACCATAAAGTAGTAGCTAAAGATATACCTAGGAATAAAAAAATTAACTGCAAAGGTTTTCTGAACCAATGTTGAAAATTATACATCAAGAGAACGTCAAATATTTTCATTTATATTGCTCTTATTTTTTTGTTTTTTATTAGTAATTTTTTGTTCAATCTATTTGCCAAATTTTCCGAATGTGTTGCAATTATAATTGTTGAGTTATACCTAGTTAATAGTATCTCTAAAGCTCTGGAAACTACTAGGGAATTTTCTTCATCAAGATTTCCAGTAGGTTCGTCGGCAAGCAAAATTTTGGGTTTAGTAAGAATAGCTCTCGCAATAGCGACTCTTTGCTGTTGCCCCCCAGAAATTTCTTCTGGATATTTTTTTAAAAGGCCTTGTAAGCCTAACAATTCTATAATTTCATCTTGAAAATTTTGGTCAAATTTTTTAATGAGTTTCGAATGAAATTTTATATTGTTTAAAATATTCAATGATGGGATCAAATTATACTGCTGAAAAATTACTGCAATATTATGTAATCTGAAATCTGCCCTTTTTTGTTCTGAATATTTCCATATCTCAAAGTTATTTATTTTAATTAAACCAGTGTCTGGAGACTCTAAACCTGCTATTAAATGTATTAATGTGGTTTTGCCGCTTCCACTTTCGCCTAATAACGCAGTTGAGGTTTTTGGATAGATTTCAAAGTTTAAGCTTTTGAAAACTTCAAAACTTTCACCAGAACTTTCAAAATCCTTATTTAGATTTTTTACAACTAACAAAGGTATCATTATGAGCCATTTTTTATTTGATATAGTGAGTATATATTCTTAGGTAGTTAATATTGGTAATAATGAAATAGCTTATTATTTTTTAATCAGAAAAATTATGAATATTTCTTAACAAACCATGCGTCTTTAGTACCAAATTATAACTCAAAAGAGCTATAATTTTTATAAAACTTCATAACCCAGGACTTCATCATTATCATCTTCAATACTTTCTGGAAAACCATCACATAAAATTTGGAGACCAGTTTTATCTTCTAGCCTTCTAATTATGGATGGAGAAAATGCTCTATGGCCGTATGTTGATATTCCATCTTTAAATATTTCTATTAATTTTGGAGCTATTTCTAGTGGTATTTTTTTTTCATCCGCCACTTTTTGAAATATTTCAATATCTTTAAGAACTAAATCCATGGTAAAATTTATATTTCTACTTCCATTCAATATTACTTGACTTTCTGTTTCATGCACAAAAGAATTTCCTGATGAGATTTTTATTGCTTCGAATGTCTTAGCCAAATCTAACCCTTCGCCTTTCATGGTTGTCAATGCTTCACAGCAAGATACTAAATTTGCTGTAGCTAAGTAATTAGTCATTACCTTTAAAACCGAGGCAGTGCCAATATTTCCAGTATGGAGAACTTTTTTCCCCATTATAAAAAGTATTGATTTTATCTTTTCAAAAACCTCTCTATTACAACCAGCAAATATTGAAATATTTCCTGTTGCAGCTTTATGACAACCACCTGAAACAGGACAGTCTGCTGAATATCCACCTATTTCAGACACTAATTTTGATATTCTTAATACTTCTGACTTGCTTGTTGTACTCATTTCAAGCCAAATTTTACCAGCAGAAAATCCTTTTATTACTCCAATTTCAGATTCCATAACCTGAGCACAAATTATTGGTGATGGCAGGCAAGTAATGATAATGTCACTTTTTTTTGCTAATTCAATTGGCTTGTCTGCCCATTTAGCTCCAGAAGTAATTAGTTTTGAACCATTTTCTTTAAATTTACCACTAATAACTACTTCGTCAGCAGTAATTGTACCATCCATTGAATCATGAATGATTAAATCCAAACCATTTCTTAAAAGTGTAGCTGCTAATTTTTCTCCTAAATTGCCCAAACCAATAAATCCTATTGTCATTTATTTTTCCTTTTTTTATTCAAACCATTTCAAACTAAAAATGTATTAATTTATAATTGCTACACCATATGTAGGAAGAGTTTAACTTATAATATCAACTTATAGTTTTTTTTTAAATATTGGTATGAAAAATGCAGTAATTTTAATATTATAAATGTAATAAAAAGTGTTGCTTTCGTGCCATAATCCAATTTTTTTAAGGGTTTCATTCTGAAAAAATTTATACACTAATAGATTAAAATATGTATATCTTTACAGAAAAATAATAAACACAGGCCATAATTGGAGCAGGAAATGTATTTAGTAGATCAAGCAAAACTTGAATCCTCAAATGATTCAGAAAATTCAAAATATTTAAATTTAGGGGATTGGTTAGGAGTTGAAGCAGAACAGGATGGAAGAGTATCTGTTTGGGCTGATGTAAATTCTTCTTTTTTTGGACTTAAAAGAAAAGTTAGAGAACAATTAGGTTTTTTGCCTTCTGAAATTGCTAAAATTCTTTGTAACAGTATTAAAAGTGGAAGAAGAGTTAGAGCAAGATTAATTGATATGCAAAAAAATTTTAATACTGATTCAAACAATCAAACAGTCTTTGCAGTTTCTTTATGGAGTGATTAATTTCAACTTAAAATTAGGAGTTAAATTTGTTTTCTGATCAAAAATTTTCAAGTTCTACACTATCAAATAGTTTTAGTCTAAAGGGGTCAATTTCTTGTAAAGGTGAGTTACAAATTGATGGTCGTATTAATGGTAACATTAATGGGGAAAAAGTTATATTAGGACCAGAATCTTCAATGGATGGTACACTTACTGCTGACGAAGTAGTTATTAGTGGTAAATTTAAAGGTAAGATTAAAGGTAAATCAATTAGATTAGATTCAGGATCATTAGTTAATGCTGAAATTATATATGAAATTTTAGCAATTGAGGATGGTTCTTCAGTAAATGGAGTGGTGAAAAAATCAGTAAATTCAGAATCTGTTAAAAAGCAAGCGTCCAAAGAAGATAAGAAATAATATTATAACTAGAAAATGGTATCTTTTAATTTTTTTTATAAATACTTTTTATATTTTTAATATTAAGTTATACCTCATACACTTATTTATAGAATTACTTAAAAGTCGGTTTGATATAAAATTGAAAATTGTGCTCAATCCTAAATTCGGTAGAGGTTTTAACAATGGCTTTGATCCATTATCTATAAGGTCTGTAAGTGATGACATAAAGAACCCTACTGTATTATTTAATCAATGCCCTTGTAGAGATCAAGTTAATTTACTTAATCTTCAGGCAATATCTAAAGAGATTGGAATAAAATCTTTAGTTGCAATTAATGAAACTAATAGATTAGGTCTTGGGAGTTTTAAAGCTCTTGGAGCTGTTTATGTAATAGCAAAAATTGCTTTAGGTATTTCAATAAATAAAGCCAGTACTAACTTATTATCACTAGCAAAAGAAAAATTGAAAGGTGTCACTTTTTCTACTGCAAGTGCCGGTAATCATGGTTTATCATTGGCTACTGGTGCAAAAATATTTGGTGCAAAATCTATCGTTTACGTTTCAAAAAATGTTCCAAATAAATTTATAGCTCAATTAAAATCTTTAGGTTCAAAAGTATCAATTGTAGGAAATACTTATGATGAATCTCTAAAAGCAGCATTAGATGATTCAAAAAAAAATAATTGGACTTTGATTTCAGACTCGACTTGGGAACATTATGATACTGGACTGGATGTAATGGAAGGGTATTTAATTTCAATAAGCCAGGCACTTCAAAAAATAAAGAAAAATCCCACACATATATTTTTACAGGCAGGTGTTGGTGGATTAGCTGCATCATTTGCTGCATATTGTAGAAAAAAACTAGGATATTCTCCAATTATAATTGTTGTAGAACCTAGCTTTGCAGCTTGTTTACAACATTCAATCTTAAAAGGTGAACCTACATTAGTCCAGGGGCCAGCTTCAAATATGGGCAGGTTAGATTG
>CACBRT010000023.1 GCA_902541695.1 uncultured Alphaproteobacteria bacterium | reverse complement strand
ATACATGGTTCTGTTTTTCCAAAATGAGAACACGGTTCAAGAGTGACATACATTGTCGAATCTTTAGCCTCAGCTTTGGCTTGTTTAAGAGCAATTGTCTCCGCATGTGGTCTTCCTCCAAAAGCTGTGGTTCCTGTACCAATTATATGATTATTTTTTACTATTACGCACCCAACTGAAGGGTTAGGCCAAGTTTGTCCTATATTTCGCTTTCCAAGTGAAATTGCTGTTTTTAAATATCTAAAGTCTTTTTTATCAAATTCTTGATTACTACTCATTAAATTTAAATTATCTATTTAATGTCTGGTCTTAATTCCGAAACAAATTCTTCAAAGTCGTCTGCTGCTTGAAAGTTTTTATATACCGATGCGAACCTCACATATGCAACTGTATCAATCCTTGCTAATGTTTCCATTACTATTTCCCCAACTTTTTCTGAGGGAATATCTGTTTCTCCTAAACTTTCCAATCTTCTTACTATTCCAGTTACCATTTGTTCAATTCTATCAATTTCTATGGGTCTTTTCTGTAAAGCTATTCTAACAGATCTTTCTAACTTATCCCTGTCAAAAACTTCTCGCCTATTATTTTTTTTTACAATAACTAAATCTCTCAGTTGGACTCTTTCGTATGTTGTAAATCTACCAGCGCACGCAGAACAATATCTTCTTCTTCTTATTGAAACGTTGTCCTCAGCTGGTCTACTATCTTTGACTTGAGTATCAATATTTCCGCAAAAAGGACATCTCATACTTTTCTCCTGTAGTCACCCTTATGTATCAAGAAAGCTTCTTAATTTTCTAGAACGACTTGGATGTTTTAGTTTCCTCAAGGCCTTTGCCTCTATTTGTCTAATACGTTCTCTGGTTACACTAAATTGTTGTCCTACCTCCTCTAAAGTATGATCAGTATTAACACCTATTCCAAATCTCATTCTTAAAACCCTCTCTTCTCTAGGTGTTAAGCTTGAAAGAACTCTAGTGGTTGTCTCTTTAAGATTGCCTTGGATAGCATTTTCTAATGGTAAAACAGCATTTTTATCTTCAATAAAATCACCAAGTTGACTATCTTCCTCGTCCCCAATAGGGGTTTCTAAACTAATTGGCTCTTTAGCAATTTTCATTACTTTTCTTACTTTCTCAAGCGGCATCTGAAGTTTTGAGGATAACTCTTCTGGAGTAGGTTCTCTACCTATTTCATGTAGCATTTGTCTTCCAGTTCTAACAAGCTTATTTATTGTTTCTATCATGTGTACTGGTATTCTTATTGTTCTAGCTTGATCTGCAATTGATCTAGTTATGGCTTGACGAATCCACCAAGTTGCATAAGTAGAAAATTTATATCCTCTACGATATTCAAATTTATCAACAGCCTTCATCAAACCAATATTTCCTTCTTGGATCAAATCAAGGAACTGTAATCCTCTGTTAGTATATTTTTTTGCTATAGAAATCACCAACCTCAAATTAGCTTCCACCATCTCCTTTTTTGCTGCTCTTGCTTCTTTTTCACCTTTTTGAACTTGTTGAACAATTCTTCTAAATTCACTTATATCAATACCAATGTATTGTCCAATTTCAGCAATTTCGTTTCTTATTTCATCAATTTTATCCCCAAAATTTGAAACGTAACTTGTCCATCCGCGAGTTTTTAATTTTGAAACTTTTTCTAACCAAGTAGAGTCTAACTCAGATCCCTTATACTTCTCGATAAATTCTTTTCTATTTATTCTGGACTGATCAGCCATTTTGACTAATGCTCCTTCCAGTCCCATTATCTTTCTATTTATTCCATATAATTGGTCAATTAAAGCTTCAATCCTATTGTTATGAAGATGTAATGAATTTACTAGCTCTACAATTTCATTTCTCAAATTTTGGTACTTTTTTTCTTCACCACTAGAGAATTGTTTTTTTTCTTCAAATGCAGCCATCATCCTAATTTTTTGTAGAGAAGAGAGTTTAGTATAAACATCAGCAATTTTTTTTAAAATTTTTAATACATTTGGTTTTAATGAATTTTCCATAGCTGCTAAAGAAACATTTGCATGATCTTCATCATAGTCTTCGTCTTCATCTAATGGATTTGACGACTCTTTAGAATTAGAAAGTTGCTTTTCTTCATTTCTTTCATAAAAATCTTGAGAATTTTCTTCATTATTGGCATTTACATTTGAATTTATTCTTTCACTATTAAATTCTTCAATTTTATTGTCTTCATTTAATTCATGTTCCGATGAATTTCCAAAAGTTGCGTCAAGATCAATTACATCTCTTAACATTATTTTTTCTTCTAAAAGTTCTTCACGCCATATAGTTATAGCTTGAAAAGTTAAAGGGCTTTCACATAATCCACTTATATAGGTATTTCTACCTGCCTCAATTCTTTTTGCTATCGCTATTTCACCTTCTCTTGAAAGAAGTTCTACTGATCCCATTTCTCTCAAATACATACGCACAGGATCATCAGTTCTATCTAAATTATCTGTGCCTGAGGTAGAAGCCACTAATTCTTTAGAGCTCTCTGAATTTTCAGTTTCAACTTCTAGTTTATCCTGATTTTCTTCCTGATCATCTTCGCTTTCAATAAGTGTTATACCCATCTCTGACAGAGTAGTCATTATATCTTCAATTTGTTCTGAACTCATCTCACCTGGAGGCATTGTGTCATTCAATTCAGAATAGGTTAGATAACCCTTTGATTTAGCTTTGGTAAGAAGTTTCTTTATAGAACTTTGGTTCAAATCTAAAATTGGAACACTAGAATCTTCATCTTTTTGAGATTTAGAATTTTCTTGATCTTTTTGCATTAAATAATCGTCCACATTAATTGATAATTAACGAATCAGATAATTAATGATTCGAATCATTATTTTTCTTAATCCAGATTTGATTTTTTATCAAATCATTGATAGCATTAAGATCCTCTTTTACCCTATTTTTTTCATTCGATCGCCCTGCAGGTTTACCACTAATTGCTTGATTTAAAAATTTATTTGCTTGATCTATCCTCCAAGTAAGAGTTTCATCTTCATTATTTGATATATTGTCCGTTGCCTCATCCAATTCTTGTTTAATAAATTGTCTAGCTAGTTTCCTAGTAAGAACATAATCTAGTCCAACTGATGCCTCATCTAATGAAATTTGTTTTTCTAGAAGTGGATTAATTTTTATTGGACCTGTGGATTGAAGTTTACTGTAAACATCTTTTCCAAATTTTGTGTTCAGCTGATCAATAATACTTTCTTTCTTATGTATTATTTTAGAATTTATTTTCAAAACAGATTCAAATATTTTTTCAAGATCAGAGTTACTAAAAAATACCTCGTTCAATTTCTCAGCATATTTGATAATTAAATCAGGATAATTAATTAGAAAAACTAAAATAGCTGTTTCTTGCAAATGAGCTTCAACTACATTAACTTCTTCTGAATTCGCTATTAATGAATTTTTTGTATTGTCACTAGGTGACAAATTTCTCATCTTTTTTTTCAAGTAGTGTAAATTATTTTTATATTCTTTATTTACTGAAGTGATATTGGATTTATTATCGTTATTTTTCAAATAGCCAAATAATTCTGACTTTAATTTGTTAAATGCCTGAAAATAATGATGACGTAAACTTTTTTCATTAATTTGATTTACTACAAAATCTAATTTTTTTTCTAACTGGACTCTTTTCTCTGGTATTGAAAAATCACGATTTTTTGTAGCAATTTCCCAGAATATGTGAATTAGTGATTTTGGGTTATTTAATAATTCCAAAATTTTTTCTTTCCCAAAATTTGAGATAATATCGTCTGGATCAAGATTATCTGGTAATATGCATGCTTGAATTGTTTTTTCAGAAGAAATGAAGGGTAATGCTAAATTTACTAACCGATCAAGAGCTTTTATTCCAGATTTATCACCGTCAAATGCAAAAATTGGTGTTTTTGATATGCGCCATATTCTATTTAATTGGTCTAATGTAACAGCTGTACCTAATGGAGCCATACAATTTTTTAAACCAATCTTAGTAAGTGCCACAACATCCATATAACCTTCGACTATTACTACATCATTTTTTAAATTCAAATTTTTTATACAATTATTTTCGTTGAATAAAAGTTTTCCTTTATGAAATACTTCAGTTTCTGGAGAATTTAAGTATTTTGCATTTATTCTAGAAGATAAAGCTCTACCACCAAATCCAACAACTTTATTTGATGAATTCATGATTGGAAAAATTATTCGATCCCTGAATCTATCATAGACCGATCCTTTTTCATTTTTTATACAGAGACCACTTTTTATTATTATTTCGTCTTTAAAACCTTTATTTAAAAGAAATTTATAAAGATCATTATTATTTTTTGAAGCGTAACCCAATTTAAAATTCTGAATTATTTCTTTATTTGTAATTCTATTTTTTAAAAATAAAGTGGCATTTTCAGAAGGTTTATTTTTCAATAAATCTATGAAATATAAAGACGCTATCTCTTGAATTTTTAAAACATTTAAAAAAGATTCAGATTTATGAGAAGTATTATTTCCAAAACTGACTGGAGGTTTTAAACCAACTTCAGTTGCTAGTTTTTCAACAGTTGTTAAAAAGTCCAGATTTTCAGTCTTCATTACAAATGATATACTATCGCCTTTTTCGTGACATCCGAAACAATAAAAAAAACCTTTATTTTGATCAACTTTAAAAGACGCTGTTTTTTCTACGTGAAAAGGACAACATGCCCAAAAGACACCATTTTTAGCATTGGTTTTTTTTGTATCCCAAATTACTCTCTTTCCAATAATATCTTTTATTGATAATTTGTCTCTTAGTTGAGCAATAAAATTGTCAGTTGTTAACATATTAAATTTTTGATTTTTAATTTATATTTTCGATATTAATATATTCTCTTGATTTTTCTACACCATCTTCAAAATCTATAACAATAACTTTTTGGGTGCCGTTTAATAAATTCACAATTAAAAATATTGTATCTTTATTGTAACTAAATGATTCTAATTTAGCGTTTTTAGGAATTTTAATTATATTCGGGAAATCAACTTTTATTTCTTTATTTTTTGGTTTTAAAGAAAACTCTTTAAATATTATGAATACTATAATAATCATACCAGTTATCATCACTATTGTGAGTATATAAACAAGAATTTTTAGTAAGCTTAATTTTAATTGAGAATTATTTTCCCTATTGAATGGTTTTCGCTTCATGGTTTCCTCTGAATTAAAAAAAATTAAGATTTTAAAAATTAAATTAAAAAATAGTATTGGCAGATTAGAAAAAAATATTACAGATTCATTACCTAAAAACTTAGGCATATCTCGTACTCGTGTCAAAAATTTAATCTCAAAGGGATCATTTTTTAGCACAATTTTAAATCATCCGATTGATCTTAATTACAAATATATTGAAAATGATATTTTAATTTTAAAGCTGAATTTAGAAAATGAAGAACCCTTAGAGAAAGAGAAAATGGAATTAGATATTGTTTTTGAAGATAAGCATTTGATAGTAATCAATAAAAAACCTGGTGTAATTGTACATCCTGGTTCTGGTATTAATAATGGTACACTTGTTAATGGATTATCTTACCATTGCGATCGCTTATCAGATTTAGGAGGAAAGTTAAGACCAGGAATTGTACACAGATTAGATAAAGATACATCTGGTCTTTTGGTTGCAGCTAAAACTGATAATGCTTATTTGGGTTTAAGAGAACAATTTTCTAGTCATGCAGTAAAAAGAAAGTATGTAGCTTTAGTCTGGGGATTGCCTAAAATAAATTACAAGAAAACAAACAACAATGTAGATTTTTGTCAAGAAGCCAATCAAATTTTTAAATTAAGTGGTAACATTGGAAGACATCCTATCGATAGAACAAAAATGGCTATAAGGAACAAAAATAATGGTAAAATTGCTATTACAAGATTCAAAATAAATGATAAATTTTTGTACGAGAGTAAAGTAGTAGCGACTTTAATTGAATGTTGGCTTGAAACAGGTAGAACTCATCAAATTAGAGTACATATGAGTTCTATAAATCATGGAATTGTTGGTGATCAAATTTACAATGCTGGGAAAAAAACAAACATTAAATTATATAATGATTTAGGTGATAATTTCCTTTTTTTTAAAAGACAAGCATTACATGCAAAAACACTATCATTTGTTCATCCCATATCTTTTAAAAGTATTAATTTTGAGGCGCCACCACCCACAGATTTTGATGATTTGTTAAAATCTTTTTATAAATTACAAAGTTTTTAATAAAATCATTGATATTATTTTAAAATACATTATATGAACATTGTATTTATGAGGATATAATGAATAAAATAAATTTACCAGTATTAAGTGACGGAAGTCTATCTGACTATTTAAATGAAATAAAAAAATTTCCAATGCTTAGTTCAGAAGAGGAATTTATGCTTGCTAAGGCTTGGGTTGATCATGATGATAGAAAAAGTGCTCATAGATTGGTTACCTCACATTTAAGGTTAGCTGCTAAGATTGCATTGGGATATAGAGGTTATGGTTTGCCAATTAATGAAGTTGTTTCAGAGGCTAATGTTGGATTAATGCAGGCTGTGAAAAGGTTCGATCCCGATAAAGGATTTCGTCTCGCAACTTATGCGATGTGGTGGATAAAGGCGAGCATACAAGAATACATATTAAGAAGTTGGAGTCTAGTTAAGATGGGTACAACAAGTGCCCAAAAAAAACTATTTTTTAATTTAAGAAAAGCAAAAAATAGAATTGGTATTATGGAAGATGGAGAGCTTCATCCAGATAGCGTTAAGAGCATAGCTGAAAATTTAAACGTAAGCCAAGAAGAAGTTATATCCATGAATAGAAGAATGGGTGGTGGGGACTCCTCATTAAATGTTTTAGTAAATACGAATAATGAAGGCACTTTGGAGTGGCAGGATTGGATCGAAGATGAAAATTCAGATCACGCAGCTAAATTTGCTGATAAACAGGAATTAGATAGTAGAAGGACCTTGCTTAAGTCGGCATTAACTACTCTTAATCAAAGAGAATGTGAAATACTTACAAAAAGAAAATTAATTGATGATCCTTTGACATTAGAAGAATTAAGTAACGAATATAATGTTAGTAGAGAAAGAATACGTCAAATTGAAGTTAGAGCTTTTGAAAAATTACAAAAAAAGATGTTTGAACTTTCTCAAAAAGAATTTGCTTAGTTTTCACAATATTTCTTCTAACTTATTGATAAGATTTTCTATTTCTCCAATACTAGACTTCCAAAAATCCTTGGAATTTACGTCCAACGAAAATGGCTTTAAAAGCTGTTTATAATCTTTAGAACCTCCTGCCTTTAATAGTTTCCTGTATTTGACTTTAAAATCAGTATTATTGTTTTTATATTGTGAAAATAATGCGTTTACTAAACCATCTCCAAAAGCATAAGCATATACATAAAAAGGGGAGTGTATAAAATGAGGGATATATGACCAGAAATACTTATAATGATTATCAAAATCAAAACTATCTCCAAGACTTTGTTTAGAAATATTCATCCAGATTTCTGAAATTTCATCTGATGTAAGCTCTCCCTCTTTTCTTTTATTATGAATTGTTGTTTCAAAGTCGTAAAATGAGATTTGTCTTATTACAGTGTTAATCATATCTTCTATTTTACTTGCTAGAAGATATCTTCTTCTTGCAATGTTTTTTTCAGCACTCAAGAGTCTTTCAAAAGTAAGCATTTCTCCAAAAACAGAAGCAGTTTCAGCTAGTGTAAGTGGTGTTCTCGATAAAATTTCTCCTTGTTTGGCTGCTAATACTTGATGTATCCCATGTCCAAGTTCATGTGCTAAAGTCATTACATCTCTACTAGTCCCAAAGTAATTTATCAATATGTAGGGATGTACATTTGTAACAGTTGGATGACTAAAAGCACCAGAAGCTTTATTTGGAATTATTTTTGCATGTATCCAATTTTTGTCAAAAAAATCTTTACCTATGTCAGCAATCTTTGGATCAAAATCATAATAAGCTTCTAGAACAATTTTTTTTGCATTTTCCCAATTTATGGTAGATTCTTTTTTTGATCTGATAGGTGCATTTCTATCCCAAAGTTTCAATTTTTTTTTGTTTAGAATTTTTGCTTTAATTTTATAATATCTGTGAGAAGTATTTTTGTATGAATCCACTACAGTATCACGTAGGTTTTGAATTACTTTAGAATCAATATTATTAGATAAATGCCTTGACGAAGCAGGATTTTCAAATTTTCTTTTTTCATCTTCTATTTGTTTTTCCTTGGCTAAAGTGTTTGTAATTCTACTAAAGATTTTTATTTTATCTTTTAAGACGCCCGAAAGCCTAACACCAGCCGTATGCCTTGTTCTAGTATTAGAATTTTGAAGAAGATTTAAACTTTCTTCAAATGAATATTTTTTATCTCCGATTGATATGCTTATTTCTGATATTGTTTCATCAAATAATTTACACCAGGAAGTTCTTGATGATGAATTAAATTGGTTAAACAAATTTTCCATTCCTTCATTAAGTTGATATGGTTTATATAATCTATTCTTCTTTAAAAAAGTCTTATATTTTGAAAGTTTACTTTTTTTAGAAATAAGATAATTATATTTTTTTTCACTTAATGCATTAATTTCTAAAGATAGAAAAAGTATTCTAGACTCTAATTCGACTAGTTTTTCTTGAGTAGACGATAAAAATTTATTTTTACTTTCATTATTCAATTGTTCGCAGTAATTTAAATATGCAAAAGACATTAATCTACCACTTATGATTTCTATATTTTCAAGTTCTGAAATAAGATTGAGAAACTTTTTACTTCCTAATTTACTAATTTTACCTCGATATTTCTTATTAAAACATTTAGTCAACTTATCTAATTCATTAAAATCCCGCTTTACCTCTGGTGATTTTGTTGAATTATAAAGATCAGAAAGATCCCAGGAAGGAAGTTCAATTCCATCTCCTATAACTTTATCCATATTGATACCCAAGAATATTAATTTTCAATAAAGAAATTAAATAATTAAAATTTTCATAATGTAAATCCTTATTAATTTTATTTATATTTATTTTTCATCATTCACCTAGCTTTGATTAGTGTTTAGTTAAGGAAGACAATAATTAGATATGATAGATACCTTTGATCGACATTCTTTTATTCGCTTTTTTTTTAAAATAAGATTTACTTATTATACTTTTCCACTTATTCCAAATAATTGAAATATCAGAGATTGGTGTAGTTATAAAAATAAGTATTTTAGTTTGATTTGCGAATATTTTGATTTAAAAATAGACAATCGATTTTTACGAAGCTTAAAAATTTTTAAAAGTTTCCTATATTTTCCAATATAAAGTCTCTATTGTTAATGGTAGGTTCGACTTTTTGTTTCAATATTGAGTAAGTTTTCAATTAATTCATTTATTTTTTTTACAAGCTAATTTTTTATCTATTTTCTTCATAAATGTTTAACTAGCTACATCTTGTCTAATCATAGTAAAAATTTTAAAAGTAATTTTTTTTGATTTTGAGGATATAAAAACCTTATTAATAAATTTAATTTTTTGTAAATTTATTCTATTAATTTCTTTTATCATTTACGAATTTAGTTAAATAATAATTAATGTGAAACAAATTTTTAAAAGGGAGATTTTTAATTAAAGAAAAATAAAATTACGGATCTTTCTTTTTTGAAATTTTGAATATGAATTTAGATTTTTTTTTACGAAAAAGCATGCTAATTTTGAATTAGCTTTAATTAATATTTTATTAATTATAAAAATAAAATATGTTAAATCATAAGAGATATTATTTATGAGAATTAAATGTCAAAGTGGAGTTTTTGGATAGATAGAGGTGGAACTTTCACAGATGCAATAGCTTTAGATCCTAATGGCAAATTAAAAGTTTCTAAGCATCTATCGGTAAATCCTAGGGAATATGATGACGCTACTATTTTTTCAATAAAAAAATTTTTGGAAATACCTTTAAATAAAAAGATTCCAGTATCTAATATTGCTGAAATTAAAGTAGGTACAACAGTAGCTACAAATGCTCTATTGGAAAGAAAAGGAGCAAGAACTGTATTAGTAGTCACAAAAGGATTTGAAGATCAGTTAAAAATTGGGTATCAGGATCGCCCCGATATTTTTGCTAGGAAGATTAATCTTCCAGACCAGCTATATGAGCAGGTAATTGGTGTTAATGAAAGAATTTTTTCTGATGGTAGAATTAATACTTATCTTGATCTTACAACATTAAAACAAGAATTATACAAATGTCTAAAAAAAGGCATTACCTCATGTGCAATTTTATTAATGCATGGATATAAATTTTCAAATCATGAAAAGAAAATATCTGAATTAGCATACTCCTTGGGTTTTGAACAAGTTTCTGCAAGTCATGAAATTTCACCACAAATTAGGTTTGTCGAAAGAGGTGATACTACAATTTTGGATGCTTATCTAACTCCTATTTTAAAGCAATATATCAATAAACTTTCTGAGAATTTTTATGGTAATTTAGGCAATAAGTTAAAATTTATGCAGTCAAATGGAGGTCTTATTTCTAAAGACTTTTTTAAAGGAAAAGATGCAATTTTATCTGGTCCAGCTGGTGGTGTTGTTGGAGCTATAGAAGTTAGTAAGAAAATTGGGGAGAAAAAAATTATAGGTTTTGACATGGGTGGAACTTCTACTGATGTTTGCCATTATTCTGGAATTTTAGAAAGAACACATAGATGCCAAATTGCTGGCGTGCGTTTAGCATCTCCGATGCTAAATATAAATACTGTAGCAGCCGGGGGGGGGAGTATACTTACCTTTAAGTTTGGAAGACTTCAAGTTGGTCCCGAAAGTGCAGGTTCTTTACCTGGTCCTTCCTGTTATGGAAATGGGGGTCCATTAACTGTAACAGATGCCAATCTTATAACAGGTAGATTAAGGCCAGAATTTTTTCCTGCTATTTTTGGAAAGAGTGGTAATCAGTTATTAGATCAAGTTTCTCCAAAACATCATATAAGCCTAATTTCAAAAAAACTTAAACAATCTAATGAAAGTTTAGCTGAAGATTGGCTTAACATCGCTTCTCAAAATATGGCTAACGCTATTAAAAAAATTTCAGTTCAAAAAGGATACGATATCAATAAATATTGTCTTACTGTATTTGGAGGAGCAGGCGGACAATTTGCCTGCTCAGTTGCTGATAATCTAAATGTAAAGAAATGTTATATTCATTCTAAGGCCTCCTTATTATCAGCCTTAGGGATTGGAATGGCTGATGTAAGGATTTTGAACAAACAAACTATAGAAAAGTCACTTAAGAAAAAAAATTTAAAGAGCTTGAACGGTTCTCTAAAGAAATTGACACATAACCTAACAACAAAATTTAAAGAACAAAAAATTAGCAAGAATAAAATTATTTGTGATAAAACCGTTTTTTTAAGAGTTAAAAATTCAGATACAATTTTCCCAGTAAAATTTAACTCTATAAAAAACATGAAGAGAGATTTTTCTAAAAATTTTAAAAATAGGTATGGATTTAAAATTTCTAATGACCCAATTCAAATAGATTCCATTTCAGTTGAGGTTTATGAAAATAAATCAAATATTTTTACTGAAAAAATTGAAAAACAGACACTAAATGATTTTGCAGATAAAAATTATTTGATCTACAAAGTTTTTATTGATGGTGAATGGAAGGAAAGCAAATTTATAAAAAAGAAAGATCTGAATAAAAATGAAAAAATAAAAGGACCTGCAGTAATTATTGACGATTTTACTTCAATACTAGTGAGACCAAACTGGCAATGTAAAAGATTAGAATGTAACAATATTTTATTGGAAAAAATAAGTAAGATAAAATATAAAATTAAAAATAAATATATTTCAAAGCCTACCCCAATGCTCCTAGAGGTATTTAATAATGTTTTTATGTCTATTGCGGAACAAATGGGAGTCATTTTAGAAAATACAGCTCAGTCGGTTACTATAAAAGAAAGATTAGATTTTTCTTGTGCAATTTTTGACAATAAAGGAAATTTAATAGCCAATGCACCTCATATGCCAGTTCATTTGGGATCAATGGACGCATCAGTTAAATCTATAATAAATAAAAATAAATGCATCAAAAAAGGAGAGGTATACGCACTGAATGCTCCATACGAAGGTGGTACTCATCTTCCAGATATAACTGTCATAAAACCAATTTTCCACCGTAAAAAAAATGAAATTATATTTTTTGTTGCTGCACGAGGCCATCATACTGATGTTGGAGGCCTTACCCCAGGATCTATGCCACCAGATAGTAGAGAAATTTCAGATGAGGGTGTTTATATTGATAATTTCAAATTAGTAGAAAATGGTAAATTTAAAAAAAATAAAATCATAGACCTCCTCTTAGGCGCAAAGTATCCTGTAAGATCGCTATCAACAAATCTAGCAGATCTAAGGGCGCAAGTTGCAGCATGTGAGAAGGGGGAAATTGAATTACAAAATTTAATTAAAGAACATGGTATTCATTTAGTCAAAAAGTATACAAGTTTTGTACATAGTAATGCATCTGATATGGTTAAAAATACTTTTAATAAAATAAAACCTACGTCTTATAGATATCAAATGGATAAAGATATAGATGGAAACCAAAGAAAGATATGTGTTTCGATAAAAACTTCCCAACGGCCCAAAAAAATTATTATAGATTTTAATGGAACATCGAAGCAAACTAATACAAACTTTAACGCACCAGAACCAGTGACGCGTGCTGCTGTTCTATACGCTATTAGAATTTTAGTTGGAGGAAAAATTCCAATGAATGCTGGTCTAATGGAAAATGTTGAGTTAGTATTGCCTAAAAAAACTATTCTTTCTCCAGAATATCCTGCTGCAGTAATTGCAGGGAATGTTGAAACAAGTCAAGCTGTCACTTCTACTATTTTAATTGCCTTAGGAATACAAGCTGCTTCTCAATCTACTATGAATAATGTTACATGGGGTAATCAAAAATATCAATATTATGAAACTATATGTGGAGGAACTGGTGCTGGAATTTATGAAAGTGGGAAATTATATGATGGAACTTCTGGTGTGCATAGTAATATGACAAATAGTAGATTAACTGACCCAGAAATTTTAGAATCAAGATTTCCTGTTCTTTTAGAAGAGTTCTCTATAAGAAGTAATTCAGGTGGTAGTGGGATTGCAAAAGGTGGAGATGGAGTGATAAGAAGAATAAGATTTCTTCAGAAAATGAATTTATCAATTATTTCAGGTCATCGTCAAATTCCTCCACCGGGTCTAAATGGAGGCGGAGTTGGGAAAGTTGGAAAATCAATAATTATTAAAGATTCTGGAGAAAAGATAGTTCTTAATCCTTGTGATAAAGTAACTTTGAATAAAAATGACATTTTGTTAATCAAAACCCCTGGAGGAGGTGGTTGTGGTCATGTATAAACTTTACTATTTTTTATAAAAGCAGACTCTAATAATAGTTTTGAGTATTTGTTTTTAGGATTTTTAAATATATTTTTGGTTAATCCTTCTTCTACTATCCTTCCTTGGTACATAACCAATAATTTATCAGTAAAAAATTTCATTAATCTCAAATCATGGCTTATAAAAAGATAAGCCATATTGTACTTGTTTTGTAATTTTGCTAATAAGTTTAAAATTTGTATTTGTATTGTTCTATCTAAAGCAGAAGTTGGTTCATCCAATATTAAAAATTTTGGTTTTAATATTAAAGCTCTTGCAATAGCAATTCTTTGTCTTTGCCCACCTGAAAATTCATGTGGGTATCTACTTAATATATCAATTGGTAATTCTACATTGCTAAGACTTTCCTTAACTTGACTCATGATTTCAATTTTAGAAAGATGTGGAAAGTGTTCATTTAAGCCTTCAGCTACTATATCTGAGACACACATTCTAGGGGAAAGAGATCCATAAGGATCTTGAAAGACTATTTGAATATTTTTTCTTATTTTTACAAGCTCTTTTCCTCTTAAATTTCTAATTGACTTATTTTCAAAAAATATTTCACCTTCAGAATTAATTAATCTAAGAACTCCCAATCCTAGGCTACTTTTACCTGACCCACTTTCTCCAACTATTCCTAATGTTTCACCTGCTTTAATTTTAAAGCTTACATCTTTTACCGCACTGTATTTTTGTTTAACTCTTTTGAAAATACTTGTTCTTAGGGCATAATTAACACTTATATTATTTACTTCAATAATAGTTTTATTACTTTTATTTTTTTTAAAATATGATTTTTTGGGTTCTGAAAAAAGTTTGCGTGTATAATTTTTTTTAGGGTTGTTCACTATGTCCTGAGTACTTCCTTTTTCAACAACTTTACCTTTCTGCATAACAACAACATTATTAGCTACACGTTTTACTACATTAAGATCATGAGTAATAAATAAAATGCTCATATTAAGTTGATTTTTAAGATCGTCCAAGAGATTTAAAATCTTATTCTCAACAGAGACATCTAAAGATGTAGTTGGTTCATCTGCAATCAAAATTTTAGGATTATTGCTTAAAGCCATAGCTATCATTGCTCTTTGTCTTTGTCCGCCGGATAATTGGTGTGGATAACTAGGATTATGGTGATGAATTTTTGAAAGACCCACCATTTCTAATAACCACGAAACTTTTTCTGATGCATCAATTTTATTGAGATTTTGATGTAGAATTATACTTTCTTTAATTTGTTTTTGAATTGTTTGTAAAGGATTTAGGGAGGTCATTGGTTCTTGAAAAATAAAAGAAACTTTATTACCTCGAATTTTTTGAATCTCAATTTCTTCAAGTGATAATAAGTTTTTATTTTCAAAAAATATGCTGCCCTCTATTTTGACATCATTTGGTAAAAGTTTCATTGTTGCCAAAGCTGAAACTGATTTACCAGATCCACTTTCCCCTATAAGTGCTAATGTTTCATTTTCGTGAAGCGAAAAATTTACATCATTAACTACTTTCGTTTTTTCTTGAAATGAAATTGATAAGTTTTGGAATTCTAATATTTTTTTTTTCATATAAAAACTTTTCTTGGATCAAAAGCATCCCTTATTCCTTCAAAAATAAAAACTTGTAAGGATAACATTACTGTAAAAGTTAAGAAAGCTGATATGCCAAGCCAAGGTGCATTTAGTTGATTTTTAGCTTGAAGAGCAAGTTCACCAAGTGAAGGATAATTTGCTGGTAAACCAAACCCAAGGAAATCTAAAGTTGCTAATGTAGAAATAGAACCAGTTATAAAAAAAGGTAATAATGTAATACTGGCTACCATTGCATTAGGGATTATATGACGAATAATTATTTTAAAATTAGAAACTCCAAGTGCTTTTGCAGCTAATATATATTCAAAATTTCTTACTCTCAAAAATTCAGCTCTTACAACTCCAACTAGTGCAGTCCAACTAAACAAAATCACTATGAATGTAAGTAACCAAAAATTCATTGGGAAAACTGCAGCAAGTATAATTATCACATATAAATATGGTAAGGATGTCCATATTTCTATAAATCTTTGAAAAATTAAATCTGTCCATCCACCAAAAAAACCTTGAACAGCCCCAGCACTTATTCCAATTATAGTTGAAAAAAAACTTACTAAAAAAGCAAAAAATACTGAAATTCTAAATCCATAAAGAACTCTAGCAAAAACATCTCGTGTTTGGTCATCTGTTCCAAGCAAGTGATTTTTATCAGGTGGGCTAGGAGCTACTTTTACATCATAATTTACAGTATTGAATGATGAATTTATTATTGGCCAAATTATCCAATTGCTAACATCTATTTCATTCATGATTTCTTCTGCATTTTCTATGCATCCATCTAGCATACCACCAGACAAAATAAGACACTCAACTTCAATGGACTTGTATTCAGCTTCTGTTTCGAATTCACCTCCAAATTCTCTCTCACTGTAATTTTTGAATATTGGAAAATATAGTTTGTCATTAAAATATATAACTAAAGGTTTATCATTTGCTATAAACTCTGAAAAAATGGAGATTAAAAAAATTGAAAAAAAAATAAATAAACTATATTTAGCCCGTCTATTTTTCATAAAGTTTTTTAAACGTCTTTCATTTAATGGACTCATGTTTTCCGACTTTCGAAATCAATTCTAGGATCCACTAATACATATACTAAATCTGAAATTAGGCTTATAATAAGTCCTAATAGTCCAAAAAAATATAATGTTCCAAACATAACTGGATAATCACGAGTTAAGGCAGCTTCAAACCCCAACCGTCCCAAGCCATCAAGAGAAAATATTGTTTCTATTATAAGAGAACCTCCAAAAAATACTCCTATAAATAGGCCAGGAAAGCCTGCAATAATAATTAACATGGCATTTCTAAAAACATGCCTGTATAAAACTTTATTGTCTGATAACCCTTTTGCTTTAGCAGTTACCACATATTGTTTTTTAACTTCATCAACAAAAGAATTTTTTGTTAACAGCGTTAGTGTAGCAAAAGAACCAATCGTTGAGGCTAAAACTGGAAGAAATATATGCCATAGGTAATCAAAGATTTTTCCAAAAATAGAAAGTTCAGACCAATTGTCTGATGTTAATCCTCTCATTGGAAAAATCTGATAGTAACTACCTCCTGCAAAAAATACTAACAATATTATAGCAAACAAAAAGCCTGGTAAAGAATAACAAATAATAATAACACTTGATGAAATTGTATCAAATGACGAACCATCATTGACTGCTTTTTTTATTCCAAGTGGTATTGATATCAGATAAGCAATCAAAGTAGACCATAAACCAAGTGTTATGGAAACTGGCATTTTTTCTAAAACCAAGTCGATAACAGAAATTGATCTAAAGTAACTTTCACCAAAATCAAATATTAAATAACTTTTGATCATAATTAAAAATCGTTCAATTGGTGGTTTATCAAAACCAAATTGTTTTTCCAAATCTTCTATAAATTCTTCCGGTAAACCTTGGGCTCCTCTGTATTTTGTATTATCTGACGATAATGGAGCAGAACTTTTCTGCTGACCTGCATCCGTTCCCCCACCTCCAACTAATTCTAAATTAGATCCATTTTCAAACTGGTATATCATTTGTTCAACTGGTCCTCCTGGGATAAATTGAACTAATATAAAATTTAAAATCATTATACCTAACAAAGTAGGAATAATTAGTAAAATTCTACGGATTATATAGTCAAGCATACGTAATTATTTACTTTCTAAAATTTTTGCTTTTTGTCTATCAAACCACCAAAAGTCAAATGCTCCTAAATCGTATGGAGGAAGATTATTAGGGTATGAATATTGATTTTTATATGCAACAGTGTGAACATCTTTATACCACTGAGGAATCCAAATATGCATTGCTCTTAAAGATCTGTCTAATGATTTTATTATTACATTAAGTTCCTCTCTTGTACTTGCTTTCGAAGCTGATGTAATAAGAGAATCTACAGCTTTATTTTTTAAACCCACTAAATTTCTAGATGGGATTTCAGCAGTTTTTGAGGAGTACTGTTGTACAAGTTCTAATCCTGGTGTTAATGAATTACTGTAAGTAGAAGTAATTATTTCCCACTCAAAATTTCTTACTCTTTCTGTATATTGAGTACTATCTATTCTAGTATGTTTTGCATTAATACCTAAAAGTTTTAGATTTTCTATAAAAGGATTTATAATTCTATCGAATGCAGGAGAATAATTTAAAATTTCTAAAGAAAATATATCTCCTTCCCCATTTTTAAGTTTTCCATCAACAATATCCCAACCTGCTTCTTTTAGTAATTTAGAAGCTTTCCTCCTATTTTTTCTATCTACTTTATCTGGTTTAGATACTGGTGGAACAAAAGCCTCATTATTAAATACACTTTTTGGTAAATAGCTTTTTAGAGGTTCAAGTATTGAAAATTCTTCATTAGAAATCTTCCCTTGTGCTGCCATATCACTATTTTCCCAAAAACTTTTAACTCTATTGTATAAACCAAAAAACAATGTTTTGTTAGACCATTCAAAATTAAACATAAGACCAATAGCTTCCCTAATTTTAGGATCCTTAAATTTGTCAAGGCGCAAATTGAAGAAGAAAGCTTGGGCAGATCCTAAATTTCCATCTTTAAGAGTTTCTTTTTTTATAATTCCTTTTTCGATTGATGGGAAATTATAATCTTGAGCCCATTTCTGGGAAGAGTTCTCTGACCGAAATGAATATTCACCTGCCTTAAAGCCTTCAAAAGCAGCAGTGGTATCAGCATAATATTCATATCTTATTTTTTTAAAATTATTTCTTCCCTTGTTGATTGCTAAATCTTTACCCCAATAGTCTTGATTGAGTTTATATACAAGTCTTTTTCCAACTTCAATTTTGTCAAGAATATAAGGACCACTTCCGAGCATTGGTTCAAGACTACTCTCAGCAAAATCTCTAGTAGCAAAAAATTTTTCTGAGAATACACTAGATGATGCAACTAGCATTAACATTTCATTAGTTTTAGATGGTTTTTTAAAACTAAATTTTACTCTATTAGTTGATAATGCCTCAACTTTATCAATATTAGCAAAAAGTTGTTTAAGAGATGGTATACCTTTATCTAACAAGATATAATGACTAAATACAACATCTGAAGCAGTTACTTTTGATCCATCTGAAAATTTTGCTTCAGGTCTAAGATTAAATATTGCGTACGATCTATCCTTGGGATATTCAATACTTTCAGCTAATAAACCATACATAGCGTCTGGTTCATCTGCAGTTTCAGTCATTAATGTTTCAATGAATATATTGCCTGAACCTGCGGCGTTTCCTTTAACTATATATCTATTTAAAGAGTCAAAAGTACCAAAAGCCCAAGTTGAAATTTCACCATCTTTAGGTGCATCTGGGTTTACATAGTCTAAATGAATAAAATTCTGGGGATATTTAAGACTTCCAAAACTTGAAATTCCATGAGATTTAATCAAGGTTTCAGATGAAACAAAACTTGAAAAAAAAATTAAACAAATTGTAGAGAATAGTTTTATAGATTTAAAATTATTAGTACTTGTTTTCATAATAAAAAATTACCTCAGAAATTCTTAATAGTTAAAAAAATTAGTAAGATTGATACATAAAAAATAAGATATTATATATTATATTTTTTAGAGGATAAACATTCATATTTACTTCGTATTCTCATCTAAATATGCAATTAAATTTGCCCTATCTACAGGTTTTCCAAGTCCAGCAAAATTCATTGCTGTACCTTTAATATAATCTGATGGTTTTATTAAGAATAAATTTAGTTCATCGATTGTCCAACTTCCTTTAAGTCCTTTAAAACTTGAAGAATATTTGAAATTAGATACTATGGCCATTTCTCGTCCAATTATATTATATAAATGTGGTCCTGTACCATTTTCTCCATTCCCTAACTTATGACATGCTTTACACTTTCCAAAAACTTTTTTTCCTTTTGACAAATCTGCATTTTCAACTAATTGCATAAATGGAATTTGTTCTTCCTCTTCTTTGATTTCATTCAACTCCTCTTCGACCTCTAGTTGATAAGCTACTTCCTTGTAATAATAATCACTTTTGTGATATACTTCTTCAGCAGCCCATTGGATAAGAAGCAATATTAAAAGGGATCCACAAGAAGCACCAATTACTTTTGTCCATGTCATTGTATCCATAATATTATCCTTTTCCTTTATAAATATTAATATTTTCAATTTCGTATTGTACTTTAACTACTTCTATATATAGTTTTCAAGATGTTGTTTACGTGACAAATAGAACAATAAGGATTTTTTTTTGAAAATTTCGTTTCAGGGTGAATTTGGGTCATATTCTCACCAGGCTTGTAGTGAAGCCTTTCCAAAGGCTACTCCAATACCATGTCCTACTTTTGAATCTGCAATGGATCAAGTAAAAGATGGTAATTCTGGATATGCAATTATTCCTGTTGAGAATTCTACTTATGGAAGAGTTGCAGATGTATATTACTTATTACCAAAGTCAGGACTTCATATTGTAAGTGAACATTTTTTAAGAGTTCATATTAACTTGCTAGCTTTACCTGGTGTTAACCTAAGTGATATTAAAACGGCTATGAGCCATTCTGTTTTGTTAGGACAATGTAGAAAATTTTTATCTCGTCATAATATAAAAGCTGTATCTGGAATAGATACAGCTGGATCAGCTAAAATTGTATCTGAAAGTAATGACAAATCACAGTGCGCTTTAGCATCACCACTTGCAGGTCAAATTTATGGTTTAGAAGCTCTTGGAGTGCAAATAGAAGACATGAAAAACAACACAACAAGGTTCTTAATAATGTCAACCGAAAAAGAAAATAAGAATTTTAGAAAAAATACAAAATTTATGACTACAATTATATTTCAGGTAAAAAACATACCTGCTGCTTTATATAAAGCAATGGGTGGATTTGCTACAAACAATGTTAATATTGTTAAATTAGAAAGCTTTATGCTATCAGGTTCTTTTACTTCAACTCAATTTTATGCCGATATAGAAGGACATCCAGAAGAAGAAAGGGTAAAGAGAGCATTGGACGAGTTAATGTTTTTTACAAGTATGTTAAAAATCTTGGGTGTTTACAAGAGAAGTGAATTCAGAGAATTTAATTCTTAATTTCTTATATTTTATTATTTACCCAGTTTTCTAAAAGATATCTAGCAATGGTCCCTTTTCTTGCTGCTGAAATTTTATCGGTTTTACTATTCAATATTTTTTTTAATTTTGATTTTGTTATCCAAAAAGCGTGTTCTATTTCATTTTTATCTATTTTTAAATTTTTATTGGTTGTTTTAGCCATCAGTCCAAACATTAAAGACGAAGGAAATGGCCAAGGTTGATTAGTAATATATTTTATATTAGTTATTTTAATTCCTACTTCTTCTTTAATTTCTCTAATAGCAGCCATTTCTAGAGTTTCTCCAGGTTCAACAAATCCTGCCAAACATGAATAAAGTTTATCTGGGAAGTGATAAGATCTTCCAAGAAGAGTTTTTTTTCCATTTATTATAATAATTATGACAACAGGATTAACTCGGGCAAAAGTTATTTTTTTACAGTTAATACATTTATTTTCCCATTTAAAGTCATTGCATAAGAACTTTTCTCCACATTTTGGGCAGAATGAATTTTCTACTTTCCAATTAATTATAGATTTTCCAACTCCTGCTATATATGAGTCTTTAATAGACAAATCTAAAAACACCTTTCTTAAGTCACAAAAAAATATTTCAGATAAATCTTCTTTTTTGATTTTGTTTTTAAAAAAATCAATTTGGTCTAAATTTGATGCTGTTTTTTTTTTTGAAATATTATGGGCATATATATTTTTTTTTTTAAAACTTCCTATATATACACTATGATTAATATAGTTAAATAATTCGTTATTTTCATCAAAATATGATAATTTAAATTTATTTCTTATTTTTTTTAGAAGTATTAAACCTTCACAAAAAAAAATATGTTTATTTTCAAAACTTTTGAAAACATTAACATTATTAATATTTTTTTTTTTGTAAAACTTTAAATTGGTAGTAAAAACAAGTTTTTTTTTCTCGATCATGTATTTATTGATAATACATAATCAAACACTTGTAAATTTTCTAAGAAAAATTTACTAATAATATTGAGAGATTGTTTTGGACAAGAGGTTCGCCAATCCGGTCAGGTCTGAAAAGAAGCAGCCGTAACGAATATCGCTTGGGTCAAATACAATCTCTCACTATAATCTAATTCTATTAAATGTAGTTAATTTTAATATTACTGAATTTTAAAATAAAATGGGTTACACTGTCTTAGCTAGAAAATACAGGCCACAGAAAATATCTGAGTTAGTTGGGCAGAATACTTTAGTTAAAGTATTAACTAATTCTTTTAAATTAAATCGCGTAGCCCATGCTTTTCTTCTAACTGGTTCTAGAGGGATCGGTAAAACTTCGACAGCAAGGATAATCGCCAAAGGACTTAATTGTATTTCTCCTCTTAATAATAATCTACCAACAATTGACCCATGTGGAGACTGTGAATCATGTATATCCATAACTGAAAGTCGAAATATAGATGTAATTGAAATGGATGCAGCTAGCAGAACTGGGGTATCTGATATTAGAGAAATTATTGAAAATATTGATTATAAAACTGTTAATGCACGATTTAAAGTTTATATAATCGACGAAGTTCATATGTTGTCAAATTCTGCTTTTAATGCTCTTTTGAAGACTTTAGAAGAACCACCCGAGCATGTAAAATTTATTTTTGCAACTACCGAAGTTTTAAAAATTCCAACCACCGTAATATCTAGATGTCAGAGATTTGATTTAGAAAGAATTGGAAACGATTTAATATCTGAACATTTATCTCATGTCTGTAAAGAAGAAAAAATTAGTTTTTCTGAAAGTGCGCTAAGTATG
>CACBRT010000022.1 GCA_902541695.1 uncultured Alphaproteobacteria bacterium | reverse complement strand
AAATGACCACCCAGAACAACAAGCCAAAGAAGTATCCCAACGAGCCAGAGACGTTGGAGCTCCTTCAAGATTTTTGAGCGGTCCATTCGTTTTTTTTATTTGGATTCCGATAATTGTTATTGGGCTAGTAGTTCTATTTTAAGTTTACTTGATAGAGACTGAATCCTTCTTACACTAAACCAGGCAATGGCTCCTCAGTGACTCTTAAAATGGCTTAGGGAGTGGTTTGCTCGTACTCCTTGATCAGTACCTTCTTTGTTTTCAACTAAGCAATTTTATAAGATTTCTAAAGGCTTTTACCGATTGGCGTGACGCTTTTGGAAATATTGATTACTACAATGGGCAGGTGTTAAAATTGATAAAGTTTATGCACACATGTGGGCAAGCATAGCTTCATCAAATGGATTTAAGAATTCTAAAGGAATGTTAGAAGCCTTAGATAAGGAAATGACCCCTTCCCAAATTGAGAAAGCACAAGACTTAGCAAGAGAGTGTCTTAAGAAGAACTATAAAGGGTGTCGAACATATCAATCATAAGACCCACCCCTAAGACATATCCTTGATGGCACCCCAAAAACCATAGCCTATTATTAGCAAGTGCTAGTACTTACACATTTTGGTTTGGGATAACTTAATTTAAATTAATTAACATATTTCAAAAAAAGTAGTTATTAATTTTACAATTTCTTCTTTTCTTTTATCAATATCTTTTTCTTCAAACTTTTCAAAGTGAGATAACATATCAAAAGATTTTTTATTTGCTGGTCCTATTTGACTAGACGAATTACTTATTAAAGATTTTGTCACAAAATTTGTATACTACATAATTTATTTGATAAGACAAATATTAGAAAAAGTTTTACATACCCTTAGGCCAGTGAAATCGATCTGTTAACTCGATATTTACAGGTTTTACCTGAAAAGGTCTGTTGGCTAATTGTGGTCAAGTTCTCTACCCATTTTTTCGATAATACTCTTGTGCTGCTGCAACGCCCGACCCAGCTTCAACCTCCATAATGCCTACATCTCGCATTGCCATTTCAGCTCCAGATATTGCACTCATAAGCATTAACTCATTCAAGTCGCCCAAGTGCCCTATTCTGAATAGTTTTCCTGCAACGACGGACAGTCCTGCACCTAGGCTTAATCCATAACGGTGATAAGCGTGTTTGATTACCCGGTTAGCATCTTTGCCCTCAGGAACAAGTATAGCTGTTACTGTGTCAGAATACCATTGAGGTTCCTTCGCACAAAGAGATAGTCCCCAAGCGGATACAGCTTGTCTGACCCCTTCTGCTAGAAAAGTATGCCTTGCAAAGATATTTTCCAAACCTTCATCAAAGATCCTATCCAACGAAGCTCGCAAACCACGGAGAAGGCTCATTGGTGGTGTATAAGGAAAATAACCTGTGGCGTTTATTTTTACCATATCTCCAAAATCAAAATAGCATCTTCGCATGGAAGCGTTTTCAGATGCTTTTATAGCTTTCTGACTAGCAGCCATAATTGCTAAGCCAGCTGGTAGCATAAATCCTTTCTGGGATCCTGAAACAGCTAAATCTACCCCCCATGCATCCATTTGAAAGTCAACTGACGCAATGGAACTTACGCCATCTACGTATAGCATAGCGTGGTGATTGGCATCATTCATGACATTTCTGATCGCTCCTATATCAGTTTTAACGCCAGTAGCAGTTTCGTTTTGTGTTGCTAAGACTGCTTTTATAGATCTGCTTTTGTCAGCCGATAGAATTTCCCTAAACGTTTCCATCGGCACTCCTGTTCCCCACTCGCATTCTACAACCTGGACGTTCAATCCTAATCGTTCACACATGTCTATCCAAAGATGGGAGAATTGTCCAAATCTCGCAGCAAGTACCTTATCACCAGGATTAAGCGTATTAGTAACTGCGGCCTCCCAGGCTCCTGTACCTGACGCGGGAAAAATAAAAACTTGCCCTGAAATGGTTTTAAAAACTTTTTTGACATCATTTAACAATGGAAGAATAAATTCAGGTAAGTCGGGAGCTCTGTGATCTTCCATAGGTACGTCTATCGCTTTTCTAATTGCATCAGGTACGTTCGTTGGGCCTGGAACAAAAAGACTTTTTCTTAAAACCATTATTTATCTCCTAAATTAAAGAAATTAAAAAGTTCTTGCTACATATCTTAAAATGGTATGAAAAAACAATAATAATTTTTTTGTTTGGTTAAATTATAGTCATTTTTCTTCTTTTGATCTGAAAGTGTCTTGTAAATACAGTATAAAATTTTAAAAAGTTGTTCTTTTATGTACTAAAACACAAAACTACGCTTTGGAAAACTATTTAAAAAGTTTTCACTTTAAAAATTTATCTCTTTCGTCTACTTTTGAGATCAACCCCTAATAAAATGAATTGCATTCATAAAAAGATTGAATTTGTCAGATTCAAACCAAATTTGGAGGTGATTTACCATTTAAAAAATTCACGATGTTTGCTAAAGCCATCATCCCCATCTCAGTCCTTATTTCTAAAGAGGCAGACCCTAAATGTGGAAAAAGGGTTACATTTTCCATCTCCAATAATCCTTCTGGTATCTTTGGTTCAAATTCATAGACATCTAAACCAGCACCTCCAATATCTCCTTTTTTTAAAGCCTCAATAAGATCTATTTCAGCAATTACATCCCCCCTAGAAATATTTACTAGAATTGAATGAGATTTCATAGTGCTAAAAATTCTTCGATTGATAAGATGCCTAGTGGCTTTCCCTCCTGGCACTGCTATGAATACAACATCTCCTTTTTTTGTTGCTTCCTCGACATTTTGAAAGTAGGTAGCAGGAAAATCAAGGTTCTTGCTTGACCGACTATTATAAATAATGTCCATTCCAAAGCCAAAATGACACCGATGAGCTATAGCCTGACCAATTCGACCCATTCCAATTATAGCAGCAATTTTTCCGCTAACATGATATCCTAGCATCTGAGTAGGATGCCAGCCTTCCCACTTTCCTTTTCTCAAAAGCCTTTCTCCCTCACCAGCTCTCCTAGCTGTCATTAACATTAGCGTCAAAGCTATATCAGCTGTAGCATCAGTAAGTACTCCTGGAGTATTTGTTACAATTACACCCTTTTCTTTTGCAGCTTCAACAGCGATATGATTGTAACCTGCTCCAAAATTAGCCAATAGTTTGCATCTTATTTTGGTTACTTTTTGGAAGATTGATTCTGAAAACAGATCACCCAATGTTGGTAATATAATATCAAAGTTTTGAAGAGCTTCAGTCATTTCCATAGTTGTGAGTGGAGAAGTCAAACTTCGGAATGTAACCTCTCCCAAGGTTTTTGCTTTCTTGAGAACTTCAGGGGGCAGTGGCCGAGTGATAAAAATTTTATTCAATATATCCTCCTTAAGCGTTTTATGTTACTCAAGATTATAAAGTTTTTGAATAATGGAAAAATATCAAGACGTCAAAGTTATTTAATTGTATTGATCATTTAGCCTAAGATACGGACGTTTAGAGCTTAAAGCCTTCAGGTATTCTTAAAATTTTTTTACAAATTAGATTATGGCTAAGTAATAACAAACTCATCATATACTTAAAGTGCCAAAGAACTAGCTGCCATAATTGAAATCCAAATTTTGAATGTATACGACATACCACAACTTAAAATAATATTAGGAATTCAAATTACCTAGTTTCATATAATAAACCTGCATAATTGTCCTGAAAACCAGAGCAATATGACAATCTTTGAGTATATCCCAAAAACCATAGCCTATTGTTAGCAAGTACTACTGCTCTCACATTTTGGGCAAGGAAGGTCAGAATCTAATATCTTGTCAGACAAGAAATTTCATGTAAAATGTTTTGTATGAAAGCATTTTCTTTTTTTTATCGGCTATGTCTGAGCTTAATTTTTTTTGCAGTCATGGCTTTGCCGTTCGCTTACGCTGATGCCAAATACATGACTGAATGGACAAATCCTGATGGAACCAAGAGTAAGTCTCCAGCAACATTTTATAGCATTAAAGAAGCAAATAATCAAAGCACTCCAAAACTTTTAAGTTGGGAATGTGGTATGCAAGAACATGTTAAATGGGTAAATTGGGAAATTGATTTTGAAAAAAATGTACTGAGGTCATGGTGGCAAAATCATGACTCTGGTGATTATAAACCTTCTACTGTTGACAAAATTTTGTCGGCTAAAGATGGGAGTATCAGAGTACAGGGTTACCTAAGAGACGGGAAAAAGGTCGATAAGGATAAGGTTGTTGTCTGGGAATTTCATTATCCGTCAGACCGATCAGCTACATCCGATCTTTATTCTATTTGGAATGGAAATAAACACTTTTTTAAATATTGCAAAAATACGACACCTGTACAGACAGCTTCAACGGCCCAGCCAGCTGTTCGCCAAATAGGTCACTATGCAAATGATAAAAGAAACAGATTTATCGGTTCCTACAAAGATGGGGGAGCTTCTTTTGAAGGTTATTGGGTTCAAGATAAAAGTGGTCAGGAATGTAATAGCCTTGTTGATGGAAGCCGCTTTTATGGAAAAGCTTGGTTTAAGATGGTTTCAGAAGGAAAATTTGAAGGAAGGTGGGGATATTGTGACACAGCGCCCATATTTGCTTGGAACGGACATCAAGTTTCCTTTACATCGGACGTTACTAAAACTCTTTCTAGTAAACAGCAGCGTGTAAAAATACAAAAATCTTTAAACTTTTTTGGATTTAATGCAGGTTCTCCGGATGGAGTGTTTGGGAAGAAGACTAGGAGTGCTGTGGGAGACCTCCAATCCTGTTGGTCTTCTCTCGATCCGAGCGGAGGGACCTTGCCTGCGTCAACAGAATTTGGAGTGTTGACACCCAAACAATCTCAGTTTCTGATGGATAGCTTCGACAAGGCTAAGCAACAATATTCAAAGGCTAATTGTTTTTATTTTGCAACGCTGTTGTAAGGTATATTACCAACTACAGTAATCAATAGGTTTTCTTAAGGTCTCTGTGGATAATGACAAAATCTTTAGAGTGGTCTTTTCGGAGAGAGTTTATAAAACCTTTAGCAGAGGATTATTTTACCTTTGCAAGTGCCAATTTAAGGGTTTTATGGAAAACAAAGTTCGTACTCATATAAAGGCAAATTTAGGCAATTCAAATGGTAGTAAAAAAATGTCAAAAGGTGGATTTTTTTGAGTTTTAGTTTTTAAGATAACTAACATAATAAAGATAACACCTACCCCTAAGACATATCCTTGAGGGTACCCCAAAAACCATAGCCTGTTATTAGCAAGTACTTATGCTCACACATTTTGGTTTGGGTGGTTTCAATAAAATTTATGTTTTTCCCCATGAAACATATTGAATATTGGGTGTACCTACAATTTGTGCATATGATAAGGATGAGAAGTTATTAGTTTTACAATTACAAACTCTGTCAGCATATGATTTGCTTAAGTTAAATGATTAAAAAAAGCTCTATTTTTAAGTTTCAAAATTTCTTATCTAATAATTAAGTTTATTCAATCTCCTGACTGTATTTGTTTTAGTATTGCCTTAACACGGTCTGATACTGCATTTGGATCATTTTCTTTCGCTTTTGATTGGGCTACTGGCTGCTCACCTGGATTAGGTAGGTAAATACCACGGTTTTCCGTAATTGAAGGCACAGTATTATAAGGAAAATTATGCCTCCTTTTTTCAAAATAATATGGGTGACGAAATCGTAGTTGCTGATCAAGATTATTTGGATAGTAGAGTTGTTTGGGGGTGTATGGGGTAACACTCACTCCCAGAAACTTAGCATAGTCATGTATGAGATCATGATACTTTTTGTCTAGAAAATCTGGATTTTCCAATTTGAAAAATGAAAAGTTACCTTTCCCATCATTCTTAAAAATTAATTTATCTGCGCGAGACAAATCATGTTGTTCTCCTGCCCTAAAGTTTTCATAATGATATTGCCCAAAAACTTCTGATATTAAATCATAATAGTCAGAGTTTAATTTGCATGCGGTGAGCCAATGCAATTTGATAGTATGTTTAAGTTCTTCGTCTTGTTCCCATAATTTAGTAGCCCTAACTATTCGCCGCCCATCGAACTCAACATTGTAAACTCTTTCTTGATCATTAACTGAGCCAGGGATAAGGATATTTATCTTTCCATCATTATCTATGTCAGCGATCGCTGGATCACGAAATAACCAAGATTTAATGCGTGTGTAAGTGTCCTTAGAACCACGTTTATAACTTACTTCTGAATGCCAATCTTCATCACTAAATATATCTGTACCTGGTGTGAAGTATCCATTTCCTTTCCCCCAAAAGACTTGAAGTCCTTTATGTTTTTCCACAGCTGCAACAATATCGAGTTTCTGGTCACCATCCAAGTCATATAGAGCAAGTAAATCAGTATAGTTTTTGTTTAAATTTATTTGGTTATAACTAAAATTACCCAAACCATCGTTTAAGTACACGTGTAGAGGGCCGTAGCTGAAATTAATACTTCCGTCCATTATAATATCAACATCACCATCAATATCCCCTGCACCTCCCCCATGATTAAAATATGCTGGGCCTGGAAGATAGTCAGCTCTGTAGCCGGCTGGAGAGGACAGTAAGATTTCATTCCTGGCAGGAGTATAGGGTTCATAATCTGTACCCCATATTGTTAATGCCAAATCATCAATTCCATCACCATTGAAGTCTTGGGTTAGTATTGTTCGAGCATTTAAATATTTTGTGCCTCTTGGTAATTTGAAATTATCATCTTGACTGTAAAATGCGTATTGATATGGTCTACGACTCCGATCTTCGTTACCTTCTTATACAAACGTAGGGTGAGAACCCTCCGCTATTCTATCAATAGAAAAAGTTTCATCACTAGCACCGAAAAGCATATCTAAAAATCCATCACCATATAGATCTGCAATTCCATAATGCAAAGGGCTCATTCTGAAATGATCAATTCCTAGGGGATAGGGCTTAAAGCCATCTTTAGTGGCAACTTCACATCGATACTTCGCCTGTGTAACAAATGATGTACTTTTATTGATATTTGATGCCTGCAACGCATTAACATTAAAAATTAAAAGCGACATCACCGTTATAAAATATTTTAATAAAGGAAACATGCAATATCCTATAGAGCCAACCAAGATTTAAGCAGAATAAATTTCAATATTCAATTACCAAATTCAGATTAGCATTAATGTGTAAGAACCAAAAAAATGCTTTATCTAATCCTCAGGCATAAGTCTATTATCTATAAGTAGGTTTTCGATCCATTTTAGTTTAGCCCTGAGAATAAGACCTTTATCAGCCTGACGATAATGTTCAGCAAGCTTATCTTTTTTCGTGTATTCATTAAGAACTATAAAGGGTGTTGAACATAACAATCATAACACCCACCCTAAGACATATCCTTGGGAACCCCAAAAACAATAGCCTATTATTAGCAAGTACTACTGCTAACACATTATGTTTTATTTTATACTTGATGGTTAATTTGTTTATAGGTTTATACTATTTTTTAATACTAAATTTTAATTCGTTGTTATCATAACAATGATTTTTTTATCTAAATCAAATTTTATTATATGAATTAACTTATCTTATTAAGCAATTAATTTGGAGGTAAGTTTAATATTTCAATTTTGGGTAGTTTTAGTATCATTTCCCTAAAAGTAATTCCTTCTGCAGGTGTTATGACTTCTCTTAGAGAATTGGAAACTTCAGGAATCAAAAAAAATCTTTCACGCTCTTTATTTTCAAATGACCAATATTTGTCTACATCATTAGGTATTTCATTAATCAAATGTTCAGGAAAATCTTTTAAATAAATTGCTGCACTTGGCTTGATCTCTAAATCAAAGCTAGCGGAACAAAATCCTTTAAAAAACATAAATACATTATTTTTATAACCTGGGTGATCCACTCCTAAAATAGAAAAACACTTTATACAGTAAACACGAGTAGACTTTGCATTTTCATGAATTTGAAACGCACGAAGAAACTCTAAACCTTGAATTTTTTTTATGTCAGATCGAATATATAAAAGTTGGGGCAAAATCTGAGGGGGATTACCGCCTTGTTTGAAACCCCAAATTAAAGCCTCTCTACAATCTTTACAACCACATAGTAAGCATAAGCTAGGAGACGCATAGTTTAAAGTCAATTTGCATTTTGAACATTTACAGGTTATTTCTGCTTTAATTTGTTTGTCCATTTTTATAGTCTTTTATTAATTAATAATAATTTAAAATCTAATATTAGTAAAATTTAATTAATTCTATAAATTTTTTTTATTAATTATTTTTTATGTTTTTCTATTTATAAAACAAATTGCCATGATAAAGTTCTTTGTGTCTTAAAGGGGTTTTGCATTTAAGAGTACCTTAAAAACTCTACCTTTTATTATATCGGTAAAATTTTAAAATTAAGAAGCAAAACAATGGTAAGGTGGTACGTCAAGAAGAACTATAAAGGGTGTTGAACATAACAATCCTAACACCCACCCCAAAGACATACCCTTGAGGGTGCCCCAAAAAACATAGCCTATTATTAGTTAGTATTACTGCTCACACATTTTGGGTGATGAAGATTTGCATTTATAATCTTTTCAGATAGTAATTTTTGAGTCATCATAATCCTTTGGATAAATCTCTGGCAAGCGCTTCAGGTAATAGAGTGGGTAAGCCTATAATTTGCAAAGGGAATTTAACAAGACATATCAAAGAAAATTATTTCTTCAGTCAAGCAGAGTAAGTTAAAAGAGCAGGTAAAAATACAAGGAAATTAGCTTAGAGTATCAAGGCAAAAGAAAGATAGTCTTCAGGAAGTTATTTCGTAAGCGAAAAAGCTAGATTTATCTCTTTTCCTACAATTTATAATTTTTAGAGATTAGATCTCATAAATATCAGAAAATTTTTCGTCTAAATAATTTAAAAATGGCTCAGGAGTAAAGTCCTTTCCAGTAGCTTTTTTGATCAAGTCAGCAGGTTCGTATAGGCTTCCATGCTGATGTATGTTCTCTATTAACCAAGTAGTTGCTAATGACACGTCACCTTTCTCAAATCTATCTGTAAGACTAGGGATATCTTTTCGCATCTTTTCAAATAAACAACCGGCATTTAAGTTACCTAAAGTGTAGGTTGGAAAATATCCAAATGCACCGATTGACCAATGAACGTCCTGAAGAATACCATCAGAGAATTTTTTTACATCCTGACCAAAATAATCCTTGAATTTTGTATTCCAGGCTTCGGGCAAATCAGGAACTTCCAAATTTTTTCCAATCACCTCTACTTCGAGCTCAAAGCGAAGCATAATATGTAGATTGTAGTGAACTTCGTCTGCTTCGGTTCTAATAAAACCGGTTTCAACCTTATTAACCAAACGGTAGAATTCTTCTTCATCTCTAATACCAAATTCTCCAAAATAGCTTTTCATTTTTTTGAATAACCACTTTGTGAATTGCCTAGATCTTCCTATTTGGTTCTCAAATATCCTAGACTGGCTCTCGTGAATACCTAAAGATACGCCAGAGCCGAGAGGTGAGTGTAAAAAGTCTGAAGATACGTTTTGCTCATAACATGCGTGTCCCACTTCATGAATAGTACTGTATAAACAGTTAAATGGATCCTTACTATCGACTCGAGTAGTAATTCGCACATCATCTCCACCACCTGAACAAAAAGGATGCGCTACAGTATCAATCCTTCCTCTATCCAAATCATAGAAAAATGTCTTCGCTATTTCTTGTGCGAGTTTTAATTGTTTATCCGTATTAAAGTCGCCTTCTAATACGGGTTTAGACAGCTTTGTTTCACTTATTCTCTGTCGCAAATCTAGAAGTCTTGGCTTCATTTCTTCAAAAATACTGGCGGTCTCTTTTTTTGTCATTCCAAATTCGTAATCATTTATTAACCCATCGTATAAATCTCCAGTTGGAGATAAAAGGGATGCCTCTTCTCTCTTTAAATCAATTACCTTCTTTAAGTGAGGTGAAAACTCAGAAAAATCATTATTTTGTCTAGCCTTTTGCCAGGCCATTTGAGCTAAGGATGTGGTTGCAGCCAAATCAGATGCGAGTTCGCTCGGTATTGCTGCCGCTCTATCAAAGTCTCTTTTTATTAGTGTGTATGCTCTTTTTTGAAAAGTTGTTTTAGGTTCGGCTTCTTCCAATAACTTTCTGACTTTTGAATTTTTCTTTCTATCGTGAATAACTTCCTCAAGTGCACCCATCTCCATTGCCCGAGAATTACCACTCTTAGATGGCATCATTGTCTCCTGATCCCAGGCATTTCTACCAGCTACGGATTGAAGTAAACAAGTCGTTCTATTAAAACTGATCAGCTGATCTAAAGCGTTCATAAAGCCCTCTAATGTATAATATGATTATTTTCTGTTTCTAAAAAGTTAGCTGATGGACATTGCTGACCAATACAAATATAGGATACTTAACAAACTTACAATCCAACTTACAGACCTTACGCCGATAATATTAAAACCATAAGCGATTACGTAAACAAGACGAGCCCAAAAGAAAACTTGAACAGCTAGCATGGTATTTGCACTGCTGGTTTTGGTTATTGTAAGTACTAGGATTGCTGGAGCTATCACAGCTAATGCTATCACGCAATTTAGAATAGCGCGTTCTAATCTTCCGGTCATACCGGAAAATTTTACGCCTTCTCGACTAGTGAACACAGATATAATACCGACGTTTACCAAGCTAGTAAGTTGTTGGACAAGGGTACTTGCTACGATCAAAAGTCCATAAAAACAGATAAAATATAGTTCAACACTCATTTTTCATGCCTCTTGTTTTTTGTTACATGCTTGAAAATAGTCTATTATAAATCTGTTTCAACTACAAAATATATACAATGGATAAATTAAATCATCAAATTTCAAAGTAGCGGTTTCGACATATTATTAAATTCAAGAGACTAAAAGAAATCAAAAGCTGATTAAACTTCTAGATCTGGTTAATGAATTTTTTAATATTAATATGTAAACCATAGTATTTGACCACCCCTAAGACATATCCTTGAGGGTGCCACAAAAACCAAGGCCCATTTAGTGAAATTACCTTATCACATGTTTTGAAAAGATTTAATCAGTTTTCTTTTCCAAAAATTGACTGTAATGCCAAGAGATCAACTTTGGAATAGAATTTCAAATATTCCCAACCTTCTGGGGGATCTTCATATGCCATAACTGTCAATCCAGTATGAGCTGTCTTATCTCCATACTTTTCTGTTGATCCTATACAGTTACCGCCCGAATTATCGAAGGGATGTTTTAATCCTAAAACATGTCCCAATTCATGGTAAAAAACAGTTGCATAATCGCTTTCTTCCATATTGTAATTCAATACCAAAACATATTCTTCCCCATCTTTGGTCTCAGAAACATAGCCTACCATATCTAAATTGCCATATTCATCAGGGTTACTTCCATCATGCGCAGTGATTATAAAATCGGCATCAGAGCGTTTTTGGGTTCGGACAAATTTAATACTTAATAATTGATCAAGTGCTGATATTTTTTGTTCAAACCAAGCAACATCTTCATCGTCAAGCGCTATGGAACGAAATTCTGTATATTCCATCATCTCTTCTTCTGTTTCATAATATGTTTCAGCTTGTTCAACAAAGTACCAAATTTCAGAATTTTCTAAGCTGTTATAATTTTCTTCTAAATACTCTAGCAATGAATTTGCCCAATCTTTCTGAACTAGCACCTCAACCCACGTATTATCATCAGCATCAAGACTATAACAATCATCAGCAGCTGAGACTGTTTCGGCCCATGTCAGATAAGAAAGTGCCATCATTAAAAATATAAAATTCATAATCAGGTTAACTCTTGTTTTCATAAACATTTTATTGGTACAAAGTTTATCATACTCTTTTACATTAAAATTGTTAATTGGGTTTTACTCAGGTAATTAAATATGACCAAGACTGGATCAATGGTCACTCAAAAAGTTGCCTACTCGCTTGGCTACACCCCATTTGCATCTTTTTAATTAGCTTTCATTTTTTTTGGCAATATTCCCATAAATAACCTATTTCATTTACTATGTGTAGCTATTATCTAATAATTGTTATTTTAAAAAAAAACGCTTTACGTAGCTTCTACGGCATATGTATAATGAATTGCTTAAATCTAATAAAGTATTAATCAATGAACAGCACAATATATAATTTTACAAACAACTGGTTTGAAATAACTGGTAGGGGCCCGTGGGATTCTCTTATTCCTCAAATTAATCCAACCCGGATATTAGAGATAGGCTCTTACGAAGGGGCAAGCACTTGCTATCTTATTGAAAAACTTGCAACCTCAAAAGAGATTGAACTTCATTGTATTGATACTTGGGAAGGCGGCGAAGAACATAAAAGTGCTGATGTCAATATGTCTGATGTTGAGACAAGATTTCATCACAATACAAAAATAGCAATGAACAAAGCCAAAAAAAACGTTCAGCTTGTGCCTCATAAAGAATTTAGTGATGTAGCTTTATCAAAATTAATTACTAAAGGCAAAGAAGGATACTTTGATTTTATTTATATTGATGGGTCCCATCAAGCACCTGACGTCCTATTTGACGCACTTCTTAGTTTTAAATTGCTTAAAAAAAATGGTGTGATTGCATTTGATGACTACTTATGGCAAGAACAACTTCCACAAGAAAAACTTCCATATGGTACTGATCCAATCCGATGCCCCAAAATAGCTATTGATGCTTTCACTAACATTTATTGCCGAAAGCTTCGAATTATAAGCATACCGCTTCATCAACTATATGTTCAAAAAATTAGTGATTAAAAAAACTCAACAGTAGCTTAAAACATATTTAAATTGGTACTTTTTACTTAGGTCAATCAATAGTAAATTAACAAAAAAGTAAAAATATTTAAATTATCAATCTGTAGGTTTAAACATCTATGATATTTTAAATATAAATAAATGGCTTTAGGGGCAGCCAATAAGCAGTATTATGATTGGATATTCAATATTTCTGGAATGGCGATGACTCAGAATAGAAAGAAGCAGTTATATGGATGCTTATTCCTGAAAGCTTTATGGGTAGGCTCTGTATTTCTGCAAACTGCAGTTAGTTGACTGGTTGTTAGCATTATATACTGATAAGTGAGCTGTGTTTTTGAGCGGCATGTAATAAGGAGCCAGCGTATCCGCACTCAAACTTTATAATTTAAAGGAGATGATCGATCTAAGAGGGATAGCTTACGGACATGGATCCGAAGGTTAGCACTGAAACACTAATCCTTTTGTATGTATTTCTAATTCCTTAGAAAAAAAGTATTTCAAATCCCATAACAAAGGGTAGGGGACCTTTAAATCATTGCCTATTTTAGTAAGCATTACTGTTTATAGATTTTGTATATTTAATAAAATTAGCTTAGAAAAATATTGTTGGATGTGATAAAATAACCTGGCCTATATAATTGTTTAGGTTGGGTTTCAAAATATTATTTAGTGCGTGATTAAATTTTCTTTATTATAAAGAAATGAAGAATATTATTATTTAGCCTTCACAGGAGTTATCAATGACCAAATATGTCTGGACTGCAAAACACACATTTAAGTCAGAAAATAATCTAAAAAAGCATTTAAAAAGGGATGAAAAACATTTTCTTAAAATTTTAGATAAGTTAAAAAAGGCGGGTATGTTGGGCGCCCATCGTGGTGTTTTAAATAATAAAAAAAATAAATTTTCTCATATAGGTTTTCTATTATTTAAAAATAAGAAGTCATATAAAAAATCTATGCATATAATTAAGAATGCAGAATGGGATAAAAAAATACCAAAGAGAAATAGATATGAAACTTTCTTGATAGATAAAGAGATTAATTAACCCTATTATTCATTGTAATTTTGCTTCGTTTAGTTTTTGTGAAATCATAAAACTAACTCCTAAGACCTATCCTTGAGGGTAGGCTTCCAAAATAAATCTTGTTAAATTACGTTAGGTAATTATGGCCAAATTATATTTAATTTAAGATGATTATAAAATAAAAATATAAAACTAATTACCCAAAAGGCTAAATAATATGATTTTAAAACTATTTCTCTCAATTTTATTCACAATTTTTATAAGTTTTTCAGTTTACTCTTCTGACGATATTCCTAAAACTGGTTGGGGAGCAGTACTTAAAGTACCTGTTGCAGAGATTGAATATGTAGATAAATGGTTGGTAGAATGGGGGAACTGGATCAAAGATACCCATCCTATGGGAGCAGATGAAAAAGATGGATTAGAGAGTTTAACTATAACCAAGAGTGATGAGGCTTCTGGTCATGTATATTATGTAATTATAGAAAGGTATCACTCTGAATCTGGATTAAAAAACCATACAAAAATTTTTCAAAGAGATGTAGGTGGGGCATATCAAAATATGTTCAGTAAACTTTATTTCTTCAATAAATATCGAGTAGCCTCATCAGAACAAAGGAAAACCCTTTATAGTTTAATTCCATCAATTAATTAAAAACCATAATTTTCATAGCCACCCAAATTTAGAAGGTACAATTCTTAGCTAGAGAGTTTGTGAAGAAAAACTATAAATGGTGTTGAATATAACAATCATAACACCCACCCCTAAGACATATCCTTTAGGGCACCCCAAAACCATAGCCTATTATTAGCAAGTACTACTGTTCACACATTTTGGTTTTAAAGGTGAACATCTGATATCTTCACATGTGAGATATTTCATGTCATATTTACTTATGCGTAAGAACTTCATAAAGATTATAGTTATTTTTTTTCCAATTTACATTAGTTCAACCTTATTGCTATATTCTTCTGAGAGACTTGAATTATATGCCTTAAATCAAAAATTTTTAGAAACAAAAAAATTAAATATTTTTGAAATAATCAATTTTACAAAGCTTTCTAATCAAGTTGGATTTTCAACAATAAAATATGAAGATAATCAAAATCGTTTTATCACTAGCCAATCAATATTTCCAATTATGGGGTATTCGAATAATATAAATGGCGGAAATTTAAATTCATCGATAGAGCTAGGTGATTTAACATTTATTGGAAATGAAGAATATCAAGCTAAATCAGGTCTTTTAGTTGGAGGGGGAGTTTCTTTAAAAGCAAAAAATTTTTATAGTCGTGGAAAATATTTAGAAACTAAATTTAATGCTTCGATAGTAGCTTCCCCGGTATATGATTGGTTGCAGGTTAGAAATGAAAATATTTCTTCTTGTTCAAAAAATCATATCAAAGAGTGGATTTTCTTGGATGCTTGTGCAAGCTGGGCCCATAACAAAAGAGAATTTTCTGATAAAACAGATAAAAGTATTTCAACTAGTATTACTAAATTATTTAGGTCTGGGCAAACTTTCCATGAAAGTTCTCTTGTTGGGAAAAAGGTTTTTTCAGATGAATATCAACAATTACAAGGCTCAGTAATTTTAAATTCTCGACTTCAAAATGGATATAAGACTAAAATATATTTCACAAAAGGAGAGACTATTAAAGACATTATCTCTCTTAATTATTCAATAGGTCTTTCTATTAATAGCTTTATCAATAAGAAGCCTTTTATAGTTTCTTTATCAAGATCTTTTTATGATGGAGGGATGTTTTTTGGGTCTGCTAGAGATGATACTTCTCATCAAATATCCTTCTCATACCCATTTTATAGGGGAATTAATGTTACTTTGAGTTATATCAATATTAACTCTTCAATCAAATCGTTTAGCCACAAAGGACCATTAATTTCCTTTTCACTTCCTGCTTATAATCTCTAGATAATAAAGATATCATATTTTTAATTTTAGACTTAATTATTGTTTCTAAAAAAATATTTTCAAATTTTATCAATTCTCAAAAAAAGTATTTCAAAACATAAAAAAATAGGTGTACCCCAAAAATCATAATCTAATATTAGTAACGGTTACTACTAATGCATTTTGGTAGTAAAAGTTAAGAATATAATTAATTAAACTTTTGATTAAAAATGTTGTAATTTAGTTGGATAACCCTGGTGGCCAGGGTCTTTGTTCCTCTGCTAGAATACATTTTTTTACCCAGTCTGGGCAAATCATTGGTTCCACTTTTATATTTAGTACTTTTTTTGCAGCATAAGCTGGACAAACAAGATTCCTATTTTCAACTACTGCATTACGCATTAAGCCATGAACAGCACAACGACCGTCTTTTAATAGTAGCACCTGTTCTAAATATAGAAATCGTTCATCGTAAAAGATAATTCGGGTTCGCATTTCTAGTCTTCGAAATGTTTTTATACGATGACGGTAACGTATGCTTAAACTAGCTTCAGTCATATGCATTTTATGTTTAAAAAACCAGAAAATAATCCCGCCCTTAAAGAAAGCCCAAACTGATCAAAGTCAAAAAGGGAGAGGGCGCACGACCATTATTTAACTCCCCCCACATATTAATATCCTAGGGCCAGCAAACTAGATAGGATCTGTGAGTCTCTCTTAAAGAAATTTTTGGACGCAAACTATTAAAAAGAAAAGATTTTACGGTTCTTATATAAGGGTACATTATTAATAACTTTCACTTTTATTCATAAGTTACTCATTATATCTATTTAATAGCTAATCATTGCAATGAACAATATTGATAAAATAACATCATTTTTTAAAAATGGTATTTTTTATAGTAAAAATAATTCTTTACCTTATTTATATAATTTGGTGATATTAAAATTCTATTAATAAAGGATGAATCGCCATGAGAAGTGATTATCATTGGGTATAACACGGTCTAGATTCGAAAAAAAAAGCCTGTTTAGAAGATCTTATAAAATAAAGTGTCTTTACTTACATAATTTCAACTCATCACTAATTTAAACTCATTATTTCAGTTATAATTATATTTTAGTATTATTATACTTTAAAAAAATTTTAATTCTTAGTTGCTTTTATAACTTCGTTGGCAGCTCTTATTCCAGTAAGAAAAGCACCGTGAGTTGTTGCAAGATATTTAAGATAGGTATGTTCTCCACAAAAAAATAATTTATTATCTATGGATTCAGCTAGATTTTCAAAATCTTCTTTAGAATTATCAACTCTAGGAAATGAATATGCACCTCTAGTAAATGGATCACTAAGCCAACTAGTTCTTAATACATTCTGAACTTTTCCAACATCATCTTCCCAGATATTTGTTAATACTTTCAAGCCATCCTCTGTTAATTCTTCAGTTGTCAATAAATCTGCTTTTTTAGCATAATCACCAAAACACAAGCCCATCAGAATTTTCTTTTTTGAAAAGGTTCTATAATTCATCCATATAGGCCACCTTCCCGTTTCTTTGGCAACTGTATAATAATATTGAACATCACTATTCCAAAATTGATCTGTAAATTTCAAAGCTAATTTTGAAACAGTTCCAAATCCAACTTTTTCTATGCTATCCTGCTTATAGTTAGGGAGTGCAGGATTAAATTCTATAGAATTAGACTTGAGCACCCCTAATGGGACTGAGCATATTACATAGTCACATTCATAATTTTTGGATTTAGTAGAAACTATAATATTATTTTTACTCATGTAGTTTACAGATTTAACAATTGAATTAGTTTTAATCTTAAGATTTTTAGCAAGTAAATTTATTATTTTATCATATCCATCTTTGAAAATAACGTCATCTGTAGGAAAACTACTCATATCTTGTATTAAACCTGCTGAAATTTCATGAATAGGACCGCCATAATCAAATTCTTCATAAGCAGAAAAAACCCACCTTATGTTTGGGTCATTCCAGATATTTGAGTCATATTCATAAATTGCATCTAAAATACTTCCCTTTGTATTTCTATCGATTTCATTGTATGTTATTTCTTCCCAAACTTTTTCAATCTTATCCCAAACTTTTTCGTCAATTTCATTACCTGAAAGATTAAATAGTTCACAACTATCATCTTCTGTAATAAATAAAGATGAGTTAGAGCGATTAGCCAAATTTCTAATGGGATTATCGTGAGAAGGTCCGTGTATCCATCCCGCTCCATACTCAAAAGGTGAGCCAAGACTTCGGTCGGTTCTAATTCTTCCTCCAATATAATTTTTGGCCTCTAGTATAATTACATTTGCACCTTTCTGAATTAATGTTGAGGCCGCAATTAATCCAGATATACCAGCCCCAATAATTATAACATCTTTTCCTATTAAAGATTGATTCTTTGCTAAAGAAAAATTAGATAGCGATATATAGCTTATTAAAGAAAAAAATGATTTTAACGCATATCGACGAGAAATTTTCATTATTTAATAAAGTGAAAAATCATGAAAGCTGTCAAATTTTGGATATAAAAACTTACATTTAAAATATCTAGAAAATTTATTATCTATTAACTATTAAATAATTCAAAATTTAGATTTGTAAGCATAATTAAATGAAAAAGGGTGTGGTATGAACAATTTTATAGATAAAAAGGCTTTAATAATTGGAGCTAGTGGTGGAATGGGAAGTGCTGTGGCGTCAATGCTTTCAAAAAACGGCATTCATTGTTTCTTAGTTGGACGAAGTCAAGAAAAGCTTAATGATATTTTTTCAAATTGTTCTTCATATGGAAAACCATGTTTTATGTATTTATGTGATGTTTCAGATATGACTGAAATTAAACAATGTTCAGAAAATGCAGTTAAATGTCTTGGCGGATTGAATTTTCTAATTCATTGTGCTGGAGATTACAATAAAGCTTTAGCTGACGAATGTGATTTAGAAGTTTGGGATAAAATAATAGATATAAATTTGCGCAGTACTTATCATTTTGCAAGAAATGTTCTTCCAGAAATTAATAAAAATTCTGGTGGTGCTGTAATTAGGATTAATTCAAGAGATGCTCCACATACTGGCATAGGCATCCAAACGGCTCAGAAAAGGGCTATTGATGGTTACATGGAAGTATTATTTGAGGATGTTAGAGAGTATGGAACAAAAGTTTGCACAATTAATCCAGGATTTGTTAATACCTCTATGGTTAAACCTGAAAGATTAAATTCTGAACTTATGATGCAACCTAATGATATAGCTGAAGCAGTCAATTTTGTTCTGAACACTTCAGAAACTGCCTGTCCAACTGAAATATTAATACAGCCGCAACGATCACCGTGGAAGAAAGCTAATATGCACATTTAAAATCTACTCTTTTTATATATCCTTTAGGTTAATCAAAAAAATATAGCTTATTGGTAGCAAGTGCTAATGCTGATATATTTTGGTTGGAAAGTAAATTAAGTCATTTTTAATTTTTTTAATCTAAGTTATTTTTTAAGTATTTGAGTCTCTCAGCACCAGTTGGATGAGTAGAAAACCAACTATTCTTTATTTCATCCATACAAATTGATTTTTCTAATTTAGTTTTTAGACAATAATGTTTTGTAAGTTTTTCGATAGCTAGCAAAAAATTCTTTTTTGAAATATCAGTTTTCTCTAATAATTTTAATGCCATTAAATCTGCATCTTTTTCCAAATCACGGCTCTTTTTCAAGCTCCAAATATTTATACCAATGAATACAATCTCATCTAGAATGCTTTCATCTAACCCAAAAATCATCCAAGCAATTGAAGATAGACCCGCTATTTCTACAATCTGTTGTAAAGAATGCCTTTCTTTTATATGTGCGATCTCATGAGCTATTACAGATAGAATTAAATCATCATCTTTTAAAAGTTTTATAAGCTCATCTGTAATTATTATCGGTCCACCTGGTAGTGCTAAAGCATTGGGACCAAGTATAGTTGATTTGTTAAATTTAATTTCAGGATTTTTATAAAGTTTTGTATGTTTAAAAATTGTTTCAGATTTTTCTCTAATGTCAGTTTTTCTTTTTTCGGGAATTTCTGATTTTTCAAGTATTGTATTCGAAAGAGTTTTATAAGTTGCTTCACCAATTTTTTGTTCCCACTTATAAGGAAAAAAATATACTAAAGTAGAGCTAAATGAAATAAATAGGAAACGATAACTAATTAATATTACAATTATTATCAATAATATAATAAAAACGCTTTTTAATTTGAATTCATCTAAATGATTTAATATGGATTCAGTCTTTGGAATAAGTGATTTCAAATCTTTTACATTTAATTCTTCTTTGGTAACAAATAAACTACCATTTTCAAAAAATATGCTTTTATTATCCTGTACAGATTGAACTTTTAGCAAATTGTACAGACATTTATTATCCTTGAAAACAGAAACTGCCTTATTGTCAATTAAAATACTTGCAGTTTCGGCTTTTGAAGATCCTGAACTAAAAAAATCTCCATCAATTTTTTTATTAGATATTGACTTCAATTCCTTCCATTTCTGCGTATTCTTCTCCTAGTGATGATAAATTCTTTTTTTCAGTATCTAGGAAAAGATTTAAATCACCGATTATTTCGATTTTTGTAGAGTGAGATAAATACTTATAAAATCTAATTTGTGCCCATGGAGACATAAGACCAAGAGTTATAGGAACTATAATTGCATTAGAAATAATAATCCAGAGATATGTAGCAGGATTTAATTTTGAATCAAAATTTGCAGCAATTCCCTTATTATTTGAATTATTTAAAATTGTAGCTCTTAGTAACATATTTCTAGCAAAAATTTTGTAAATAAAATTTGTTAGAAAAATAATGGGGATCAATATAAAAAGAAAGGTTGTAAAACTGTAAGAGTAATTTTCGAGAATATTATTATAACCAAGGTTATAATGAATTATTCTTTCAATTTCAGATCCTGAGGTTACAAAAACACTATCAATATAATCTACATCCCATTCCATAAGTGATATAATGTCCCAAATGGTATAAATAATAATACTATAGAATATAATTAATGTAGGTAAAAAACCAGATTTTATTGAATCTAAATAGTACTTTTTAACTGTTGTATTTGCTGAAAACTTTGATGTACCATAAGAATGGTTATTAGCATAATAGGTATAATAAAATTTTGTAAAAAGAGGATGTAGAAAACCGAAAGAAACAAAACTAATTACTGGACCTAAAACAAAATAAAGAAATGTTTGTTTATAGGTTCCATGCCAATTAAATTTAATATTTCTATAAGAAATCATTCGTGCATTAAACCTCAAAGAAGAATTTATTACGAAAGGTAACAAAAAGAATATTATGATAAAACTTATAATACTAAAGCCTGGTATGTAGGCTGATCCTGTACCTAAAATAAGAATTGCAAAAAGAGCTATAATTCTACCTTTTAAGATTTGCCAACCTGTAGCATGATAAGCAAATGAATATTCGAGAATTTGTGTATTATTAAAAAAATATTTGAGCCTTCTAACTTTTGCCCAGGCGCTGAAAACACCAATTGTAATTACAGTTAAAAGAATATTGGCAAGCCATATACCAAAATATTCAAGTGCCTTTCCTTTAAATTCAATTTCTCTCATTAAACTATTCCCATAAAGCTTAAAATAATAACATATAGTTTCAATTATACTTTCTCAATCATTTTTAATTGTTATAAATTAAAAATCTATTTAAATTTTACTCTATAAAAATTATGAAGATTTCAAGAATAATATATTGTTTCAAAGTCCTACTAAATTATGAGATAGATCATATAATTTTGTACAAAGTTCATCGTCGTATACTTGCTTATTAGGACTGGTCATAGGCCAACCTCCTGCTTTATCTTCCTTATTTTTATATATTCCCACCTGACTATAAAAATGACCTGAATTTTCAATAATTGTTTCATCTAAAAGACAGTGCATTGTAGTTTGGCAACCGTGCCAAGTGTCTACCATACCACTTATTTTTAAAAATGGATAAAGTAAATAATCTTGAAAAAATATAGGTAAAGTATGTTTAATTAGAGGTGTTTGTACCCAACCAGGATGAATGCTTACCGAAGTAATATTACTATTTTTAAGTAATTTAGCTTGATGTCTTGAATATAAAACTTGTGCTAATTTCGATTGGTAATATGCTTCCCATCCAGAGTATTTTCTTTTTTCAAAATTAAAGTCCTCTAGATTAATAAAACCTTTTTCATGAAAAACACTTGAAGTATGTACTATCCTACCAGTTTTATTTTTTTTTAGTATGGGTAATAATAATTCTGTTAATAAAAAATGACCTAAAAAATTTGTACCAAGTTGAAGTTCAAAGCCATCTTCAGTATAACTTTTGGGAGTATTCATAACTGCAGCATTATTAATAAGACCATCTAATCTATCAAAATGATCTAGAAATTTTTTTGTAAAATCTCTTACTGAATTTAAAGAATCTAAATTTAGAGTTATAGTTTTAATACTTGAGTTTGGATTATTTACTAGAATAGTTTCATTTATTTTTTCTGACGATTCTATATTTCTACAGGCACATACAATTGTAGCCGTCTGGCTTGCCAGTTGTTTTACAATTTCTAGTCCAATACCTGAGGTTGTTCCAGTTACTATATATACTTTACCTGAAAGATTTTTTTCAAGATTCTTTTTAGAACACATGAGGAAATTAGTCATAAAATCTTAAACCTTATATATAATTTAAAACTAATCATCATGCCAAAAAAAGATCTTATCAATACTAACCTAACGTAATTTTAAAATTTTATTAATAAAAAAAAGAAATTTGGTGCAATAAATAATTTTATTTTATAATTAACTTCTTAGCCACCACTTCATTTACTTTATCCTCACCGAATATATACCGTTGAGACTAGAAAATTTAAAAAACACTTATTCAAAATTACTGATTTTTTATATATCCGACGCGTATAGTTTTGAAACGGCTAAAAGGTACCTCAATAAATTATTTTTTTTGAA
>CACBRT010000021.1 GCA_902541695.1 uncultured Alphaproteobacteria bacterium | reverse complement strand
TTAAATAATCCAAAATTATACCAATTGAAAATCCTTACAGTATTGAGATTAGAGAATACATAATCGTGTTTTGGATTGAAATAAATTATTAATCCAGTAGTGCTTTTATTCATAATCTTTGATTTTAATTTTTTTAGCTTTTTTTCATTAAACGGGTTAAATAAAAAAATAGTTAAAGAACCTGTAGGTAATATAAAATTATCGATATCAGTACAAATTAACTTATAATTATCATTATATTTTGAAAGATTAATTTTACAAATTTTTAAAAGTTTTTTTGAGATGTCTATTCCAAGAACATTTTTAAACCCATATTCCATGGCTATAAAAAGTGGTCTTCCTTTTCCACAACCAGCATCAATAAAACAAGACTTAGGATTTAATTTATACGTAAATTTAATAACTTCTATCAGTCTATTATATCTTAGTGGTTGATATTTATTACCTATATCAACCGAAAAACCAAGCTCTGTGAGTTCACAATTTTCTCTTGTATTTATACCTCTCTTTAAATCTTGAATTAAATCATAATAATGAATGATTGGTATATAAAACTGTTTATGAAAAAATTTTTTAATAGACATATAAAAAAAACATAAATTTATTTTTCTTTTGATAAATCTATTGAATACTCTTTTTCAAAAGCATTTTGTATTTGTTTTAATTCTTGTAAGGCTGCTCTTATATCCGAACTATCAATTACATTGATTTCAACTCTTTTTCCAGTTCGTGAAAGTTTTCTATTTAATTTTCTTCCTTTTTGATTTTTAAAATTTTTAACCTTAAAAGTATTTATAGCTCTGACAAACCCTTTTGGGGTAAATGTTTCATATTTTTCTAAATCTACATCCTGAGATATTAAATTTTGTGTATTCTCATCTATAATAATTTCTCCTGGATTAGCCATACCTTGTAATCTTGCTGCTAAGTTTACAGGACTACCTAATACTGTGTAATCAAGTCTTAGGTCTGATCCAAAATTTCCTACCGTACAAAAACCTGTGGATATACCCATTCTTACCATTAATCCATCAGCTAAACCAAGTTTTTTCCATGTTTTTTGTAACTCATTCACTCTTTTTTGCATTCTAATTGACATTTCAATAGCACTTAAAGCATCTTCTACATCTCCTTTTGTGTCAGGGTCTCCAAAAAAAACTAGGATAGCGTCACCTATGAATTTATCTATTGTACCTCCATATTCTAAAGCAATCGATGACATTTCTGATAGATAGGCATTTACAATTGAGGCTAGTCTTTCTGGTTCTGTTGTATCTGTAATATCTGTAAATTTGACTATATCAGAAAAAAATATAGTTAAATTCTTTCTTGAATGTTTTGAATCAACCATTTCTTTATCTTCAAAAATACTTTGATAAATTTGAGGTGATAAATATTTTGCAAGCCTAGTTGCAAGATTTTCTAATTGTAGACTTTTTTCTTTTATTAATTCACTATCTCTTTCCTTTTGTAGAATTAATTGTTCTCTTTCTTTTCTAAGAGCCCATTCATTAGTTCTATCTACAAATTGACCCTGTACTCCATTTAAATAAGAAAAATTTTTGTTTTTAGTTCTAGCTGAAAGCAAAGAAAACATCCTTTCTTTACCTTCTAAAATAATTTTTATTTGGGGTATTAATACAGAACCATTTTCATCAATTTGTGATTTAAATTGTGCTATTTGTTCGTTTGGAATCCCAAGCTGTTCAAGAACATTTGGAAAATAAGCATTTGTAACATTTCCTAGAATTGGAAAAAACTTTGCAAAATTTTTGTTAGTTTTTTGGATTTCCAAATTTTCATTAGCATAATAAGCGGCAGTTATGGCATTTTCAAAATTAAAGAAACTTAAATCGACAACTTTTTCTTTATTGATAAAATCTTCAACTTTCAAAATACTACCTACAATTATTGTTTATTTTTTTCATATAATGTCGATTTTTTACCCAGAATTGAACCCCAAGTAGTCACAATATATGGAACTATATAGGTCATAGCTATTTTTGCAATATGTGGAAAATTACCTACTACTATTTGATCTCCATGATTAATTAAAATGAGTATTGTACCTACTACTAATGCAGTTAAAAATGCCTTTTTGGGAGTGCCATGTCCAAATATTAATTGTATTTTGTTCATAAATTTTAAAAATTTAAAACATAACTTATTAACTCAACTCTAAACTTCTTCTAATTAACTTCATTATACTCTATAAACAAGTAAAATAATAAGACGTTGTAATAATATGATTAATATTTTCTATATGACAGCAAATAATATAAAATAGCTTTTCTGATGAATTATTTATTGTTAACAGTTCTTGGGGCTACAATGTTTACTAATCAACAACATCAAATTGTTGGAAAAATGGTAGATATGGATACAGGTGAAATAATATTGATTTTACCCGAGAAATCAGAAATTAATAATAAAGTTATAGATTCTCGTGAGGTATGGGGGAAAGACAAAGTGACCACTCTAAGTTTTGAAGAATTTAAAAATTTAAATTCCACATTAAATTCAACGAATCAAATAAGTAGTACTCTAAATGGTATTGATTCATTGTCATGTAGTGCTGACGGTTCTTGTGACGGAAAAGTGATTTTAGATAAAAGTACAACTAATAATTATTAATAGTATACTTGAAAATCTTAAATTTTATACCATATAAACTTTATGAGTGCTCATTGAGGCTCATTTATAAATAATTTTTGGTTGCTTTACGGACCAAATCAGTCTTGCTTTTAAAGGAGAAATATTATGAATTTTATTACAAACCCAATTATGAAATCTTTTGTTGGTTATGATTCCTTATTTAACGAGTTTGAAAGGTTATCCACATACAAAGAACAGTCCTATCCAGCATATAATATTGAAAAAGTTAGCGATAATAAGTATAAAATTTCGCTTGCACTAGCGGGTTTTTCTGAAAAAGATATCAACGCTGAAGTCAAGGATGGTGTTTTATGTGTAAAAGCATCATTAAGTAATTCAGTTGATAGTTCATCATTTATACATAGAGGTATTGCAGAAAGATCCTTTTCTAGACAATTTAGACTTGCTGACAATATTGAAGTAACTAATGCTGAGTTAGTGAATGGTATGCTAATTATCTCACTTCATAGAAACATACCAGAAGCTGAATTACCCAAGAAAATAGAAATAAAAACTCCCACAAGAAAAATTTTATCTAAAAAGGCTGCTTGAAAAAGATACTTTTTCAACACTTTTATTTATAAATATTTTTTAAATTAAAATTATAATAGAGGGTTTATCCCTCTATTATTTTTATATTTAGCTTTCTTTTTATCTATTTAATAAGATTATTAATTTTCAAAGCAAATTCTTCAACCTTTTTCCAATCAGTAAATTCATAAGTTTTTTTTAGATCTGTTGGACCCTTAGTGATATACATTATTAAACGAATAATTTGTTTATCCCAAAAATTCAAAGATGGATAATCTATACGACCAGCAAATACATCTACAATGTCAGGTTTCCAAAATATTGAGTTCAAAAATTTAATAAGATAGGGATTTGTTTGAGGTGTATTTTTAGTTGATTTTCTTGCTACTACATTAACAGTAAAAAAAGCATTATGTTTATCGTCAAGTATTTCTAAATTATTCTCTATGAATTCTCTTACTTTTGGATTATGTTTTCCATATCTAATACTTGCTCCAATAATTATAATATTGCTATTATCTAAATCTTTTTTTGTACATTCAATTAAAGGAACTAAAGTAACATTTGATTTATGTTTCAAATAGTTTTCTATTCTTTTACATATGGTTAAAGTATGCCCATCTGTCGTGGAATAAAGGATTAAAATATTACTCATTCAACTTCATCTTATATTCTATAATTCTATTTCGATTTTTAAAAGGTGAAATAATTATTTTTGATGTATTGATCACTTATTTTTTTGTAAGGCTCTTACTCTTGATGAAAGTATTCTTATTAAACCTCTTATAAATGGGTCAGAACTTTCAATTTTCTTTTCAAATTGTTCTTTTGAAATTGACATTATTTTTGCTGCAGACATACACCTTGCAGTAGCCATTCTTAACTTACCTTCAATTACACCCATTTCACCAAAAATTTCATTTTCCTGAATTTTATGATTTGGTTGTTGTGTATCATTAGTAGGAAGAAAAATACCAACTTCACCTTCCAATAATAGAAAGACTTTGTCTGATTTTTCTCCAGCTTTAAAAATAAATTGACCTGTATTTAAATCAATCTTCTCCATATTTTCCTCATATTAAAATTATGTTAATTTAATTTTTTGATTTTCTTTGGCAAAAAAAACACCTTTAGGCAACTTTGTTTTTGACATACTATCTAAATCTTTATCACTTCTTTCTGGGGAATGATGTGAAATAAATAATTTCTTTGCTTTGGATTTTTTGTGGAAAATTACTCCATCCTCTATTGAACTATGACCCCATCCTCTTTTATCTTTTATTTCTTCCATTGTGTACATACCATCCCAAATTATTACATCACTATTTGATGCAATTTTTAATAATGAATTATCAATATCTTTGTCTAAACCAAATTCATGATCTAGGGCGTAAACTATGGATTTATTATTAGCAGAAATTTTATAACCAGAAGATCCTCCTGGATGACAAAGAGAAAATTTTTCAATTATAAAAAAATCAATCGCAGCTGCTTTAAATGTATCAAAATTCATAATATTAAAATTTAAATTATTTTCCATAATGTCTAATGGGAAAGCAGGAGGAGAAAAAGAATTTTTAAGTGTTTTAATTATTTCTTTTCTGTTTAAAAGAGCTGAACTTATATGAAATTGGTTATCTGGATCAAAAACTGCAGAATTAAAAGGAAGACCCTGTGTATGATCATGATGAAAATGAGATAAGACTATAAATTTTGGTATATTTTTTTTAATTTTAACATTTTGAAATCCTGAGCCTAAATCTATTATCAATTGAAAAGAAGTATTACTAATTTCAATACATGTGGTATTTCCACCATATTTAAGGGTTTCTTTTGATGGTACAGGTATTGAACCTCTTACTCCATGTAGTTTAAATTCCATTAAAAAACTTTTATTTTGTAAATTTAAAAAAACGGTTTTTCTTATTTGATTTAAATAATATATCAATTCCAAAATACAAAAAAGTAAAATATAATTAGATAAAACAAGTATTATGTAGAAACAAAATCTATTTAGGTAATTGAAATGAAAAAATCTATTATCTATACTTTAATAAAATGGTCAGTAAGATTTATTTTATCCCTTTTTTCTTTAATATTCATGATTTTATTGTTAACTAAATGGATTAATCCTCCAATTACAACTGTAATTTTATCAGAAAGTATTTCATTAGATCAAAAAATTACTCAAGAATGGAGAACAATTGAAAAAATTGGAAAAAATGTAATATTAACTGTTCTCGCATCAGAAGACTCGAATTTTTGTACCCATAATGGTTTTGATTTTAAAGAAATTTTCAGAGCTAAAACAACAGGTTTTTCACGTGGTGCATCTACTATTAGTCAACAAGTTTCAAAAAACTTATTACTATGGAGAGAAAGATCTTGGTTTAGAAAAGGACTAGAAGCTTTGATAACGATAATTATTGAAACATTATGGTCTAAAAAAAGGATTTTAGAGATATATCTAAACATTGCAGAAACTGGAAATGGTTACTTTGGGATACAAGCTATTTCTAATTCGCTTTTCAAAAAAAATTCATACGATTTAACTTTAAAAGAAGCTTCCCACATAGCGGTAACTCTTCCTAATCCAAAAAAAAGAAATGCTAAAAAATTATCAATTAATCTTAAAAGGAGAGCTGAATCTGTAAGAAATGGAGCAAATACTCTTAGATTAGATGGGAGGGCTTCATGTGTATTATAAACCTTTTGTCTTGCTATTTAATTTAAAAAGAAAGAAAGTGTTATTTATTTGTAAGGTCCTATCCAGTTGTATAAAAAAGAATATAAATATTTATCAAAATGGATTGATAGAAATGCTGAAAAACTGTCTGAATGGAATCAATATATTTGGAACCTAGCTGAACCAGCTTGGAGAGAATATGAATCTGCAAAATTCTATTTGGAAATTTTAAAACAAAATAAATTTAAAGTCAAAAAATCGTCTGCAGGAATGCCTACAGCTTTTTGTGCAGAATGGGTAAATGGTTCGGGACCTACGGTTGCAACATATGCAGAGTACGATGCTGTACCAGGACAATGTCAAGCAGCTGTACCATATAAGGCACCCAGAAAAGGTTTATCAGAATATGCCAGTGGACATACTGATCCTCACTCTGCATTAGGGATAAGCACACTCGGAGGAATTTTAGCTACGAAGGCTGTGATGGAAAAATATAACATTCCTGGTAAACTTTTTTTCACAGGTGAACCCGCTGAAAAATTAAGAGGATCAAAACCTATTCATGCAGCAAATGGTTATTATGACAATATTGATGCCATGATAAGTTTTCATCCTTGTTATATGTTGCCTTGGTGCAATACAGTTAGGTGGGATATCCATTGTGGTGCAGCTTATGCATTGATTTATAGATTTGAATGTAAAAGACCAGAGCAATGGTCAAAAGACCATAATCAATTTTCTCCTATTCCACAATCACATGCTGATGTTAGATCTCCAGGCGCTGATGAAGCACTTATTTTAATGTACACAAGCTCAAAAAATTTACGTGACAACATGCTTCCCCATTCAGGTAGTTGGTCAATTAATGAAATTATCCTCTCATCAGGTCAAGCAACAGCAGACAACTTACCATCAAAAATTTCTGAATTACAGTATATGATAAGAGTCCCGACCATTGATGAAGCTGAAAAAGTGGTAACCTTCTTGGATAGGAATGCTTATGCTGCAGCAAAAATGACTAATTGTACATTTACAAAACATTGGGTTTCGAAATCAAGACCAGGAATCCCAAATCATATAATTTCTGAATTAGTTTTTGAATCTTTAAATCAAGTAGGTCCACCTAAATGGGGCTCTAATGCTAATAAAATTGCTAATAAGATTAGAAAAAATCTTGGTCTTAAAAAAATAAAAAAACCATTCTTAAAAGAAATTTCTGAAATTATAAATCCAAAAAAGGCTGATGCAATTGTGCGTAATAATCTTCCTCCTTCACAACTTAATTTTACATCTGATGATTATACCGAAATGTGCTGGCATACACCAACTGCAAGGCTTTATATAGGAAGACCAATGTTAGCAAGTGGGCAAGATGTTAAATATCCTGATTGGGTAATGAACGCACTAGGAGGAATTCCCGAAACAATTAATCCAATGATATTCACAGCATCTAAAACAATAGCACTATCCTTTTTGAAAATTTTAAAGAACCCAAAGATTTTGAAAGATGCAAAAAAAGAATTTAAGAGAAGAACAGGCGGTGGAATAAATGGTAAACATTGGTGTCCACCACTTTGTGATTATAAGCCACCGTTTGATTACAGATGGCCTGATTACTTTTTAACAAAAAATAAAAAAATGGGTAATTTAAAAATCTTTAGATAGTTTTTATAAATTTGAAAAAAAAATAAAACGTAGTATCCTATATTTATGGCTTTAATTCAAAAAAATATAAACTGGAAACCTTACGAGGTTATTTATTCAGCAGGAGATGAACCAGATGGATTATATCTTATAAAAGAAGGTATAGTAGAACTTTATACACCAGAAGGACTTAAATTAAATGAAATAAGCGATAATGAAATATTCGGAGAGTCCTCTATTATACTAGCAACAAAAAGAACTGTTACTGCAAAAACTGGAAAATTTAATGTATTTGCAAGTTTTATCCCCAAAAAAAACTTTTTACAGCTAATTGATAAAAACACTGCTCTATCTGCAATTATAAAAAAAACACAACTAAGATTAATAGATTCAAATAATCAAAGCCAAGATTTGACAAATGAAATTGAAAAATTAGCCTCTCTTATTGAAAAAACAAAATCAGATACCAAAAAAGTCGATAAAATTATAGAAGGGATAAAAAAGAAACTTAATTCAAATAGATATGTGGACTAATTATAACTCTTTTTTTAATGCTTGAAATTTTAAGATTTTAGGATATTTAAAGAATTAACTCTTAGAGATCAGCATATATTGTTTATTTTTAAATTACCAATTTCATCTTTATTAAATTAAAACTATTCATGAAGTAATTTTTTGTATCGTTCAAAAGATATGTTGGATCCACACGCAATTATTGAAATAGCTTTACCCGCTACCATTTCTTTCAGAGGTCCCAACAAACCAGCTAAAGATGCAGCACACGCCGGTTCTACAATTAAGTTTAATTTATCACGCATTATCTTTAATGCTCCAATTAATTCGTCATCTTTTACTCTCACAACAGCATCTACAAATTCCTGTGCAATTCTAAAAGAATATTCCATAGCCATTGGTGGTCCTAAACTATCTGCAATAGTCTGTACTTTATCAAGCTTAACTGGTGTATCATTCTGAAAACTTTTATACATTGTATCAGCACCTTCTGGTTCTACACCATAAATTAAGATAGACGGTTTGATTTGTTTCAAAGCTGCAGAAATTCCAGAGATCAGACCTCCACCTCCAATCGGTACAATTGCAACTTCAATTTCAGGAAAGTTTTCTATTATTTCTAAACCACATGATGCTGAACCTAAAATCATATTTTCTGAGTCAAAAGGTTGTAATATCGTTCTATTTTCAGTTGAAGCTATCTCCTGCATAACAGAAAAAGCTTCTTTAATGTTTTCACAAAGAATTACTTCAGCTCCATAATCTTTACATCCCTGAATTCTGGAAGGATCTGATGTTTCTAACATAACTACTTTTGCATTTACATCACAGGCCTTAGAGCCCCAAGAAACTGCTAATGCATGATTTCCAGCACTAAAAGCAACAACCCCATTCTTTTTTTGCTGATCATCTAATTTATCAAATGCTATTAAAACTCCTCTAGATTTGAATGAACCAGTATGCTGAAAAAGTTCCATTTTCATTCGAACAGAAGCATTTTCAGGCAAAAGTGTTGATATTTTACTTCCTGTTAATTCTAAAACCGGAGTTGAAACAACTCTGCCAAGAAGTGTTTTACTAGCTTCTTTTATTTGATTTATATCTGGATATTTAGTTAAAATTTTTTTATCCACTATATATGCCACCTAAAAGAAATTAATATACATAATAAAGTAATATCAGAGAAAATTTAAAATTTCTAGTATTAAATATTAAAAGAATTAAAATTTAGTTTAATACTAAACTAAATTTGTTTGTAGCTTATATCCATCACATAGTTTATTTTAAATAAGTATGGAAACCTTAAACTTTTCTTATCTTATTTACCTTATTATAATTCTAGTTGTTCTTTTAGGAACCTTTTTACTTTCTAATAAAAAAAATCTTAATAAAAACATTCAAAATCTAGCAATATGGGGACTGATTTTTTTTGCTTTATTAGCGACCTATTATCTATGGAATGAATTACAGTTTTCTATGAAAAAAGAGAGATATAACTACGTTATTGAAAAGAACAATAGTATATTAATTAATAGATCAATTGATGGTCATTTTTACCTCCCATTAGACATAAACAATAAAAAAGTTATTTTTCTGGTAGATACTGGTGCAACTAAGTCTCTTTTATCAACTAATGATTATAAACTACTTAAGACTGATGAAATTTATTCACCTGCAGAAAAGATTCTAGAGACTGCAAATGGAAAGATAGTAGCTTTCGAGACTAAATTCAAAAAAGTGAAATTATTTAATAACATTTTAGATGATGTTACTTTCTTAGTTGTAAGAAAGGATTTCGTGGGTCCAAATGTATCATTACTAGGTCTTGATCTTTTAAATGATAAGTTCAAATATCAAATCACAAATAATTATTTAAAATTACAAATTTTAGAATTTTAATTACAAACCTATATATTCTCTAATATTTTCATCTTTTGAATTTATAAATACTGAAATATTTATAGGTTTCATTGTTTCTCCTTCATTGACAAATATTACTTTTTGATCAAGTTCCATTGCGTCTTTTATATGATGAGAAACCATAATTAGAGTTATTTTTTCTTTTATAGATTTGTTTTTTATGAGTTTTATCATTTCTGTTCGTAAAGCTGGACCTAATCCTGAAAAAGCTTCATCCAAAAGTAGTATTGGTTTTGACCTTACTATTGATCTAGCTAAAGAAACTCTTGATCTTTGACCCCCTGATAGCTTGAAAGGCTTAATAAATTTAAATTTTGAAAGACCAACTTCTTCTATTACAGAATTGACCAAATTAGTTTCTAAATCATTAAGTTTAAGGTTAGGTCTCAAACCTATCGCAATATTATCTTTTACTGTAAGGTGAGAAAATAGATTATAATCCTGAAATAAAATACTCAAAGGTCTTAATCCAGGATCTTGCTTTGTGATTTCTGATCCATTCCATTTAATTGTTCCAGATGTTACTGGAATAAATCCAGCTAATGCATTTAATAGAGTAGATTTACCAGCACCTGAGGGTCCTACTATTGAGATTAGTGAACCTTTTGCAATTTCAAAGTCTGCAGTTAACTTAAAACCATCTAAGTTTACGACTAGATTTTTAACTTGAAGCATATAGTTTTCCAATATTATCAAATAAATAAAACAAGAAAAAACATAGTATAATTAATAGTACAGAACCACTAAATGCATAATCCATTTTATATGACATCATTAATCTAAATATAGCTAAAGGTAGTGTTTGAATATCACCAAATGAAAACAAAGTAATAACACCTAAATCGCCCATTGATAAAGCACATCCTAATCCCATACAAAAAGATACAACAGGAAAAATATTTGGAAATATAATAATTTTAAATCGGTTAAATCCTGTAATACTTAAGCTGTCTGATAATTTTCCAACATCAGATGAAACTTTTATCATTGCTGGCAATAAAGCACGTAAAATAAAAGGCAGTGACATCGTTGCATTTATCAAAATTACTAATATTGGTGTTAATATTTCAAAATTGATGAATGATCTTAAAATTAAAAAAAGTCCCGTACCCATTACTATTGGAGAAGTAGCTAAAATGAATATACTTAAAATTTCTATATATTTGGAAAAAAAAGGTGAATGTATCAAACAATTAGCAATCGATAAAGCTATACTTACTCCTATAATCCCTGAAAAAATTGCAATAATTAATGAATTTAAGGCAGCTATATATATGCTGGTAGGTAAACTAAATAATCCCCAAAAACCTTTTAAGAGAAGAAAAAAAATGGGGAATAAAACAAATATTATTGTAAATAAAATCCAGAACCAATCCAAAATATTTTTTTTTAAATTTAAGTAATTTGTATTAAAATAATTTATTTTCATTGAAGCAAAAGAGATATTTTTTTTTCCTAAAAATATAAAAAAAAGAGCAATAATTCCACATATAAAAAACTGAATACTTGCTAAAGAAGCAGCTTTAGAAAAATTAAATTCGAATATTAACGCATGATAAATTGCAACCTCTAATGTAGTTGATTTGGGTCCACCTCCCATAATTAAAGCAACTGAAAAACTTGTTATACATATAAGAAAAATAATTATGAAAGTTACTGGTAAGGTGGATCTCAAAATAGGCATTTCAATTAAGCGAAAAAAATTAAAAGATTGAATATTGAGAGATCTTGCTAATTTAAACTGTTCAATTGGTATTGAATTCCATGCCAATAACAAAAACCTTACAGCAAGTGGTAGGTTAAAAAAGATATTTATCAGTATTATACCATTAATTCCATAAATTGAGAACTTAGAAAATCCAATCAGTTCCAGTCCCTTATTTATTAAACCATTGTTTCCAAAAATTAAAATAATACTAAAAACTGCAGCAATTACAGGAAAAATAAATGGCAATCCCAAAATATTGATGAATAATTTTTTAAAGATAAAATTATTACGAAAAATAGATCTGGCTATTGGTATAGCCAACAAACAAGCTAAACAAGAGGATATTAATGCCTCTTTCACAGTAAATATTAAAACTTTAATCTCATAAGTGTTTAGTAAAATAGATTTATTTATAGACCAAAAAAAAACGACAGTTAAAGAACCAATAGTCATTAAAAATATAAAAACTATTGGAATAACTGAACCTAGGAATGAAATATTTATTTTGACATTGCTTCTAGCCATTCTGCAATCGCTACTGATTTAATTTTAGAAGATTTTTTTGCATCTAGATAAATTGATTTTTGTGGTTTTGGAAGATTTTGAAATTCTATTGGCCAATTTTCTTTAGATAATTTAACTGGAAAAGACCAATTATTTAAAGGAATGATTTTTTGAAATTCGTCAGTAAGAATGAATTTCATAAATTCATTTGATAAATCTTGATTATCACTTTTATCAACTTTTGCAGCTAATTCTACATAAACATAATGGCCTTCATCCATAATAAGGGAAGTTTTTGTCATGTCATTTTCTGCTATTTTATGATAAGCTTCGGAAGTTATAAAAGATAAAACCATTTCAGCTTCTCCTGAGGTAAATAATCCATATGACTCAGACCATCCCTTTGTGACTGTTAAGATTTTGGATGAAAGTTTAGACCAAATTTCAAATGCATCATTACCGTATATAGATTTTATCCACAAAATTAATGCTAAACCAGATGGTGAAGTTCTTGGATCTTGAATAATAATCTTGTAATCTCTTGGATCATTTGCTAGTTCGATAAATGATCTAGGAGGATTATCAATTTTTGTATTGTCATATATAAATGATAGATAACTCCAATCGAAAGGTAAAAATGTATTATCTTCCCAATTTATTGGTAATTCCGGTAATTTATACTTAAAACCTATATTATCTAAAACATCTAATTTTCGAGCTTTTAGAATATTATCATAGCTCAAGCCTAATAAGATATCAGCATTTGTGGATTTCCCTTCAAGCATTATTCTAGATAAAGGTTCGCCAGGTATAAACTTTAAATCACAATTACATTTTTTTTCAAAAGCCTCCTCTATTTTAGGACCAGGCCCCCACTCAGAAACAAAATAATCTGGAGCATAAATTGTAAGTACTGGAGTTTCTGCCAAGCTTATAACTGGCAGTAAATATAAATAAAATAAAATATTTCTCATCATTAACTTAATTCCTAATTATAAAATGATTGAGTATAGTCGTAGTTATGGAATAAACCTTTCCTACGCCGATACTAATCGGTTCAGGTTCAACGGGTTTGAAATGTCATCTCAGCAATAAAGCACCCCGAGGTAGTTCAATAATAATAGGAATAAATTTATTTTTCAATATTTATCTCAATTAATTAAATATCACTTTGTAAAATAAGAATATTAAAATAAAATTTAAAAAAAATTTGTCGTAGAATAAATAAATGTTAGATTTAAAACTGCCATGAATATTTTTAAAACACAAAATTTATTACTAGTATTTTTAATATTTTTTTTACCTGGATATTCATTTGCTAATATTTGTCCAGAGTGGGTTGAAGGAAATCCAATTCTCCAAATTAAACCTTATTGGGGGAAAGTGAGTTCAGAAGAAATCATTAAATGTCTAAATGATGGTCAAGATTTAGGTGTAAGAGATGAAATGGGAAGAACACCACTACATTTAGCAGCATTATATAGTAAAAATCCTAAAGTCATTAAATTACTAATCCAAGGTGGGTCCAAACTAAATGCTAGAAATGCATCAGGTGGAACAGCATTACATGACGGTGCTTCAAGAAATGATAATCCTCTTGTTTTAGAGACATTAATTCGTGCTGGTGCTGACGTTAATGCAAAAAATAGCAATGATTGGTCACCACTACATAGTTCCAAATTTAATAAAAATGAAAATATTGTAAAACTACTTTTAAGTTTTGGAGCAGCAGTTAATGCAGAAGATGACATGAGAAGAACAGCGCTTCATCTTGCAGCACCATTTGGTTCAATAAAAAAAATTAAAATATTATTAGATGCAGGAGCAAATCCCAATGCTCTTACAAAATATGGTATTTCACCATTACATGGAGCTGCTGGATGGAATAAGGACCCTAAAGTAATTATTGAAATTATAAAAGCAGGAGGAAATGTAAATTCAGGAATAGAATTTGGAAGAACCCCACTTCATGAAGCTGGAATGTGGAATAGTAATTCTAAAGTTATTTTTGCCTTGATAGATATGGGAGCAGATATATTTGCTATAAATAATAAAGGTGAAAACTTATTTGATATTATAGAAACTAATAAAAAACTGAAAGCAACAGACGGATATTGGGATGTAAGGGAACTACAATTTAGATAAAATAAATTAATAGAATTACTTAAACTTTATTAATTCATTTAAATCTTAAATAGCTTATACTAATATTCATTGTCATTAAATTGGATGGATATTGTGAAAGTATCAGATGCTTTAGATCAAAGAAAAAGTTGTCGCTCTTTCTTATCAAAAAAAATAAGTAAAAGAATCATTAAAAAAATTATTGAAGGGGCAATTAATTCACCTTCAGGAGGAAATTTACAACCTTGGAAGGTTTATATATTAAGCGGGGATCCATTAAAAAAACTTATTAGTAATGTTAATAAGGAGCTAATAAAATATCCTAAAGGATATACAACTGAATATAAAATATACCCTGACAATTTACCTGATTTATATATGAAAAGACGTTATAAATGTGGTGAAGATTTATACTCCCTTCTTCAAATAAAAAGGGAAGATAAAGAAAACAGGAGAAAACAGTTCAAAAAAAATTTCAATTTTTTTGGTGCACCAGTTGGCATTTTTGTTTTTATCAACCGATGTATGGGTTATCCTCAATGGTCAGACTTAGGGATGTTTGTTCAAAGTATATTACTATTAGCAAAAGAAAATAATTTAGATACCTGTGCGCAAGAGTCTTGGGCAGCATTTCACAAATTAGTACAACAAAAAGTTAATGCACCAAAAGAGTACATGCTTTTTTGTGGTATAGCTACAGGATATATGGACAAGTCTAATGTGATCAATAAATTAAAAACCGAGAGAGCTAAAATAGAGGAAGTAGCAGAATTTTTTGGTTTTGAAAATTAACTTATCATGTTTCTACAAAATCAGAATGAAATTTCTGGTGAAGTACAGCCGCATGAACCATAGCACCTGGATTAGCTTGAACCGCAGCTTGACTTAAAAGCCCAAGAACTGCCTCCTCTCTCGATAAACCTAGAGCAACTAAGTCTGAAACTGCTACTGCAAAAACTTCAACTATTAAATCTGAGGGCTGCTTACTATTCATGATATCATCTCCTTGGTTATTTTAATTTTGCAAAAATGATACCAAACTCAAAAACAGTATTATTTTTTTTTATTAACTAATTTTTGAAGATATTCAGTCAGAAATGACCAAAAAAATTCTTCTCCTAAATATCCTTCAAATCTAAATTTTTCTATATTGTCTTCTAACAAAATGAAAGTTGGTGTAAATATTGGTTCAGAGTTTAAAATTATTTTGTCAGGTAATTTTGTACCATAGTGATGCCTGATTAGCGGCGCTAACTTACCCTCTTCTGTTTTTGAGTATTTACTTCCAATTTCTTCATCCCAAAGTTCACAAAAGGGACAACCCGTATCATCAATCATTAAAAGTTTGATATTTAAGGAATTTGAATAAGAATTATTTGAAATTAACATTAATATCAATAATGTAGTAGCGAAAGTAATAATTTTATTATCTAAAAACTTCATTGCTTAAAATAAAAAAAAAGATGTAATGATTTAAAATAATATTATATATAATTAATCAGATCCTTAAAGGTAAAACATACAAAATGGATATCGGTATAAGTTACGGTGGAGCAGCTTTAGCTGGAATTTTATCTTTTTTTTCTCCTTGTGTGTTACCATTAGTGCCATTCTATCTTTGCTATTTAGCTGGAATATCAATGGAAGAATTTAGAACTGAGGGAGTATTTAGCTACAAATTAAGAAAAAAATTAACTTTAAATACTGTGTTTTTTTCTGCAGGCATCATTTTTGTCTTTATGATGATGGGGCTTGCTGCCTCTTCATTAGGTCAGTTATTTAGACAATATAGACCAGAACTAAATATAATTGCAGGTGCAATTCTAACAATTTTTTCTTTGCATTTTTTGGGATTGCTTAAATTTTCATTTTTTTATCGAGAATTCAGAGTTACATCAAAAATTTCTCCTACAAAATTTATTGGGAGCTTCTTAATGGGATTAGCATTTGGATTTGGATGGACACCTTGTGTTGGACCAGCCTTAGCAACAGTTTTATTTATAGCCGCAGATAAAAATAGCCTATTTCACGGCGCTTTGCTACTTTTCACATATGGATTTTTTATGACAATTCCTTTCATTCTTGCTTCTTTTTTTACTCAACCGTTTTTATCAGTTATACAAAGAAATAAAAAATTCATGCATTATTTTGAAAAAAGTATGGGCGTTTTTCTTTTAATATTTGCTTTTCTGATAGTTAGTAATAATATGTCTGTAATATCTTTTTGGCTTTTGGAAACTTTTCCTAGCTTTACTGTTATAGGTTAAAATAAAATGGAGGTAAGATGAAACAAAAGGTTTTGATAATTTTGTTTTTAATTATCCCTCTCAATGCATTTGCTTTAGTACTTGGTGAAGATGGTCTTTATGAAGAACCATGGATAATTGAAACTTTTAAAGATCTTAGAGAAGATTTAGAGGAGGCAAATCAAGGACAAAAAAGGTTTATGATTTTATTTGAACAAAAAGGATGTGGGTATTGCAAAAAAATGCATGAAAAAGTCTACTCTATTCCTGAAATAGCGTCTACATTGCAAGATGACTTTTTTGTAATAAGGATAAATATATTCGGAGATATAGAGGTAACAGACTTTGATGGTGAAACTTTACCCGAGAAAGAAATAGTAAAAAAGTGGGGAGTTATGTTCACCCCAACCGTTATGTTTTTTCCAGAAGAAATAAATAAGAAAATTATCGCTTCTGAAGCATCTGTAGTTACAATGCCTGGTGCCTTTGCCAAAGGTACAACCAGACTTCTTTTAGAATGGGTGTTGTTAAAAGGTTACGAAGGTGAAGAACATCTTCAAAAATTTATTGCAAGAAATTTAAATAGCAGCTAGCATAACTTTAATATACGTTTACAAGAGCAACTATGTTTTGTTAATTTAAGGTAGCCGAGGTTTAAAGTATGAATAAATTAAAGTTTTTATTTTCATTTTTATTTATTATTTTCTATTCAGGAGCTTCTTTCTCAGAAATAGCACCATCTGATGTAGTGGCTGACGAATATGGTGCAGTAACTGCGTCTCTAACTGGAATTGCAGGTGATCCAGCCAATGGAAGAAAAGTATTTATGAATAGAAAACAGGGTAATTGTTTAGCCTGTCATGTTAATTCTGAAATGTCTGAACAAACCTTTCATGGTGCGGTCGGACCAGTTTTAGATGGAGTTGCGGATAGATGGACCGCTGCTGAATTACGTGGAATGCTTGTTAATTCAAAAAAAGTTTTTGAAGGGACAATTATGCCAGCATTTTATAAAGATAGTGGATATAATAGGACATTAAAAAAGTTTGTAGGAAAAACAATCTTAAAAGCTCAACAAGTGGAGGATGTTTTAGCCTATCTTCAAACATTAAAAGAATAAGTAATTAAGGTGGAGAAATAAATGAAAATTAGTAGGAGAAATATAGTAGTTTTAGGTGTAAGTGCTTTTTCAGCATCACTTTTACCTTTTAATTTATTGGCTCAATCAGATGGGCAATCTGCTGAAGATATTATAAAAGAATTTACTGGTGGAGCTAATATTGGTTCTGGTGATATTATGTTAACAACGCCTGAAATTGCAGAAAATGGGAATACTGTACCAATTAGTGTAGAATCAAAAAAAGCAACAGCAATCAAAATTCTAGCACTTGGAAATCCTGGTCCCGATGTTGTTACATTTAAATTTGGTCCACTATCGGCTACCAGATCAGCATCTACAAGAATAAGATTACGAAAAACACAAGACGTTTTGGCAATTGCCAAATTAGAAGATGGTAGCTTTATACAAGACATTAAAAAAGTTAAGGTAACCATTGGCGGATGTGGTGGATAATAGGTATTTAAGGAGATAAAAAATGGCAAAAGGGGTAAAACCAAGAATAAAAGTTCCAAAGCAAGCAAGTGCTGGTGAAGCTATAACTATAAAAACTCTAATAAGTCACAAAATGGAGACTGGTTTGAGAAAAGATGCAGATGGCAATAAGATACCTCAGTCTATAATAAATAGATTCACTTGTGATTTTAATGGTTCCAATGTAGTTGATTTTGATATGAAAGCAGGAATTTCCGTAAATCCATACTTTCAGTTCGAAGCGGTAGTTCCTGAAAGTGGGGAATTCAAATTCACATGGTATGATGATGATGGATCTGTATATGAAAAAACAAAAAAGATTACAGTAAGCTAATTAAGAGGAAGAAATGAATTTTGCAAAAAAAATATTCATAATATTATTAATGATTTTTGGTCTGAATTTGTCCTGTGCAGTAGCAGATGAGTCAGCTGAGTTAGTAGTTGAGGGTCAACCTATTTTAACCAGGACAAAAGCTCCAAGTCATATGGAAAATATTGATGAAGTTAGATCAGGTTGGACCTTTAGAATTAAAGAGACTCAAGCCTTACAAATGGATGACTTCGAAAATCCAGGCATGATTTTTGTAGACAAAGGAATAGATCTTTGGAATAAGGTCGAAGGTTCAAAAAATAAATCTTGTGCTTCATGTCATGGTGATGCGTCAGAATTTAAAGGACTACGAACTGTGATGCCAAAATGGAATGCTTCAGCTGGCGCATTATGGTCAATGGAAGACCATGTAAACAATTGTCGAACTGAACAAATGGGAGCAGAACCATTGAAATGGGGAAAAGCACCGATGGACTCAATAGTTGCTTTAATTGGTTTACAATCAAGAGGAATGACTATGAATGTAAAGATAGATGGTGATGTTCAAACAATGTGGGAATTTGGAAAAGAATTATTTTATACTAGGGTTGGTCAGTTAGACATGTCTTGCGCAAATTGTCATGAGGATAATTATGGTGTGATGATTCGTGCAGATCACCTTAGCCAAGGTCAAATTAATGGATTTCCAACATATAGACTTAAAAATGCCAAACTTAACTCTATTCATGCTAGGTTCAAAGGATGTATGAAAAACATAAGGGCTACTCCCTATAAAGTTGGTGGTGATGAATTTAGAGCTCTTGAATTGTACGTTGCGTCAAGAGGTAATGGCTTGTCTGCCGAAACACCATCAGTAAGGAATTAATTTATTCCAAACAAACTATTGCTATTGCATCTAAAAAAAAATTACCCCAAAATCATTTCATAATCAGGTTTTGGGGTTTTTTATTGGGGGAGAATACTAAGCTATGATTTCAAGAAGACATTTTTTGCAAGCTTCAATTGCTTCTTCATTTATTTTTAATTCCATGGGTATTAATAACTCTGCCAAAGTTATGGCTCAACAACAGATTTCTGAAAATAATCTTTTAGATTTTAAAAGTTTTGGAAATATCACAATTATGCATATTACCGACATTCACGGTCAATTAAAACCATTATATTTCAGGGAGCCAGATATAAATCTTGGAGTTGGTAATGTTCTAGGTAAACCACCCCATATTACTGGAAAAGAGTTTTTAAGATATTTCAACATTCCAATAAAAAGTGCAGATGCTTATTCATTGTCGTCAGAAGGTTTTAGTAACCTTGCAAAAACTTATGGAAAAATGGGTGGGCTTGATAGAATAGCAACAGTAGTAAAGTCTATCCGATCGGAAAAACCAAATGCATTATTATTAGACGGAGGCGATACTTGGCAAGGTAGTTACACTGCACTTAAAACAAATGGAATGGACATGGTTAAAGCTTTTAATCTTTTAGGGGTCAATGCCATGACTAGTCACTGGGAATTCACATTAGGTATTGAAAGAGTAATGGAGTTAGTTGAGAATCATTTAAATTTTCCTTTTTTAGGAGCAAATATCTTTGATACTGAATGGGACGAAAGAGCTTTTGAACCTTATACTTTTACTGAGCAAAATGGAAAAAAAATTGCTATCATTGGGCAAGCATTTCCTTATATGCCGATAGCCAATCCCTCTTGGATGTTCCCTGGTCTTTCATTTGGAATAAGAGAAAAAAATATTCAAAATATAGTAAATGAAGTAAAGAGTAAAAATGCAGATTTAGTAGTTCTATTATCTCATAATGGGTTTGACGTTGATAGACAATTAGCCTCTAGAACGCAGGGTATAGACATAATATTCTGTGGTCATACCCATGATGCTCTACCAACCCCAATTATTGAGAATAAAACTCTTCTAATTGCATCAGGAAGTAATGGTAAGTTCTTGAGTAGGATTGATCTTAATGTTGATAAAGGAATTAAAGATTTTAAATTTAAATTAATACCAATTTTTTCAGATGTTATTTCATCAGATAAAGAAATGGACAATTTGATAAAAGAAGAAAGAAAACCTTTTCTTTCAATTTTAAAAGAAGAAATTGGAGAGACAGAATCTGTTTTGTACAGACGAGGAAATTTCAACGGCACATGGGATGATTTAATTTGTAATGCAATTATTGATGAAAGAGGAGCAGATATTGCATTATCCCCTGGTTTTAGATGGGGACCAAGTTTAATACCAGGAAGTAAAATTACTGTAGAAGATATTTATAATGCTACGGCTATGAGTTACCCAAAAGTATATTTAACTGAAATGACTGGCAACATGCTTAAAATAATACTTGAAGATGTTGCTGATAATCTATTCAATCCAGATCCTTATTATCAACAAGGTGGAGACATGGTTAGGGTAGGAGGTATGGGCTATAAAATTGATATTAATAAATCGCAAGGAAACAGAATTTCAGAGATGACAATGTTAAAAACTGGAGATAGAATTGAACCTGAAAAAAATTATAAAGTGGGGGGCTGGGCTTCAGTAAATGAAAGTACTGAAGGGCCTCCAGTGTGGGATTTGGTAGAAAAATACATTCGAAGGAAAAAAATAATACAAATTGAAAAAAATAATTCTGTTAAAGTGATCACGGGTTAATTATCCTCATTCTAAATATATTATAATATGGGAAAAAAATGGTAAGAAAATTAAAAACCTCTAGAAGAAAATTTGTTGTTGGATCTTTGGCTGCAGGAAGTACATTAATTTCTAGTACAAAATCAATTGCCTCAAATATTGATGATAAGGCAATTACGGAAATGCAACCTTGGAATAGTGAGTTAGGTGATGGTGTAGATGCAAGTCCTTATGGTTTTCCAAGTGAATACGAAAATCACGTTATAAGAAGAAATGTACCTTGGCTAACTGCTGATCCAACAAGTTCAGTAAACTTTACCCCCCTACATGAGTTAGATGGAACTATTACACCCAACGGACTATGCTTTGAAAGACATCATGGGGGTGTAGCTGTCATTGACCCCAAAATGTACAGATTTATGATCAATGGTTTAGTTGATCGAAAAACAATATTTGATTTAAGTGATCTTGCTAGATTCCCTAGAATAAATAAACTCTATTTTTTAGAATGTGCTGCTAATTCTGGTATGGAATGGCGTGGAGCTCAATTAAACGGGTGCCAATTCACCCATGGAATGATACATAACGTGTTATATACTGGTATACTTTTAAAAGATATTTTAAAGGAAGTTGGTTTAAAAAATAGCGCAAAATGGATTTTAGCCGAGGGGGCAGACTCTTCAGCTATGACCCGATCAATACCATTAAAAAAAGCCATGGATGATTGCATAATTGCTTTTAAAATGAATGGGGAATCATTGAGACCTGAACAAGGTTATCCAGTAAGACTTGTGGTTCCTGGCTGGGAAGGAAATATGTGGGTTAAGTGGATAAGAAGAATAGAAGTAGGAGATAAACCATGGCATCATAGGGAGGAAACTTCAAAATATACAGATTTGTTTAGTAATGGAAAGGCTAGAAGATTTACATGGGAAATGGATGCAAAATCTGTAATTACAAACCCTAGCCCACAAGCTCCAATTAAGCATGGAAAAGGACAAACAGTACTAACTGGAGTAGCATGGTCTGGACGTGGGAAAATTCAAAAAGTAGATGTAAGTATAGATGGAGGAATCAACTGGGCTGAAGCTAGATTAAGTGGACCAGCTGATACTAAATCCATGCATAGGTTTTATTTTGAATTTAATTGGAATGGAAAACCTCTTCTTCTACAGAGCCGTGCGATGGATGATACTGGTTATGTTCAACCCACTAAAGATCAATTAAGATCAATCAGAGGAGAGAACTCAATTTATCATAATAACGGAATACAAACATGGGCAGTAGATAAAGATGGAATAGCAGAAAATGTTGAAGTCTCTTAAGTTTTTATCATATATAATTTTCCTATGTGCAATTTGTAGTATATCTTATTCACAAACACTAGGATTAGGCAGAATTGCTACAAATAATGAAGTTACGGCATGGGATATTGATATTAGGCCAGATGGAAAAGGCCTGCCTGTAGGATCTGGATCTGTAATTATTGGTGAGGAGCTTTACACAGACAATTGTTCAAGTTGCCATGGCGATTTTGGTGAGGGTATAGACCGATGGCCAGAGCTGGCAGGTGGTTTTGATACACTTGATAGTGAAGATCCTGTAAAAACTGTTGGTTCTTATTGGCCTTACTTATCAACTGTATGGGATTATATCCATAGAGCTATGCCGTTTGGAAATGCTCAATCTTTAAATAATGATGAAGTATATGCAATAACTGCATACATCCTATATCTAAATGATTTAGTAGATGAAGATTTTGAACTTTCACATGTAAACTTTGAAGCAATAACCCTACCTAATGAAGAAAATTTTTATCTGGATAATCGAGAGAATTTAGAAAATACTACTTTTAATAATAGATGTATGCAGAATTGTAAAAAAAGTGCGACGATAACAAAAAGAGCTGTAGTTTTGGATGTAACTCCAGAAGAGGAGATTACTGAAAATAATAACGTTAATGAAAATGATAATATCGAAATCGCTAGTTTTGATCCAAATTTAATTAAAGAAGGAGAAAAGGTTTTTAAAAAATGTAAAGCATGTCATAAAATTGGATTAAATGCAAAAAATGGTACAGGGCCTCATCTTAATAATATTTTTGGTAGAGTTGCTGGTGAATTAAGAGAGTACAAAAAATATTCAAAAAATATAAAAAAATTAGGCCAAGAAGGGTTGATTTGGAACAATGAAACTCTTATTTCATTCCTAGAGAATCCTAAAAAATATATCAAGGGCACAAAAATGAATTTCAAAGGAATAAAAAAAAGTGACGAATTAACTGCTCTTGTAGAATATCTAGCTGCAAGTACTAAAATTAATTAATTAGTATTTGTCCTAGGTTATTATGTCTTCGCACTTTCTTTCATTATCCCGTAGAACTAGAAAAACTCATTTTACTGACAGAGTTATTGAAAATGGGGTTAAAGGATTCACCATTTATAATCATATGCTATTGCCTACTTATTTTAAAAGCATTGAAGAAGATTATCATCAT
>CACBRT010000020.1 GCA_902541695.1 uncultured Alphaproteobacteria bacterium | reverse complement strand
TTTTTATCATTAATTTATTACTTTACATAATTATTAATCAATTAGATCTGGATATTTGGACTTAACAATATCAAAATCAATTTTCAACAATGAATTATAGTCAGTAGGACTGAATTTTTCATCAGCTGGTAAAACTTCACTTCCAAATAACCAACTTAACCTAGCAGTATCTAAATTCCCTCTTACAAAAGGCTCATGCCCAAAATGATCAATCAAACACTTCAAAAAAGTCTTATCTGCTTTAACATGAATAGGAAGTGCATCAAATTTTCTTTTTCTTTCAATTATAGGAGGAACTTTATTTTTAAAATGTCTCACTGTAAATTGAAAATCTGTTCCTGGCATTCTGGAGGGGAAACCCTTATGTTTTATCATTTGGACCTTTAAAGTGGAATATTATCATGTTTTTTCCAAGGGTTATTTACTTTTTTTCCTTTTAAGCTTTTAAATGCTCTTACAAGCCTTTTCCTTGAACTACTAGGCATAATAACATCATCTATATAACCTTTTTCAGCTGCAATAAATGGATTTGCAAATCTTTCTTCATATTGTTCTGTTTTCTTTTTTATTTTTTCCTGGTTTAGCGATTGGGACCTGTAAATTATTTCTACTGCTCCCTTTGCTCCCATAACAGCAATTTCTGCTGATGGCCATGCATAATTTATATCACCTCTTAAATGTTTTGAAGACATTACATCATATGCACCACCATAGGCTTTCCTAGTAATAATTGTGACTTTAGGTACAGTTGCTTCACCATATGCGAATAATAATTTTGCACCATGTTTGATTATCCCACCATACTCTTGTTGAGTACCAGGAAGAAATCCAGGAACGTCAACTAGTGTAAGAATGGGGATATTAAAAGCATCACAAAATCTTACAAAACGTGCAGCTTTTCTTGAACTATCAACATCAAGACATCCAGCAAGTATCTTTGGTTGATTAGCAACAACTCCAATGGTGTCACCATCTAATCTAATGAAACCAATTAGGATGTTTTTTGCAAAATCTTTTTGCAATTCAAAAAATTCATTTTCGTCTGAAATCTTATTAATAAGCTCTTGCATATCATATGCTATGTTTGGATTATTTGGTATTAAAGTATCTAAGCTATATTCTAATCTATTAGGGTCATCTGTAACTTTTCTTGAAGGAGCTTTGCTACGATTACTAGAGGGTAAATAAGAAAGTAATTTTCTAACTTCCCTTAGAGCTAAAATGTCATTGTCAAAAGCTAAATCAGCAACAGATGATTTTGTAGTATGTGTTTTTGCACCGCCTAAATCTTCTGAAGTTACTGTTTCATTTGTTACAGTTTTCACAACTTCTGGGCCAGTCACAAACATATAAGAACTATTTCTGACCATAAATATAAAATCAGTTATGGCTGGAGAATACACTGCTCCCCCGGCACAGGGACCCATTATAACACTTATTTGTGGTATCACCCCTGATGATAATATATTGCGTTTAAATACTTCTGCATATCCACCTAATGATGAAACTCCTTCTTGAATTCTTGCACCTCCACTATCGTTTAATCCAATGAAAGGTGCTCCGTTTTGTAGAGCCATATCCATAACCTTGCATATTTTTTGCGCGTTAGTTTCTGATAATGATCCACCAAATACTGTAAAGTCCTGACTAAACAAATAAATTATTTGCCCTTTTATTGTTGCTCTACCTGTTATAACTCCATCACCTGGATAAGTTTGCTTGTCTAAATCAAAATCATTACATCTGTGAGTGACAAACATATCAAACTCTTCAAAAGAATCTGGATCAACCAAAACTTCTATTCTTTCTCTAGCCGTTAATTTGCCCTTATTATGTTGAGATACTGTACGGTCTTTTCCGCCACCTTTTTTAGCTTTAGATCTTCTATTTTCAAGTTCGAGTAAAATTTTATTCATATAAAAAACCTAATAACTATAATTATATTATAGTTGAAAAAAAATAAAATAAATTAAAGATTATAATAAGTCGAATTCAATTATATTTCCAATGTTATTAAACATTAAGTGCAATATTTATATAAACGTTTTGAACATCATCGTCATTTTCCAGCAAATCTAAAAGTTTAATTAAGGAATTTTGCTGGTCACTAGAAATTGATAAATAATTTTTTGGTTTCCAAATAAGTTTTGCTAATTCGCATTCACCAAGTCTCTGTTCTAACTCATCAGTCATAACTGATAAAGATTTATCATTACAGAAGAATGAATATGTGTCATTTTCTGTTTCTACATCTAGTGCATTTACTTCAATAGCAAGCTCCATCATTTTTTCCTCATCACCAACAGAAATTTGAAAAACTACAACACCTAGACGATCAAACATAAAAGAAACTGAACCAGTTTCACCAAGATTACCACCATATTTTACAAACAGTGATCTCACATTAGAGGCAGTTCTATTTCGATTGTCAGTAAGAGCTTCAACAATAATTGCAACGCCCCCTGAAGCATAACCTTCATATCTAATATCTTCATAACTAGTATTATCGGATGCTTGAGATTTTTTTATAGCTCTTTCTATAACCTCCTTCGGAACAGAATTTGAACGAGCTTCTTTAACTGCTAATCTTAGTCTAGGATTTTTATCAACGTCAGGATCACCCATTTTGGCTGCTACAGTAATTTCTTTTGAAATTTTGGAGAATAACTTTGACCTGACAGCATCTTGTCTTCCTTTTCTATGCTGAATATTAGCCCACTTTGAATGACCAGCCATCTTTTACCTCAATATTTAATCTTGGATTTAATAATATTTTTTAGCAAAAAAATCAAATCAAACGGATTATATATAGAAATAAGTAATAATACTTGAAGTGATAAACCCAAAAATTAAATTCAAAGGTAATCCAACTTTTAAAAAATCGGTAAATTTGTAACCACCAGCACCATATACCATCGTATTTGTTTGATAGCCAATAGGAGTTGCAAAACTGGCTGATGCTGCAATCATAATTACAATTACGAAAGCTCTAGGATCATAACCTAGGCTATTGGCTAAAGTTATTGCAAAAGGAGTTATAATTACAGCTACAGCATTATTAGAAATTGTTTCTGTTAAAACAGACGTTATAAAATACAGAAACCAAATAATTAAAAGTAATGGAAAAAACCCAAGATAAGGATCAATAAATGTAGTTAAATCACTAATCAAACCGTTTAATTCTAAAGACCTACCTATAGCTAGCATTGAAAAAATAAGAACTAAAATTTTTCCATCAATAAATTCGTATGCCTCTTCAATATCTATACACCTTGTGCACAATACAAAGACTACAGCAGTAATGGCTAATAAAAATATAGGTGCAAGTCCTAAAGAGGAGACCAAAACTAAACCTATAAAAGCACTCAAAACAAGAGGTGCATGCTTTCTCCTATATGCTCTTACATTAGATTCACCAAGAATTACTAAATCAATTTCCATAGCCATTTTTTGAATATCTTCGATAGCTCCTTCAATTAAAATGGTATCACCAACTTTTACAACAACGTTGTCTAATTGCTTACTTAAATTTCTATTCCTTCTATGAATAGCTAACGCATAAACACCAAACCTTCTTCTCAATCTTAGACTTCCTAATGTTCGTCCAACTATTCGACAACCTGGTGGAATAAGTGTTTCCACTGTGATTGTTTGCTTAGAAGTTAGTGTATCAACCATTCTGAGGTCATTACTCTCTTTTAAACTAATAAGTTCATCCATTTGTGTTCTTAAAACAACTCTGTCACCTACTTTAAATGAAATATCTTCTGTTAAATTACTCCCTAAAGAATTATCATTTCTTAAAATATTTACTACTCTCATACCATCTCTGTTAAAAATGTTTGATTCAGTTGAAATTTTATCAACTAATGGAGATCCTCTTGGAATGACAACTTCTGTCAAAAAACTCATGCTATCTCTAGCAGATATAATATCACTCATTGAACTCCTTTCAGGAAGTAAAAATGAAGAAAAAACAAATAAATAGACTATACCAATAGTAGCCAATATTGCAGCAATTGGAGTAATTTCAAACATACCAAACGGCTTCAAACCATATGATTGAGCTACACCATCTATCAATAAATTGGTTGAAGTTCCAATCAAAGTTAACATCCCACCCATAATAGCTAAATAAGATAAAGGAATTAAGAACTTTGAAGCTGATACCTTCATTTCGTTTGTTAATTTTAAAACTATTGGGATTAAAACTAAAACTACTGGAGTATTATTTATAAATGCAGAAGAAATTATAGTAATAAATATTAATAACAGAATAACAAAAAAGGGTTTTTTTTTTGTATTCAATGAAATGAAATCTCCTACTTTATCTAGGACACCTGTTCTCACTAAAGCTCCGGATAAAACAAACATACATATTATCGTCCATGGAGCAGGATTAGAAAGTATAAATAAAAATTCATGACTTGGTAAAATCCCCAAAATTATCATTAGAACCGCAATACTTAAAGCTGTTACCTCTATTGGTACAATTTCAGTTACAAAAAAAACAATCATAGTTAAAAGTAGAACTAAAGAAATAATTACATTTAAATTTTCAAAAACGAACATTCTTTGTATTATTCCATACCAATTTGATTTAAGCATCCTTTGTATCTGAACGGTGAAACATTGTCTGCTAGACCATTATCATTAATATCAACTATAATTCCTGACAATGTTGCTTCTCCATCTGCAGGTCGAAATCTTTCCTTGGTCATACCTGTAATAAACCTTCTAATGGGTTCAGTTTTTTCCATACCAATAACACTTAAATAATCACCACACATACCAAGATCTGTTTGGAAAGCTGTCCCGTTTGGTAAAATTCTGGTATCTGCAGTAGGTATGTGGGTATGAGTACCTGCTATAACTGAAACTCTCCCATCAAAATGTAGTGCTAATGCATTTTTTTCTGAAGTTGCTTCAGCATGAAAGTCTATTATAATAACATCAACATTTGAGTTTAAAACATACTTATTTAAATATGTTTCAATTGCCTCAAAAGGGTCTGAAAATGGTTTTTTCATAAATACCTGACCTAGAACTTGAAGGATTAAAATTTTTTTGACACCTAATGTAAAAAATCTAAATCCTGAACCAGGAGAGGATTTAGCATAATTAATAGGTCTAATTATTCTATTTTCTCTTTCTGCAAAGTGTATCATTTCATTTTGATCAAAGGCATGATCTCCTAATGAAATACAATTTACACCAGCATCAAAAAGTAATTTTGCATGCGTTGCTGAAAGACCAACTCCAGAAGTAGCATTTTCAGCATTTGCTAAAACAAAGTCTATTGATAGTTTTTTTTTGATATTAGATAAATTTTCCGCAAGTGACGTTCTAGCAGTTTTACCGACAATATCTCCTAGAAATAATAATCGCATAATCTTTTATATAGCTTTGTGGATATTTATACAACAAATTAAGATAATTTATTATTATCTAAAAAAATTGAAACCATTTTCAGTAAGTATAGCGTCAATTTTTTCGTCTGAATTTTCTACAGGTAATAATCCATTATATTTTTGAGAGCTAAATGCTAATCCAATTGCGATTATTTTTTTTTTTAAATTTTTTCTTAAATTTGAGAGAGTTCTGTCATAAAAGCCTCCACCATAACCTAACCTTGAACCAGTATTATCATATGCTAACAAAGGAACTAAAATTAAATCTGGAATAATTTCATTTCCAGTAGAGGGTATTTTAGCTCCAAAATTAGACTTTACTAATTTGCTATCTTTTTTCCATTCTCTGAAAATGAGTGGAGTGTTTAATTTACAAATAACAGGCAAACAATGATTTAAAGATTTTTTGTTTAATAAACGAATTATTGGAAAGGGATCGACTTCTGTATTAATAGGATAATAAAATGCTATATTTTTAATATTTTTTTGATTAACAAACCAACTTATAAAATGAGAAGATATCATTTCTGAAAAAACTTCTCCATTTTTGAGAAATGTTTTTTTCCTTTTAACTTTTAAAGTTTTTCTTATTTTTTTTTTTTCTTCTAAAGTAATCAATAACATATCCTTGAAAATTTCATAATAAGTGTGAGATCCAACACAAACGTTAATTATAACCCTCGAGAGCCTGTTTTACCAGGTGGGTGCCGGTATATTATGGACCACGATCCTAAACAGAGCCAGCTCCCTTTCGAGAATGTAAGGCCACTAGGATATTTCTTAACTGAGAGGTCAGAACCCACTTCTATTGAATATCAAAAAAAAAAAATCAATGGAAGACAAAACTTTATTTTCGAATGTAAATAAACAATAAGTATATTTATTTTGTAGATCTCTTGTAATTACCATTTTTTTTTTGTATTTTTTTTTTGTGCCGAGGTAGCTCAGTGGTAGAGCAGGAGTTTGTGGAGCTCTTGGTCGTAGGTTCAATCCCTACCCTCGGTACCACACAAAAAACAAAATTTTTATGTCATGAATATTACAACTTCAAAATTCAATAATAAACCAACATCTTTTTTGCAAGAACTTGACCTTAAACACCACTTGCATCCTTTTACCGACCATAAAGAGTTGAAAATCAAAAAACCTAAAGTAGTAGTTCGTGCCAATGGAGTATTTATTTTTGATAATGATGGAAAAAAATATTTGGATGCTATGTCGGGTTTATGGTGTGTAAATATTGGATATGGAAGAAAAGAATTAGCTTTAGCAGCTCAAAAACAGATGGAAGAATTACCTTACTACAATACTTTTTTTCAATCTACTCATCCTCCAGCAATAGAACTTTCCTCCAAACTTGCATCATTATCTCCAAAAGATCTTAATACAGTTTTTTATAGCAGTTCAGGATCTGAAGCAAACGAAACGAATATAAGACTAGTAAGACATTATTGGGCTTGTTTAGGTAAACCATCAAAAAAAATAATAATATCTAGAAAAAATGCTTATCATGGATCTTCAATAGGAGCAGGAAGTCTTGGAGGTATGTCTTATATGCATTCTCAAGGTGGATTGCCAATACCTGATATTATTCATATTAATCAACCATATTGGTATGGTGAAGGAGAAAATCTTTCTACTGAAGAATTTGGAAAGAAAAGAGCCTTAGAATTAGAAGAAAAAATAAATGAATTAGGCTCAGAAAATATTGCTGCATTTATTGGAGAACCAATCCAAGGAGCTGGAGGGGTTATAATACCACCAGATACATACTGGCCCGAAATTCAACGCATATGTAAAGATCATAATATTTTGCTAATAGCAGATGAAGTAATATGTGGTTTTGGTAGACTTGGTTTCTGGTTTGGATCTGAGAGTTTTAATATTCAACCTGATATAATTACAATTGCGAAAGGTTTGTCATCAGGTTATCAACCAATTGGGGGATCAATAATTTCTGATAAAATTGCACAAACCTTAGAAAAAAAAGGAGGTGAATTTAATCATGGTTATACTTATTCTGCTCACCCAGTTGCAGCGGCAGTAGCACTAGAAAATATAAGAATATTGGATGAAGAAAAAATTGTTGAAAAAGTCCATAAAACTACTTCTAAATATCTTGAAGAAAAATGGTTGTCTTTAAATGACCATCCTCTTGTTGGGGAAGCCAGAATAAAAGGAATGATGGGGGCAATTGAATTAACACCAGAAAAATCACGCAGGTCTGCTTTTCCACTTAATGAAGGCCAAGCTGGAATAATTACAAGAGAAATTTGTATAAAAAATGGTCTTATCATGCGGGCGGTTGGTGACAAAATGATAATTTCACCGCCTTTAATTATAAAAAAAAGTGAAATCAATGAACTAATAGATTTGGTATATAAATCACTCGATGAGTCGAAGTGTCATTTAGAAAAACTAGGTATTTCTTTTAGATAGCAAATTAAAATAATCTTCTAGCTCAACCGTATTATTAGAATTTAAATTCAAGCTTCTAGAAAAATTATTTAATAATTGATTAAAGTATTCACTAAAACTTCTGGGAAGAATAAAACGGACTGAATTTCCTCTTTTAATAAAATATAAATTGTTTGAATTGATAGAAATAATCTCACATTTTTGATTATCAATTTGATTGGGATCAAAACCAAAATATTCAAAAATTTTTGAATTATTATTTATAGAAATTGTAACCATCTTGAAACCTGATGTAAAATTTCTAATGATACCAATTTTTTTAAAGTCTTGAAAAAAAGTATCAGTTGACTTGAGAATAATATTAATAAAAATCAAACAATATGTATTTGTGTGTATAATTGTTCCAGCTGAACTTTGAGTGTAAAATCCTTTTTTTGGATATTTTAACTGATGCTTTAAAAATACTTTAATAATTTTATGATCTAGACTGATACTTTGATAATTTAGCATCCAAATTTCATCTTTACTATTTTTTCTATCCAAAATTAAATTTGCCACTTTTGGTATTATCATGATTGAGCACCAAGAAAAAGTTCGTCATATTTTTTAACCTCACATATTGTTTCGTAATTTTTAGATTTGTTTTCAATTATCACAGCTTCAAAATTAATTGGTTTAGAAAAAAAAATTAAACCTATAACTTTCTCATTTTTTTTTGAATAAAAGCAAAAAGTGACCTTTCCTAATAGAAACTGTTTTTTTCCTCTTTTATAACTATAAACATTAGAACCTATTACAATATTTTTAGTAAGTCCTGTTGGAATTAGATAAAGCATTTTTGAATAAATTATTTCTAAAGGAAAAATTTGAATGTCATTTGCTTCAAATTTATGATTATTTTCTTTTTTAGTATTATTAGAAAAAGTATTTAATTTTAATTCTTCTTTTTTTAGGTAATTCCAAGATATTAGACCACTTTCTAATTTTATTTTTTCAAAAGACTTCCTTCCAATTAATCCACCTCCAAGATTCTTTAAATGTGGATATATATCTTCAACGAATTTTAGCGCAGAATTAGAATTAATTATAATATTGGCAAATAATTCAGACCCAATTTTTTGAAAAAGAATAAATATTTCCTGACCACAATAGTCAAATTTATAAATTTTATTTTTAAGCATTTTACTTATAGAAAAATTTGTAATTTGAAACTTACTAATTAAGAGCTTATGGCTTAATGAACCAACTAAAGAATATACTTGAAAATTTTCACTTTCTTTAAATAAACTACATTTTATATCAAAATTCAAAGAATTCAAATTTGATAATAAGTAATCAAAAAATTGTTTTTCAATTCGTGAGTTTAAAAGTATTAAAACATATTCCTTATTAATAACGACAACTAATAATTTATCAAAAAATAAAAATTCACCTTTTTTTAAATAAACTGTAAAAAAGCATTCCTCTCTAAAATTTATATGAGTCATGCTTTTAATACTTTTCAGAAATTTGAATGTATCTTTTCCAACAATAGAAATTTTCCCAAGATCCGACTCATCACTAAAACCAACTGTTTTAGTCATTGATAATTCTTGATTAATGGAAATTAACTCATCTTTATTATTTTTATCTTTATAAAAAAACTTTGGCAAAACCCAATTATTATAATGTTTTTTGAAACTTCCAATTTTATCATAAAACTCATTACACCTTGTTGTTCTAAAAGGAGTATTGATTTGGAAAGAAAAATTGTTCTGTATCAATTCTGGATTATCATTAAATGATAAAGTTAAGCTGTTAGTCTCATAATTAACATATATATTTTGTTTAATTTCATCTTGGATCATCTTATCTTTTGAAAAATCTTTTATTGCATCAAATTTTAAGTCATTAAGCTTACCTCTGTATTGAGTTTTAAAATTTTCGTTAGACAAAAAACTTTTGAACAAGATGTTCTGAATTATATTATAAAAATTAAAGCTTTTATTTTTATGAAAATAATTTTTTTTATACAATTCACTATTTAATTTTTTACCTTCAAGAAACAGCGACTTATAAATTTTACCTTTTACTTTATATGTCTTTAAAATATTTAACGATATTTTAGAGGTATTTTGAATTAAAGAATTAATACAATAAAGGTCATCAAAATCAGTCAAAAAATAAAGGTTAGAGTAATACTCTTTTGGGATAAATGTTAAATTTTTTGAGCACCATTTCAAATTGTCAATAATTTCTGAAACTGCCCCTAAGTTTAAATCAAAACCACCTGAAACTATCAGTAAAGATGTTTTTATAATATGCCTGTTATTATTTTTATCTAAAATTTTTATTGAATTAACATTTAAATTCCCTTGAGTTTTGATAATTTGTGCACCTCTAAATACTGGGCAATTAATTGAAATATTACAGTCTTTTCTAGTATCAATAATAGCTTTAATTTCAATGCCTTTATCTAAAAGGTTAAATGCTGTTTCCCATCCAAAATCATTATTTGTGTATATTACAACATTATTTTTTACTTTAAGACCAAAACGATAAACGAATTTATTAACTGTACTAGCTAACAAAATGTTTGATTGATCAAGATTTATATTAGGAAGTGTTCTTTCTTTTAAGCCCGTTGCAATTATTACATGCTCAGCTACAATCTTTAATAGTATTGAAGATTTTGTAAGAAATTTATTTTTATTGATCTTATAAATTTTTCTTAATGCAAAAAAATTGTTTTGAGGATCTGTATAAATCAACGAAGTGTTTTTTAAAATTGTGCAATTTTTACTTTTATTTAAATCAGAAGTTAATTTTTTTATCCAATTATTTAATTTTTGATCAGAGAAATTGGAAAACCCTCCAAAAATAAAATCTCTTTCTAGCAAAATTATTTTGAGACCTGCATTTGCTAGTATTGAAGCAGCAAAGAGTCCTGAAATACCACCACCAACTATTAAAATTTGAGAGGATAGATACTCTATATTTTCTATAATCGTAGGATTTATTTGTTTGTTTTTTTTCTCTACAATAAAGTGATTAAAAATTTGTTTTATTGGTCCAGAATTAAAAAAAGAAAAATTTTTTAAAATTTTTGCATTAAAGTCGAAAAAAAAATTTTTAGGCCCAATTTCAAGACCAGGATAAGCCTCTTGATCTAATATTTCATCAAAACCTAAATCTAATTGGTAACCACTATCAACTGAAATAAATTCCCTTATTTTTTTTTGAAAAACAACTTCTCTATTGGATGAAATAATAGATCCTTTACTTAGTTTATGATTATTATGATATAAAGCAGAGGCTACACTATCACCAGGACTAGCTGTGAGTATTTGGTTATCAAATTTAATAGGAAAAGTTATTTCCCTATTAATAAATTTATTTTTTTCTTTTCTTGTCATTTTTATTCCAAGAGTATTTTTGGATCACACTTTTTTTTAAATCAAGGATAAATTTTTATTTTAATAAGTAAATCTTGATGATTACTGATTTTTTTTATAAAATATTGAAAATAAGGATTTAGGCATGGTTAAAATAAATGGTAACGAAATTAGACCAGGAAATGTTCTTGAACATAATAACGGTTTGTGGATAGCGGTAAAAATTTCTCATGTCAAACCTGGAAAAGGTGGTGCATTTGCGCAAGTTGAATTAAAAAACATACGTAATGGATCAAAATTAAATGAAAGATTCAGGTCAGCCGATAAAGTTGAAAAAGTAAGACTAGAACAAAAAGAGCAACAATTTCTATATGAAAGTGATAATTCACTTTATTTTATGGATCAAATGACTTTTGAGCAAATTGATTTGCCTACTGAGATTATAGCAGACAGAAGACCTTTCTTGGTAGAAGGTATGAAAGTACAAATTGAATACTTCGAAGATGAACCTTTAAGTGTTACATTACCTGAGAAAGTTATTTGTAAAATAAAAGAAACAGAACCAACTGTTAAAGGACAAACGGCGTCAAATAGTTTTAAACCTGCAACTTTAGAAAATGGTTTTAGAATTTCTGTACCCCCATTTATTCAACAAGAAGAAGAAATTGTGGTTTCAACTCAAACCCTTGAATATGTTGAAAGAGCATAATCAATGTATAAAGGATTATTATGCCTAATCAAAGTGCTATAATAAATATTATGATTCAAGCTGCAAGAAAAGCAGCTAAGAGTTTATTAAAAGATTTTACGGAAGTTGAAAACCTACAAGCATCAACAAAATCTCCAGGAGATTTTGTGTCTAAAGCTGATTTAAGGGCAGAAAGAATAATAAAATATGAATTAGAAAAAGCCCGACCTTATTATGGTTGGGTAGGAGAAGAAAGTGAAGAAATAGTTGGTAAAGATCCTACTAGAAGATGGATAGTTGATCCACTAGACGGAACTAGCAACTTCCTTCATGGGATTCCTCACTGGGCGATTTCAATTGCATTAGAACACAAAAATGAAATTATTTCTGGAGTTATATATGACCCAATTAAAGATGAATGCTTTTATGCTGAAAAAGGTAATGGAGCGTGGCTTAATGATAAAAGATTAAGGGTTTCTGGAAGAACTAAAATGATAGAGATGCTATTTTCAACTGGTATTCCATTTGCAAACAAACCAGGTTTATCAACAACTCTTACTGAAATTGAAAAAATCATGCCAAAATGTTCTGGACTTCGTAGGGATGGTTCTGCAGCATTAGACTTAGCTTATGTTGCTTCCGGAAGATTTGATGGCTATTGGGAGAGAGGATTAAATAGTTGGGATATTGCAGCTGGTATTGTTATTGTCAAGGAGTCTGGCGGCATAATTTGTTCACTAGAAAAAGATATCAATCCCCTCTTGAATGGCTCAATACTCGCAGCAAGTAATAAGGTTTATGAAGAATTTTCAAATACAATTTTAACATAATATACTAATTAACATTAAGTATATTTATCTCATTTTCTTCACAAAAAAGCTTACCTTTAGCATAAATAAACTTTATTACTGCAAGACCTTTTTTGTTTAAAAAAGAAGAAATTCGCCCAACTTTTTTTCCATCTTCATTTGTTATAATATTATTTAACTTTAATTCATCGGTTGTACTCTGAAACTTAATTATACCATTTTTTAAAGTTGTTTTGTGCCTCATCCTGGCCGTCACTTCTTGCCCAACAAAACAACCTTTAGTAAAACTAACACCATTAATTTTATCAAAATTAGTTTCGAGGATATATGTTTCACCAGATTTGAGTTCATAACCAGATTTGGGTATACATAAATCAATTCTTTTCATCTCATATGTTTTGAAGAAAGTATCTCCATAATTGTTTTCATTTTTATCTAAGGTTTGAAAAGCAAATTTACGCCAACCAAGCATATGGCTTCTTGGATCATAAAAACTACCATTTATCTTCTCACCAAAACCAATAATTACAAAAGATTCAATATCACTGAAAAATACATTAGATCTTAATTTATAAAAATTTAATTTATTCAAAAAATCTTTATAAGTATCTGTATCTATATCAATAATGAAGTTTTCTTCGTCTAACCCATTTATAAAAAAATCAAATAGGAATTTACCTTGAGGAGAAAGTAATCCTGAATAAATTAGTGACGAAAATGATTTGTTAATATCATTTGTTATAATTCCCTGCAAAAATTTTTTTGCATCTAAACCACTTACTTTTAACAATTTTCTTGATTGATCTATAAATTGTCCACTCTCAAGTTTCACTCAGATTTCCCCTCAATCTTATGCAAATTATATAAATCATAGTATAGACTTTTATTCTTTATTAAATTATTGTGTTTACCCTCTTCTAAAATTTTTCCCTCTTTTATAACAATAATTTTGTCAGCATTTTTTATACTTGAAATTCTGTGGGAAATATAAACTACAGTTTTATTTTGTATAACTTGTTTAAATGCTTTATGCAACAGATCTTCTGACTTATAGTCTAGTGCAGTTGTAGGTTCATCAAGTAGAAAAATAGGACAGTTTCTCAATAATGCTCTCGCAATATTAACTCTCTGGCGTTGTCCACCAGATAAATTAGATCCTCTTGGTCCAACTTTTTTAAAAAGCTTTTCAGAAAATTTATTAGTAAATTCACTCACATGTGCTAAGTTGCATGCATTTAAAATCTCCGATTTTGTAGCATTCAATCTACCTATTTTAACATTTTCATATATAGTTTCATCAAACAGTTGATTTTCTTGCATTATTACAGAAATATTAGACCTCAGTACTTGTGGATCAATAAGAGAAATATCAACATTATCAATAAGGATTTTACCTTTTGAGGGGGTTAAAATGCCAGTTATAAGTTTTAATATTGAGCTTTTACCTCCACCAGATTTTCCAACTAAAGCAACTAACTGACCTGAAGGTATAAGAAAAGTAATATTATTTAGTATTGTTTTTTTTCCTTTAATCAATGTCACATTTTTAAAATAAATGTCGCCTTTAAAGTTTATATTTTTATTAACATATGTTACCTTTTTATTTTTATTAAATATGACTTTTTCTTCAAATAAATTATATACTTTATCAGCGCTTGCTAGCATTATTTGAATATTCCCGGCTACATTACTTAGTCTTCTTAGTGGCTCAAAAATAAGGGCCATTGCTGTAAAAAAAGCCATAAAATCTCCTATTGATTTTTCTCCAGAAACTATTTGAGATCCACCAAAAATCATGACACCCAGAAATCCAATACCAGCTATAAAATCAATTAATGCAGGGGTCGAGGCAACCCCACCCTCAATTTTTAACTTAATTTTTCTCACTTTTTCTAAAAGGTTTTTAAAAGAACTTAACCTGTAAGTTTGAAGAGAATATAATTTTAAAATTGATATACCATGAAAAATTTCATCTAAAGACATACTTAAATCTGCCTCTATATTTCTATTTTCAATTGAGGTTTTTCGTATCCATTTTTGCAATAAGAAAATAGGAATAATTAAAATTGGTGCTCCAATAAAAGCAATAAGTGTCCACTTAAAATCAATATATAAGGTTACTAATATCAAAGATATTAGAGCAATGCCGTCTTTAACCAAAGTCATAAATATTGTACCCGCTGAACTTGTAATCAACCTAGTATCAACTCTCATTCTCTCTATTAATATACCAGGAGAAGTTTTGTCATAAAAAGCAATATCTAAATTTATAAGCTTCTCTAAAAGGTTTTGTTGCAATGATTTCTCAACTTTTTGTCCTACCCAAGTAACGATTAACCTCTGAATAAGACCAGCCAATGACCTTAAAAAAAAAATAAAAAAAATAATTAGTCCCACTGAAATTAAAGCAGATTGATTGCTTGGAACAAAAACTTCATCAAACATTGATTTTATTGAATAGGACAACAATCCTAACATACTGCCCTCAAGACCCATAAAGATAATTCCAAGAATTAAAAAAAACCAATATTTTTTAAAATAATTAAACCAATACCATTTAATTAACAAATATGGATCATTAGCATTTTTCATTGAGTTTTCTATCAATTTACTATTTTTCATAAAATTAGATACTCACTCGATTATCCCTGTATATTTTTGTAAGTTTATTGGGATCATATTTAGTCTTAATCCAAGATCTAAAATTTAAGCCTGTAATTTTACTTTCTTTTTCGTAGGTATCTAGCATAAAATCTAATATTCCGGATCTAGAAAATTTTAGGTGCAAAAATCTTATTGAAAGATGTTTTCTTGCAATTTGAAATGGAGTATCTAAAACCATTAAGTGATACATTACTGAGGCTAGCCCTGCTCTATCTGCTCCAGATTTACAATGTAATAAAATTGGATAATTAATTTTTTCAAAAAGATTACCTAATCCAATTAACTCATCTGAACTTGCAAGTCTGGTAGCATATAAAGGATGGTTAATTAATTTTATGCCTAGATCATTACATTTTTGTACTTCTAATAAATAAGAGCCTTGATTGCTTGCTCCTCTTAAATTAATGATTGTTTTTATTCCTTTTTTAGCCCAATTTTTTATCCTATCTGGGGACGGCTGATTAGATCTATAAACTCCAGGAGCAACCTTTGATTGGTTATGATATAATACTCTTAGGAACTCATGATCCATCCAAAAAGCGTGACGCTTTGCAGAATCATAAAGTTTTTTTGAGCCATCAAACCTCTCAAAAGACTTACGCCACTCTAAATCAAAATGATAAAATTTATTTTTTAATATAGAATACAAAGTAAACTCATTTTAAATATAATTGCAAATGTGTAATGATTATCTTTATAATGAAAAATAAGCAACCTCTCTTAACAACCTCAATCTTCTAAAAACTTTTGAATTTATCGATAAATGAAAAAAAAATCTTCAATAAATTTATCTTATGGGAAAGAGCATTTAGCAATACCAGGGCCATCAAATATTCCACAAAGAGTGTTACAAGCTATGAATCAACCTTCTCCAAATATTTATGGAGAAAAAATAGTTGAAATAACTCAAAAGGTCATGAAAGGTATAAAAAATTTTGCAAATACTTCTGGAACTGTTCTTATTTACATCTCAAATGGTCATGGGGTATGGGAAGCAGCATTAGTCAATTTATTTAATGAGGGAGATAAAATATTATTATGCTGTAATGGTCATTTTGGACATCAATGGGGAACAATAGCTAGAAGATTAAAATTAAATATAGAATTTCTAGATGTTGGATTTAGTAAAACAATTGATCCTAACAAAATTGAATCAATTTTAAAAAAAGACAAAATACATGAAATTAAAGGTGTACTCACCACATATACAGACACATCTAGTTCTAGTAAAAATAACATAAAAAAATTTAAGCAAGCAATTAACTCGGCTAAGCATAATGCACTCTTAATTGTTGATGCTATTGCATCTTTTGGGTGTGAAAGAATTGAGATGGATCCTTGGGGTATTGATGTTTTAGTTACTGCTTCTCAAAAGGGGTTAATGACACCACCTGGACTTGGATACTGCATAATCAATAAAAAAGTCAAAAAAAAAACATTAGGTAAAATTTATAAAAAATCTATATCACCTTATTGGGGTTGGTACTCTCGACTAAAACCTAAAAAATTTTATGAAATCTTTGCAGGAACTCCTCCAACAAGTCTTCTAATTGGACAATTAGAAGCAATTAACATGCTAGAGGAAGAGGGAAGAGATAATGTCTTTTTAAGACATAAAATATTATCAGGAATGGTTTGGTCTTGCGTAGAGCATTTAGGTTCAAAAGGAAATTCTCTTAAACTAAATATTCAAAATGAGTCACAAAGATCTAATGCAGTTACAACTGTATTCTCAAAAGGTTTTGATTTTACAAAAACTAGAGAATGGATATCTAAACAAGGAGGTGTAGAATTAGGAGTTGGTTTAGGATTTACAAATTCAGAATTATTAGGTGGTAAATCTGTTTTTAGAATTGGTCATATGGGACATTTAAATCCTCACATGATTTTAGGTGTATTATCAATATTGGAAGCAGGATTATCTTTTAATAAAATTCCTCATCAATCAGGTGGGGTAACTGTTGCCAATAATTACATGCTTAAAATGATTAAAAAAATAAATAAATCTACTTAATTATAATGAAAGCTTTAAGGATGATGCAAAACGATCCAAATCTAAATCATTACCCACAGTTAACCTAATACACCTGTTGAGTGGTGCAACTGACGGCATTCTTAAAAAGATACCAAGATTAATTAAATTTTCCATAACTTTTTTAGCATATTCATTACTTTTACCGCAGTCTATGGCAACAAAATTGGTAAAAGACTTTATGCATGATAAATTATTCATTTCTGCAATTTCATATATATAAGTTTTTGCTAATTCTACGTTTTTTATAATACTGTTTAGATATTTTTGATCTTCAAGAGCTGCTATAGCTCCAAATTGTGCAACTCTATTGACACCAAAATGATTCCTAATTTTATCGAAATTTTTAATTAGTTTTTTATGTCCAAAAGCATAACCTATTCTTGCCCCTGCCAAACCGTAAGCCTTTGAAAATGTCCTAAATCTTATTACTTTTTTATTGTTTACGTCAATATTTGGAATGTATCGCTTTGGCAAAAAGTCAGAGTAAGCTTCGTCCAGACAAAGCAAACAATCCTCAGGTAAATTTTTAATAAAGTTATCAATTTTTGCTGCTTCGTGAACTGTACCCATAGGATTATCAGGATTGGCTAAATAAACCAATTTAGCATTATGTTTTTTTACAGCCTGATTCAGAGCTTCCAAGTTCTCGTGATCATTATCATATGGGACAAAAACCAATTGCCCACCTGATGCATTAACATGATAATTAAAAGTGGGATATGCTCCTAATGAAGTAATAACTCTGGTTTTCTTATTTACTATAAGTCTTACCAAATATCCCAGTAAAGCATCTATACCTTCTCCAATCACTATATTCTCTGTATTAACTTTTAACTTTTTTGAAAGTGCTACTTTAAGATCAAAATTTTCCGGATCTCCATATTGCCAAATATCTTTTTCAAGACAGGATTGCATAGCATTAATAACATTTGCAGAAGGACCAAATACACTTTCATTAGCACCTAACCGACATATAAACTTCTTTCCTAATTTTCTTTCTTGAGTTTCTGGACCTACAAATGGGACATCAGATGATAATTTTTTTATAATATTTGTGTAAGTGGGCATTACATACTTTCTTAATTTAATCTATCGATTGCTTTTAATTTTGTATCAATTTCATCAACTAAAATTAAGCTTCGTTTCTTAATTTTATCTACAACATCTTGTGGTGCCTTTTCTAAGAAGATTTTATTTTTTAATTTACCATTCAACATCAATTGTTCAGATTTTAATTTTTCGAAGGTTTTTTCTAACCTTGCTTTTTCTTTATTCAAATCTACCAAATTATCTAGTGGTATAAAACATTCAATTCCAGGAATGGATATATTTATTGAACCTTTTTGGATTGAAGATGAGTAATCAATATTTTTAACTCTAGCAAGTCTTTCAATAAAGATTTTATTATTGTCAAAAAATTCCTTTGATTTTATATTCAAATTTATTATTACAAGATCAATTTTTAGACTAGCTGGTATATTTATTTCGGATCTTGCTGATCTTATTTCTTGTATCAAATCTATTAACCAATTTATTTCTTGTTGAGGTCTTTTATCAATATTAGAAAGTTTGTCTAAATCTGGCCAAGTTTCGTGTATGATTAATTTTTTGCGATCTTTTTTTTGAAGCCAAATTTCCTCAGTAATAAATGGCATGAAAGGGTGTAACATGATCAAACATTGCTCGAATACCCAGGCATAAGTTTGTTGAGTTTCTAACTTGATTTCTTCATCCAATCCAGAAAAAAGTGGTTTTGAAAATTCAATATACCAATCACAAAATTTGGACCAAATATGACTGTATAAATGGTATGAAGCATCATTAAAACGAAATGCATTTAACGCATTATTAACTTCTTTATTTAGATTAATTGTTTCAAAAATAATCCATTTATTTATACTATGCTTAACACTTCTTGGAACAAAATTTGTTGAACTCTCACAATTATTAAGTTTTGCAAATCTTGCTGCATTCCAAATTTTTGTACCAAAATTTCTATACCCCATTACTCGATCAATTGATAATTTTAGATCTCGACCCATTGCTGCCATTGAAGATAAAGTAAATCTTACTGCATCAGCACCATATTTATTGATAAGGTCAAGTGGGTCTAAAACATTTCCAAGAGATTTAGACATTTTTTTTCCTTTCTCATCTCTTACCAATGCATGTACATAAACTCTTTCAAACGGAACATTATCAACTAAAACTAATTGCATCATCATCATTCTAGCTACCCAAAAAAATAAAATATCAAACCCGGTAACAAGTACACTTGTTGGAAAATATTTTTGTAATTCTATCGTATTATTTGGCCATCCTAATGTAGCTATTGGCCAAATTCCTGAAGAAAACCATGTGTCTAGAACATCGGTATCTCTAGTTAATTTTCTCTTTCCTGACATTTCAATTGCTTGTTTTTCAGTGGGTGCACAATAATAATTACCATCCTCATCATACCATATAGGAATTTGATGACCCCACCATAATTGTCGACTAATGCACCATGGTTCTATATTTTCTAACCAATTGAGGTAGGTTTTTATATCTCTCTCTGGATAAATTTTAGTCCTGCCATCCTTCACAGCATCAATAGCTGGTTGGACAATTTTTTTTGTATCTACAAACCATTGTTTTGTTAAAAAAGGTTCAACAACAACTTTTGACCTGTCCCCAAATGGTTGTATAATTTTCTTATTCTCAGTTTTTAATAAAAAACCACTTTTTTCTAAATCTTGTAAAAGAATTTCTCTTGCTTTATATCTGTCTAAACCCCAAAATTTCTTTGGAATAAAGTCCTCATTTAAAAAACGAGCTGACTCATCCATTAATTTAAAAAAATCTAGATTGTGTCTTTTAGCAACATTATAGTCATTAAAGTCATGAGCTCCTGTAATTTTTACAGCACCTGATCCAAAGTTTGGGTCAGGATATTCATCAGCAATTATTGGAATAACACGGTTTGCTATAGGAATAATTACTTGTTTTCCAATAATACTTTTATATCTTTTGTCATCAGGGTGCACAGCAATTGCTCCATCTCCTAGCATAGTCTCTGGTCTAGTTGTTGCAATTGAAATATAATCTCTTTTCTCTTTATGAATTACTTTACGATCTTCATCAAATTTCAAGTATTCATAATTAATCCCATCTTTTAAAGGATACCTAATATGCCAGAAATAACCGTCAACCTCAATATTTTCAACCTCTAAATCAGAAATAGCAGTTTTAAAGTGAGGATCCCAATTAACTAACCTTTCTCCTTTATAAATGTACCCCATTTGATACATCTTGACAAAAGCATTTATAACTGAATTTTGAAAATCATTATCCATAGTGAAACGATTTCTATTCCAATCACAAGAAGCCCCTAACCTCTTTAATTGCTCAATTATCATTCCTCCACTTTGGTTTTTCCATTCCCAAATTTTTTCTAAAAATTTTTTTCGACCAAGATCTTCTCTTGAAATATTTTCCTTTTTTTCCAACTCTCTTTCTACTACCATTTGAGTAGCAATTCCGGCATGATCTTGACCTGGTTGCCATAGAGTGTCAAAGCCACGCATTCTATGCCAACGTATCAAAATATCTTGAATAGTATTATTAAATGCATGACCCATATGTAAATTACCTGTCACATTGGGCGGGGGTATAACTATAGAGAATGTTGAATTTGCCGACTGCGTAGTATGAACACCGGCATTAAAAGCACTGGTTTTTTCCCAATGTTTAATAAGGCGTGCTTCAACCTCTGAATGCTTAAAAGTTTTTTCCATATCTAATAATCTTCAAATTAACTTATCTTAGTTTATGATTTTTAATTTCTTCAATTACAATTTCTCTAATTAACTGTTTGAGCTCAATAATATCGATTTTTAGATTATCCAACTTTTTTTCTGAATTATTAGAAATTAATTGGTCTTTATTTAGATATAAAATACTGTTTGTTGCAAGGTCGTTTTGATTAGCTTTTTGTAACTCTCCAGACACAACTTTTTTAATATCACCAATTTTATCTTTCAAATAATCCCTATCTTTATTAATTTTAATTTTTATATTGTTATTAAGTCTATTATTTTTCTTAATAGATACTTTTTTTTCAATTTCTTTTTTTCTTCTGGTAGTCAACTAGACAATTCCTTATTTAAAATTAATTCGTTAAACATTCATTAAGAAATTTAAATATAGTAATTAGAATTTGTTTTGAGTCTTGATATTTAATTTTTTCAAGTTTAATTCACCAGTTGCAGCTAATAGTGCGAACTTAGCATAAATATGCTCTCTTTCAGCAGAGGCCAACTGAGTTCGAGCATTTAGTAAACTTTGTTCTGCATTAATTACATCAAGAGTTGTTCTAGTACCTAGTTTTTCTTCAACAACAACACCTTCATATGCAAGCTTTGAAGCCTCTACTTGTCTTTTTCTAGCTTCAATACTTGACTCTGATACCAGTACATTAGACCAAGCCAAAGCAATTTCTTGTTCAATTAACCTCTTTACAAGTAATGAGCTCTCTTTTTGAGCTCTATAATTAATCTTTGCTTGATCGATTTCATTATTAATTTTTCCAGAATTAAATATTGGTATAGAACCTTCTAATCTTAAAGAAACAGAGTTATTATTTCCGGTGATATTGTTATAACTATGAGAAAGAATAGAACGTAAATTTATTGATGGAGATTTTTGACTCTCTGCTATTTCAATATTAATTTTTGCAATTTTTTCCTCTTTTTCTGCTATTAATATTTTTGGATGGTTTTTTAGTGAATTTTTCTTTGCCATATCAACAGTTAGTGGTAACTGAAAGTTTGGAATTTTGCTTATTAATTTATGAGGACTAATACCTACTAAACTAATAAAAATCTCTTTACTAATTGTTAAAGCTCCATTTTTTGCAGTTAAGTTTGCTCTAGCAGCTGCAAGTGCTGACTCAGCTTGTGAAACATCTGTCCTAGTTACTTCTCCAAGTTCAAATCTATCAATAATTTCAAGATATTGACGTTCTAGTACAGCAACATTATTGCTACTCAATTCAACTAATTTTTCATCACGTAGGACATTTAAATAAGTATTTATAGTATCAAGAAGTATCGTTTGCTCTAATTCAAGCAACTTTAGTTTTGAAATATCAAAAGAGGTCTGTGCCAAAAGGACTTTATTTTTTGAAAAATTTCCATCAAAAAGGTTATAACGGCCAATTATAGAATTTGAATAACTGTGATTATTCTGAGAGTTGCTCAAGTCCCAATCCCTTACTCCGTTAAAAGATGCTGAAAGATCAATACCAAGTGCTGATTTTGATATTTCTATTGACCGCTTTGATGATTTCAGATTTGTTCTCGTTAAAATCAATTGCTTATTAGTAGAAAATGTTAATTTTAAAATTTCATCCAGAGTATCCGCATTCAAATTTTTATGAGCTAAAAACAAAAAAGCTATAAATAGAAATAAGTATTTAATTAAACCATTTTTAAACATTTTAAAAAATAAATTTTTTTTTAATAGAAAAGTCATTTAGTAAAGGAGCGTGAGCATTAAACCCATAATTCCATAAAATTTCATCATTGTTTTTTATTCCTAATCTACACTCACCTTTATAACCATCTACAAAAATAGCTACTACTCTTCCCCCATCTTTTACTTGATCTTTTATTTTTGAAGGTATTTTTTCAATACCACCTTGAATAATTAAAGCGTCAACTTTTTCATTATAGTCGATTCCTTCAGATAATTTTCCTTCATAAATAACAGTATTATCTATAGCAGTTTCAGAAAGTATTTTTTGAGCTCTATTAAAAAAAAATTCATCCTCCAATGCTATTACTAATTCTGCCATTTCGGAAATAATAGCTGTAGAATATCCGAAGCCGCACCCTATATCTAAAATTAAATCATTCGATTTAACATCTAATAGCTCTAACATTTTAGCAAAAGTTCTAGGTTCTATCAAATATCTATCTTTACCTAAATGAATATTAGTACCACCATATGCAATTGTAGAAGCTTCATCAGGAACAAATTTTTCTCTTTCTACCGCAGACAATGCTTTAAGGATTTCATAATTAGTGACGTCAGCTGTTCTTATTTGACAATCTACCATTTCACGTCTTGCTTGTATAAAATCAAACATAAATAATTAAACCTAATTTTTTACATGATAAATATATGACATAACTTACCGATAGTATCAATATAGGCTAATTGAAAATTAGTATTTTTTTAAAGCATATTAAAAAATTTATTTTCAAGCATCTTGTATTTGTTTTTTCAAATGTTATTAATAAAAAAAAATGGCGTGTTGGCAGAGTGGTGATGCAGCGGATTGCAAATCCGTTAACACGTGTTCGATTCACGTACACGCCTCCAAGCACTTAATATAGCCCTTATAGCTTTGAAAATAATGCTTTTTTTGTGATAGATTACGTACAAACAATACGTATAAATCTATGTACAGAGGACTTTTATGGCTAGAGATATTACATTTGAAAACCTTTTAAAAGTTCTAAGAATGGTAATTATAAAGTGTCAGTAACTATTCCTATTGAAGATAGAGAAGCTTGCTTTGGTAGAGGAAGGGAAGAAAAATCAGTATAAATAGATGTCTTTTTGAGTAACTCAAAGCTAGTTGATTAGGTGCAACTGCTATTACTAGGCAGTTAAACTGCGAAAAGACAAGTGTTTATAGATTGCTTATATGATTAAAGGTATTTTAGTACTGATTGGTGCCATAATTTTAATAACATTTGGATATTTTGTATTTAATAGAAAGGATAGAAATGATTCGAATTGAGCAATTTATTTGTTCAATTTAATACACCTGTCTATAGTCAAACCCTCCAGATATTTTTGCATTTTTGAGATTTTCAACTTCATTATCGTCCAGCACTCCATCAAACTCTAGGCCTAGATCGTTATAGAATTTATTTATTGCAGTAATAGTAAGATCATCTAATTCCCCATTGTTTAAAACTTCATATCCCATTTCAGCAAGAATTTTTTGAGCTTCTAAAACCTTTTCATTTGAATTCGCAAAGTTTGGTAGAATTAAAATTAAATATATGAATAGCCAAAAAGATTTTTTTACCATCATATGAAATATATAAGCCATTATAATAATAAATGAATTATTTATAATATTATTACTTATCGTCACTTGAGCAGCCACACTTTTCTTTCTCACTTTCTTTCATACTAAAATAACCATTTCTAGTATAGGGGATACCTGATCAAATAATAACTAGGGAATGCAAGTGCCACCCCACCCCTATACGTATTTATATATAACCTCTGCCACAGAGTAGGTATTGTAGAAGGAAACCATAAATTACTTGACCGCCTTGATTTAAAATTACCATATGGCAAAATAGGTTTCCTACATATGAAAATATGTCTACTGAAACCAATTTACATATATATTGATCAACTATCATCTAATTGTAATTAGTATAATACAGTTTTCTCTTTGTAGAGAACTGTGCGTATTTACAAATGGTATAATAATTGCGAAGAGATAAGGATTGATATACCTCGATATAGATCCCTATGCTTGAAAAGATAAATCACAAAAATGCACCCAAAGAAGTCGTGAACGCTATTGTCACCCTCTATCATCAGGGTAAGTTTGATGATGTTTTATCCCGGTCTTCTCAGTTAATTAAAGAATATCCCCATACTTTCGTCTTTCATAACATTATAGGAGCCATCTCATTCAAAAAGGGTCAGAAAGAAATAGCAATTGAACATTTTCGTAAAGTCATCGAACTGCGTCCCCATCATCCTCATGCTTATAATAATCTAGGTGCTGCACTCATTGATATCGGTGAATATCAAGAAGCTAAATCTAATCTTAAAAAGGCTATTGAACTTCAACCAGACTATGCTGAAGCCTACAATAACTTA
>CACBRT010000019.1 GCA_902541695.1 uncultured Alphaproteobacteria bacterium | reverse complement strand
AAGAAATGTATTTTGAAAATGAAGCTGAGCTCAATGCGTTGGGTGGTAGATTAATCTTTGCAGGACCTGAGAAAGAAAATGACAACAAAATGATGGTTGTGATGGAGTTTGATTCTCCTGAAGGCTTAAAAGCCTTTGCAAGTAATGAAGAACTAAAAGCTAAACGGGCGGCAGCTGGAGCTTTGCTGGAGACGAACGTGGTAACAATTATGGGAGAAGAGTCTTTTACAAGATAGGCAAAAAGTGCGAAAATGATTCTCACTTGTAGTTATTAAGATGACCGAGACAAACAAGCTGTGAACTGACTTAACGTTACACCAGCATTTAATAATTTTGTTACAATCTCATGATAACTTCAAGATATAACAATGAAGGGAGACAAACTAATGAACGTATTTGTCCGAGGAACCGTAGAAACAGGAGCGCATGTTCTCCATGCAAAGATTAAGGCTGATATGGCGGCAGGAGCTGGTGAATTTATAACGGAATGGCGTTTTGCAGAATTAGGCGAAAAAGAGTTTATGGCTTGTATGAATGTTACTGACATGAAAGCAATGGGTGCGTTTATGAACAGCCCAGAAGAATTGCAGTGGGACAAAGATAACGGTTGTAAATACACTGTTTACGGTATGGAAGAAATGACCGAATAGTCTACATGCATAATTAAATAGCAAAAATCAAACTAAAATTAAATTTTGGAGCTAAAGATATGATTTTGAGCTTGTAATAATTATTTAACTTTGGCAGTTATTTCATAAACAGAACTAAGTTAACCTTCTCAGGAGATTTATATGACACCAAAAGAAATTGTTGCTAAGAATTATGAGTGTTTTAATACTGGTGATATGGAAACATTTGTTTCCCTATATCATGACGATGTAACAATAACCCTAAATGGGATGCACCGGTTTTCTGGTGTGCATCAAGGCATTAACGCTTGGATGAACGTCCTATCACAAATTCCATCCCGATACGATAATTTTAGTGTTACTCCAGTAAACATGATTGCGGAAGGTGACCAAGTATTTACCCAAATCCATGCAAAGGCTGACGGTTTGGAGGCAGATTTTGGACACTTTCACAAAATTGTTGATGGAAAGATTAAGGAATTTTGGGTTTATGATGATAGCCAAAAGATGGCACATGTCATGAAGGCTGTGTAATAAAGTAATTTGTGTCTCAACACCCTTTGTAATTCTTAGCAACGTACTCTCTAGCTAAGTCCTGTGCCTTTTCTATTTGAGATGGGGTCATGTCTTTAGCTATTATATCTCTAACTTCTGCACCGTTTTTTTCACCACTTGAAGCTGAAATATTAGCCCACATATGTGCTTAAACATAATCTTGAAGTACACCTTTTCCATTATTGTACATAATACCTAGATTATTTTGGGCGTCTATATAACCTCCCTCAGCAAGAGGCTTCCATTCCTTCAATGCAGTGGCATAATCACCTTTATAATAGGCTTCTAAACCCTTTTGAAAGTCACCACTCCAACCCACACCAAAGCATCCTAGAGCAAAGTTTACAATAAGGCGCAGAGTTTTTGTGCTTAAATTTATCATATTAATTATCTTAAATGTATTTTTTTATCTGAAAAAATTATAAATGCATACCTTCTCCACCAAAACATATGAGCAGTATTACTTACTAATAATAGTCTTTGGTTTTCGGGGTACCCCCTACCCTTTATTTCATAATTTGAAACACTTTAATAACTTATATTTTTATGACACAAATTTGCTTATTAAATTACAACTGATACTTATGTGCTAACTCAGTAATTTTATGTTGATATTGAGTGGGTTGATTGCTCAACCCTCTCAGTAATTAATTAGTCAAGCTCAACTGCTAGTGGACCAGTCATACCGCCTGTTACAGTCATACCAACAGCAGAACCAGCCGCGGCTCTAATCTTATCAATGTTTGCTTCCAACATTTTTTGGTCGCTCCAGAGCGTCATGGTTCTAATTGTATTTTCTCCAGTGACTGTGGCACGCATATTAACTGCGCCATACTTTTGCATCTCAGGCCAAAAACCTTTGGCTGCTTCAACTGCATTTTCTACGTTCCCGTCAAATTCCCAATCGGTAAAAGATACAAACATTTGTTACTCCATAATAAATTTAAAGATGATAAAAAGTTATAATTTTTCAAATTTGTCAATATCTTACTTAACGGAACTTAAAGCTCAACACCCTTTTTTTTCAGAGTATTGAGAAATAACCACAAATAGGAAAAAAAGGGTATAATATACGCAAAAATGTTTCCCCTGTGTTTCCCCAGACAACCATAGCTTCTTAATAAAACTGCTAAGTTATTGATTTTGTGGTGCCTCCAGAGAGACTCGAACTCCCGACCCACTGATTACAAATAAGTTGCTTTATCACCTGACCTTTTGGTTGGAAGAACTTTTTATCAAAACTGAGCTTCAATTTGAAAAACATCTTTCAGCTTATAAAATCACTGAGACGTTGTATCATATTGTCTGAGAGTATTTAATAAGATAATGAAAAAAATTAATCTACAGAAATAAAAAATAAAATTAATAACAAACAAGGAGCTTAAATGTCAGAACTAAGGGAACAATCAAATCAAATCTGTAGCGTAATACAGTGTATCATAAAAGGTAGCCCTGAAGAGTTTAAAAAGTGGGTGAAAAATAGGTCTTCAAAGTATATTTTGGACTTAAAAGAAGAAAAGTTGATAAGTTACGAATGGCATATTACTGATAATGGAAAAGAAGCAACTTTAATCGAACTCTTAGCAGATAGCGACGGATATATGCAACGTATCAAAAATCATATTGAAAGTCCTATTGCTGCTGAAGTAATGGAGCTAGTAGATTTCAAAGGATGGTTAGTTTTTGGTAATTCGAAACCAGATTTGGTGGAAGCACTTGCACCTTTTGGAGCTACATTTCAAAATTACCTATTCGGGTTTAATCGCTCTATAGTGACACCTTAAATGTTTTGAAAACTCCTTCTATTATTTTACTCATTGACAAGATCAACTAAGTTTTTTTGGGGTACCACTGCCTTTAATCTCTAGCAGTAAAGCTAAATTTCTGCAAAAAGATCAGAGGATGAGTTGATAGTCAAAATTATAATATTTTGGAACCCATTTGGAACCCACAAGGGTTATTAATTATTACTAATCTTTCAAAGTCCCATATATAGTGGTGCCTCCAGAGAGACTCGAACTCCCGACCCACTGATTACAAATTACATGGTCCCTATTTTCATAGGTTTTCATTAGTATTCATTTTTAACAAATAAGCCCTTTTTTTTTAACATTATAAGGTATTATACCATTGCATGACGTTGCATTGAAGCATATACTTTTTGTAACCCATATGTAACCCAAGGCTCAAATGCCCAAGCTCGCACAACAACCTCTGACCGAGACCAAATTTGGATTACCTATCGAAAAACACCAAAGCAACATAGGAAGTCAATCTCTTCAACTATGAATAAAATTTGGTGAAGCACCTTTGAGAATTTAGATGCTTCAGCTTTAATATAAGTAAAGTACGCCAGAAAGTATTTGACCTAAGTCAACTAAACATGAACGCCTTTAAGCTAATTAATATTTCTAATAATTTAGGCGATGCCAAAACCCTAGCAGCTCACCCAGCAAGCACCACACATCAGCGGTTAAGCCAGAAAAAAAGAAATGAGGTTGGGATCACTGATAGCCTAGTTAGGCTATCTATTGGTTTGGAAGATGTAGAAGACATCAAAGAGGACTTAGAACAAGCCTTTTCTTCATGATCAATTAGTGATTTTTGTGCATAAACTTAAATGAATTTTTCACTTGAAAAGTCAAACCTTTGGTACTTTTTCTAACTAAAATGCGTGCGTAGCATCACTTGCTTGGATTAGGGTGTGGATTTTTGGGGCACCCCTTGCCCTACCCTCGCCACAGCAACCCTGGTCTATGGATATAGTTACCTAAGGGGTGATTGTTATAACTGTTATAAGTGTTATGTCCCAAACGAAAATCCGAAATGTGCCTCTTATGGTGCCTCTTCTTGAGGTTTATCTAAGTTTCCAAGATCTACCTCTCTGTTAGAGAAAGCCACCAAAGCCCATAAAATAAGGGTTTCCTAGAGCAAGAACCAAGAGACCAAATGCTTATTAAACTCTACGCTGCTAATGTTTCATCTGGAGATATGCGATTAAACACTCTTGATGTTCCTTTATTATTAATACCTATGGTTAAATTAATTTTTGGCTTTAAAGGTCCTCGAAATCAAATAAGAGGTATCACAGGTTCAGGTGTTGTATCCGAAATAGGAAGTAATATTAAACAATATAAAGTTGGAGATAAAATTTTCTTAAGAACTCAGTTTGTAAATTGCCAGATGAGCCCAGACAAAGTAGCCCCGACTATTCCATAGAACAGGTAAGTGGTGAACACTTTTGGCTTTACTAGGGCCCAAACGGCAATTGCAGCAGGTATAGAACTTACTCCACCAGCTATCATAAAGCTCATTGCTGCTCCAGCACTCATACCTTGGGATAACAACGCATCTACCAATGGAACTGCAGCATATCCGTTCAAATAAGCTGGAGCGCCCAATATCGCCGCAATTAGAATTGTAAGAAACCCTTCCCCGCCAACCAGTGTAACGATCAAGTCGGCTGGGATATACTTGATCATCAATGCCTCAATTGAGTAAGCGAGAGCTAACCATTTCAATAGAAAAAAAGCATTACTTTTTGTTGTTGATTTAAATGTTTCCAAACGGTCATTGCTCTTCCAAAATTTCCATACAGGTGTTCCGACGAAAGGTTCTTTTACCACGCAGCAGCCCCCGATTTGAAGTTTGTCTCGCAACGGATCTAAAAATACTGAACTCTTATGAAAAATCATCGTTATAGACCCGCCAAAAACCCCAATTCCAACAGAGAATATTGTTTTGCCCACTGCAAAATCCCAACCAAGTGTTCCACTTGTAATTAAAAACATCGCAGGATCCATTAAAGGAGAGGCCAGCCAGAAGGCCATAACAGCACTTAGTGGAGCTCCTATGGCAAGAAGAGCTGCAATAAACGGAATGACCTCGCAAGAGCAGAAGGGAGACAAACCTCCTAAAAAGGCTGCAAGAAAAATCATTCTCCATTGAGGTCCTGAGAAAGCTTTTGATAATAAATTTTCAGCACTTGTGGCCTTTAAGTAAGCAACTGCCAAAACTGCAAAAATTATAAAAGGCGCAGTACCCAGCAAGGCATTTATCATAAATAAAAACGTTGAAATGAAATGACTTAAATCCCAAATCAAAAGACCCAGAAATATCAGACATAAAAAGCCAACCGCTTTATCAATCGATTTGTAAGTTTTCTGAAAATTGGTTACGTCAGTCATCGCAAGTTACTTTCGTATCCACGCAACAGTCTTGTAGGAGAAAATCGCTTAACTTTTGAATTTTATCAAAAGAAATCGCAGCACAAATAATCGATCTTCCATTTTTTTTCTGCTCAACCATGCCGGCCTGTGTAAGTATCTTCATATGATGCGTAAGTGTAGAACCAGTTACTCCCGAGCGTTCTCCTAATTCTCCAATAGTTAGTCCCACCGGACCACTGCGAACGAGTATCTTTAGGATCGAGAGACGTTGCTCCGAACCAAGTGCGACAAAACAAAAAGCCGCTTTTTCTAAAGATAATGACCCGTTGGTATTTATTTTCATATTTCTAGAATAATAGAAATAATTTCATTGTCAATATAATGACCATTATCATCTTACTCTTCCCAATACCCATGTTTTTTACCATCTTTGATCTGGTTCATAGTCTTACTCAACTTCTCATCCTTTTTTTACTAAGATAGCTTGTGAGTATTTTTCAGAACTTGTTGGTTCTAACATATAAAAGTTACAAACCTCTGGCTTAAATTTTGGGGTACAAACAACTTCATAATAAATATATTTCAAACCATGTTTGGTTCTAGCTTCTGTAAGGCACGCAAGGCCAGCCTCAGTCCTAGGTCCAGTTGAAGCCCCACCGTGTAAATGGCACTTACCATTACGCTTATAAGCTGGACGTTGGCACTCAAAACCTGATCTGGTCTTAGCACCACATCGAACGCCTTCCCATTGGTCCCCGAACCTTGTTAAAAGGCCGACTGTGTTACCTTTTGTAAACTTCATAAATTCCCCTTGTATAGGGTTTTATTATATCGGTTTTTTGTTGTTAAAGCGAGGATTGGGTTACTTGGTTGAGTGACGTTCTTAAAAGTTAGGATACCCCTTGGTATGGGTCGGTACATGAGAAAGGACAAGGGTTAAGGTTCTCAATTACTGCCTGTACTTATTTAATTTTTACCCTTAAACCCAACGATTTAATTATTCCCCTTCAGGATAGAACAGAAATGGTCCATCATAATGATCAACCAGGATTTGATGGCTCAAAATTCCGCCCTGTACTTCGTGCAACAAGAAGCTTCCAGGCTCTTTTGATAAGCAGTTAGACACACTTTTCCTTAAATCCATGGTAACGGCATGTGAAACCCCAGGGGCTATTTGACACACTATATCACCAAATTCACCCACTATGTTCCGGTGTATATGACCACAAATTAATTTTAATTTACCGTTATATGCTGATAAAATTTTACTAAATTCAGCGCTTTCACGAAGATTTTGAATGTCCATTTTCTCTATGCCGGTAAGTATCGGCGGATGATGGGTAGCGACCAACACCGGTTTTTCTTTTGCGGAGGAAAGAGAAGATTTTAAAAAATCAAGAGAAATATTTTCCAAATGCCCATGCGCCATACCAATAATACTTGTGTCGAGTGCTATTATCTTCAAATCGTTAAAATCTATTTCCCAATTTATTGGACCCTTTTTCGACATCCAATCTGTATCTGAAAAAATCTTTTGCATTACTAATTTGTCATCGTGGTTTCCAGGAATTGCCCGATATGGAATATCTAGTTCCTCAACTATTTTACGGAATAGTAAATATTCCTCCTTTTTACCGAAATCAGTGAGATCCCCTGTAAATATTATTAAGTCGATTGGACCAATTTTGGGTAAAATTCTTTCTATTTTGTTAACGCATTTCTTCAATGCTTTAGTTGTATCTACATGCCCGTAGGCGAGCTCGCCTTGCTCTACTATGTGAGGGTCAGATATTTGAATTATTTTAGTCATTTTTTAGCTTTTGATGACAGAAGCAATGTGGTATCAAACCATCCATTTGGCATCTTGGATGGTTTAATGCTTGGTTATATGATATCACAAAGACGTAACGATTTTCGAATATTTGCTCACCATGTTTTTAAAGAGTCTAGAGATTTAAGTGAAATTATACTTCCGATCAATTTTGACGAAACAAGAGAGGCACTTAGTAAAAATTTACAATCTCGGAGAATCGCATTAGACCACTTAAAAAATAATGGTTGTATCGGAATTTTTCCGGGTGGAACAGTTTCCACCTCGCAAAATATGTTTGGAAAACCAGCCGACCCCAGCTGGCGAAGATTTACTGCAAAATTAATCGCCAAATCTCGTGCCAGTGTATTGCCAATTTTTTTTCATGGTTCAAACAGTCGTTTTTTTCAAATTGCGAGTCATATAAATTATAATCTCCGAATGGCCCTTTTAATTAATGAGTTTAAAAAACGAACAAACGGTAAAGTTTGCGTTTCAATTGGCAACATTCTCCCAAAAAAAGAGATGGATATATTTCGGAATGACCCCCACGAGATGATGGAATATCTAAGAAATACAACCTACGGCCTTTCACAGCACTCGATGGGAATAGTCGATTATGGCTATGACTATGAAGCTCCAAAAAAAAAGTATTGAATTCAAAATGACTTATCACTACCACTTGCACAATAAAAAAATGCTCTTGGCCGCAGCCCGGCGTGCTTGTTCACTTTAACATATTTAATGAAGATTAACTTATTAACTATCTTTGGCTTTTTTTCAATTAAGAAATAGCGTTTAATTAAAGCTAAATTTCACATTTTATTTACCATAATGTCATATTTTTTTTACAAAGAAGTTTATAATTGATGTCCAATTAAATTTCATTCTTTGAGGTATTACAATGAAAAATATAAAACGTCTTTTTGAGCAGTTTCGGTCCACAAAGTTAAAATTTTTCGCCTCTATAGACGCCTCTATAGACAAAGAACTTGATTGTATTTTTAATAGATTCAGATCACTTTAAAGACCGAAGCTTTGTTTAAAAACCAGCAAGTTATTGATCAGCTTCTTCGCGAAAGGGCACCGTGGTTCACTGAAAACAACCTTGTCTCAAAGCTAGTCTCTAAAATATTTAAAATTTTCTTAAAATATAACTTAACCATTGAACAAGCCAACGAGCTTGAGAAGCTAGATGGTTTAAGTATTATGGAAAAAATGTCTAAAACTTATATAAAGCATTTAGAGGTTTCTGGCATAAAGAATCTTTCCAGTTATGGTTCTGCCATTATCGTGAGCAACCATCCTACCGGTATTGCTGACGCTTTATGTCTTTGGTCTGCTCTATCCACTCACAGATCAGACATATTTTTTTTTGCAAACAGAGATATTTTACGATTATTTCCACAATTAAGGGAGGTTGTGGCACCAGTCGAATGGCAGAAACAAAAAAAATCAATTCAAGCTAGTAAAGAAACTTTAAAATATACAAAACGCGCATTCAAAAAAAATCGAGTCTCAATAGTTTTTCCATCTGGCCGATTAGCAGCAAGAAAATGGTTTCAGTTACATGAACGGCCTTGGTTACATTCTGCGGTAAAGCTTTCTAAAAAGTATAAAGTACCAATTATTCCCATTCATATTTCCGCAAGAAATTCTTCCTTTTACTATTTATGTGATCTTATAAATCACCAACTCAGAGACATTATGCTATTTCACGAAGTAATTAACAAAAAAAAACAGCTTTTCAAAATCGATATTGGCAGTCCTATTAATTGGGACGCACTCCCCACCGATAATCAAAAGGCAACAGAATTTATATTCTCTAAAACAATATTTGAAACAAATGAAAATAAAAAAAATCACTTCTTTAATTTAGCTCAATATCCTTATAAAATTAAATTTTCATACTTTGAGTTGAGTAAAAGGATTTTTGGAAGGTGATTTTAGAAAATTGTTATAAAACTGTTACAAATTTGTAGCCGCTCTGTCATATAATTTTGATTTGCTCTGCAATGTGTTCTCTAATTTTCGAATACGTTGATTGAAATGAGTTTTTAGGAGCAAAATATGAAAATATTCATAATACCATTATTTTTAATAGTCTTTGTTAGTGCAGCGGTTGGAGAGAGTTTTGTAGAAACTGCATCTTTTTCCACAAAAAATAATATGCCATCTGCAAATGACACATCAGCAGAAATAATAGCATCCACATCAAATGGAATGACCTTAATTTACTCTGATAGTCCATTAGGTGCTATTGGCATGATTGATATTTCAGATGAAAAAAACCCACAGCCATTAGGAAATATTATGTTAGATGGTGAACCTACTTCTGTTTCAGTAAAAAACGGGTTGGCATATGTCGGAGTAAATACCTCTAAAAGCTATATTAAGCCTTCAGGAAAGCTTTTAACAATTGATCTTATCTCGAAAAAAGTTTTACGTGAAGTGAACCTTGGAGGACAGCCTGACAGTGTAGCAGTATCTCCGGATGGAAGCTTTGTTGCGGTCGCAATCGAAAATGAAAGAAATGAGGACATTAATGATGGAAAAATCCCACAGGCTCCCGGAGGGTTTCTAGTTTTAGTACAACGAGATAAACTGAAAAAAGTGTCGCTTTCGGGATTCAGCCAAATTGCACCTAATGATCCTGAGCCTGAGTTTGTTGACATAAATAATTTAGGAGAAACTGTTGTGACGATTCAGGAAAATAACTGGTTAGCCGTCATTAATAAAAATGGTGACGTTGTCAACCAATTTAGTGCTGGTACTGTTGATCTAAAGGGAATTGATAACAAAAATGATGGACAATTAAAAATGATTGACAATATCTATGGTGTTAGGCGTGAACCCGATGCAGTAAAATGGATTGATGATGATCACTTTGCAACAGCAAACGAAGGAGATTACAAACATGAGGCTCCTGGACAAGCAAAGCGAGGAGGTTCTAGAGGTTGGACTATTTGGAACAAAAATGGTTCAATAGTCTACGATTCCGGTGCATCTTTTGAAAGATCGTTAGCTTCAGCTGGATATTGGCCTGAAAAACGGGCAGAGAAAAAAGGTGTTGAGCCTGAGTCAATTGAGGTAGGCGTTTTTAATGAAATAAAAATGCTTTTTGTTGGTGCGGAGAGAGCAAATGCAATTGGAGTATACGATGTTTCAGATTTGTCGGCTCCAGTTCTTAAGCAGATCTTACCAACAGGGATTGGCCCTGAAGGTTTGGTGGCAATAGATAACCGAAATTTATTTGTGTCAGCAAATGAGGTCGATACAAATAAAAGTGTAACTATTTACAAGTTAAAGTAATTATTTATTATCATGCAGTTCAAGACTTGAAATGTTTTGAGCTGCATGAAGTTTCACAACTTTCCGTTCAACTTAATTTAGAAGCACTTCAACATTTTAATTCCCAATAATTTCTTGAGCTCCATTCATATTGCTTGATAAACCACGAGAAGAGTCTTTTTCATCGCTACAGATTTAAAGATTTGGGAACCCTCAATCAAAACTCACCCAAATGAATCTACCAAACCAATCCTAAATGTCCAATATTCAAGACCCACCTCTTCAGAATAAGGGGGTACCCCAGGGTATAGGTCACCCTACTCTTTATCCATCATAATCAGACTTTTTTTGTTTAATAAAGATAAAGCACCCTGACTATGTGTCTCTAGCAATGTTTAATTGGGGGTAAAAAACTCAAAACTTCATCTATAAACAAGGTCTGAATTAAATAAATGATTTTAACCACCCATAGGTAAAGTCATCGAAGTGGTAAGAATACTAGTTAAGGATAAAATGAGAAATGCAATTAACATTTCAATGCGAATGGATTTTTTTAGTTGAATCGAGCCAACTGTAGGGTCGTTTTTTATTAGAGGAACATTTTTAAATTTATTTAGAGCTCCAAATAAAAGTAATAAAGAAACTAAAGACATTTTAATTAAAAATGCGTTACCATAAAAGGTGCTGAATAATAAGCTAATGTCATTCATCAAAATATATGCAAATGAACCTCCAGATAATATTAAAACAACTAAATAAAAAACAGCTAAAATACCAAATCTGTGGGCTATTACATGAAGATTACTTGTTTTAGCAGATGAGCACATATTATATAATGGGAAAAAAGATCCAAGCCAAAACGCCACACAAATGAGATGAAATAATAGTAAAATCTGTGCCAAGATACCAGATTTTTGGGAATGACCTGTATAAATAAATGATAAAAGAACAAAACCAATACCTAGCCACCCAAGGACCTTTAGAGAGACTACTTCATGTCTTGTGCTAACGACAGTAAGTATAAAGCCAATTAATGCAAAAATTGCCGCATATCCTGCCTTTGATGTTATAGCAAGCTCTAAAATAATTGGGTCTAAAATACTCAAAAATTCTCCACCTAAATTACCTGTTATGGAAAATATCATCCCAACTGATATTATTAAGCCATACAAACAACTCTTTTGAGATAAAAAGTTACAGTATTCCATGTTCTCTATTGTTTGATACTTACAAAAATGAAGATCAAATAATTTTGTTCCAACTACTGCTAATCCAGCTAAATAAAGTAAAACTTTCAAAATAGGAGTGAAAACGATCCATACATCCATCAACTATACCCTTTAACATCTTTAAATGTATTTACTAACTTTTCCTATAATTTGGTTTTACAGCTGTAAATTGAGTTGTTTTTATATTAGGTTTTGGAGACATAAGTGAATTGCCTGTTCCATTTATTTTTGACATTTTTGGCAATTCTCCTTTATATTCATATGCCTGTTTACCTACAGGGTTTTTAAACCAGCCGGGATCAGTGTAATCACCTCGGGCTTGATTTGCTCTAACCTTAAGTATACTAAACATACCTCCCATTTCAACAGAGCCATAAGGACCATCTCCAGTCATCATTGGGATTGTATTATCTGGTAATGGCATAGTCATTTCAGTCATATCAGCCATTCCTCGTTCACCCATGGCCATATAATCTGGCACTAACTTCTTAATCTTTTCTGACACTCCTCTATGGTCAACACCAATCATTGTTGGCACATTATGGCCCATAGCATTCATCGAATGATGACTTTTGTGACAGTGCATTGCCCAGTCTCCTTCTTCGTCAGCAATAAACTCTATTTGCCTCATTTGGCCAACTGCTATATCGCTACTTACTTCTTTCCATCGACTCTCTGGTCGAGTTGGTCCACCATCTGTACCTGTTACCTCAAACTCTATTCCATGGACATGGATAGGATGATTTGTCATTGTTAAGTTTCCAATTCTTACTCTTACAAGGTCATTTTTTCTTGCTATAAGGGGTGAAATTCCAGGAAAAATTCTGCTATTCCAAGCCCATAAATTGAAATCAAGCATAGTCATTATTTTTGGTGTCTCTGAGCCAGGGACAATATCAAATGCATTTAGTAAAATACAGTAATCTCTATCTACTTTGCTAATCCAGGGATGCTCTTTTTTTGGATGGGTAACCCAAAATCCCATCATACCCATTGCCATTTGAGTCATTTCGTCAGCATGAGGATGGTACATAAAGGTTCCTGGTCGTTTTGCTTCAAATTCATATACGAAGGTTTTACCAGAACTTACAGCAAATTGGTTTAGGCCTGCTACTCCATCCATTCCATTTGGTAGCCTTTGGCCGTGCCAATGAATACTTGTATGTTCTGGTAATTTATTTGTAAGGAAAATTCTAACTTTATCACCCTCAACAACTTCAATTGTAGGGCCAGGACTTTGACCATTATATCCCCAAAGATTAGCATTCATTCCAGGTGCTAGTTCACGAACAACAGGTTCAGCAACTAAGTGAAACTCTTTAAAGTTACCGTTCATTCTGTAAGGCAATGTCCATCCATTAAGTGTAACAACGGGATTATACTGGGATGTTTCTTTCGACTTATTTGGACTGATTGTGTCTGCAGATGTTTGTATCATCGGCTCGGGTAACCCTGCGAGTGACGAGGTAGCAACTGATGCACCAGCTATTGCTGTGCCTGCTAATGCAGACATCCTTATAAATTCGCGTCTTGTTTTCATTTATGGTCTCCATTTTTTTACTATAATATCTCGCTAATGCCCTTTTTTTGCTTTTTTAGAGGCAATCTCTGTGGTTCTTGATTTTGCTCCAAGTTTTCTTCCTACAGAAACACTATTTAAGTTTAGTTCTGCAGCAAATAAGTTTTGTAATGCGTCTATAGCTTTTATCTCAGCTGTTGATTTCTCAAGCCCACTTTGCATTAATTCAAATACTCCAATTATCATTCCATTATAATTATAAGTTGCTTCTTCTAAGAGTGTTTCATGCATTGGAATAATTTGATTATAATAATGTTTTGCGATATCAAAGGCTGTCCTATACTTTTGATAAGCCTCACGAAATTCAGAGGCTGCAGCTAGTACTATATTCTCATAATTTTTTTGCTTAGCAATTAGATCTGCTTGAATTGTATCTCTTTGAAGATTACCCCAATCAAAGATTGGAATTTTAATTTCAAGTTCATACCCTTTTTTGTTTGAAATAAGTCCATCATCTTTTATGCTATCATTTCTATATCCAAATTCGATATCTGTGTAAGAATTAATTTTTTCAACTCCTAACTGTTCCAATAATAACTCATATTCGATACGAGCAATTTTTACGTCAAATCTTTCACTAATTTTTTTAGCAATTTTCTTTATTGATATTGGTGCATTTGGTAATTCTGGTAATTTTTTAGGTATAGTTAATTTATTAGCTTCACTTTCTGTTAGACCTATTTTACGTATTAAGTTTTCTCTACTAGATATTGTTCTCATTTTCGCTTTAGAAAGTGCTACAGTAGCTTCCGAATAGATTAATTGTTGACGAATTCTATCACTAGTTGTCATATTACCAGTTTTTTTCATTCGTTTAGCAAGTTCAGCATTTGCAGAAAGAGCAATAAAGGCATCATTATAAAGAGTTAATTGTTGTTCTGAAGCAACTGCTTCAAACCAAGACATTCTTACATCATTTATTGCCCCATAAACTTCAGAGGCAAAATTTATATCATTTAAATCAACAGCAAGTTTTGAAGATTTTTGTTTAGTCGGAAGTGAAAGCAAATCAAGGAGTCCAAAACTTAAAAACCTTCCATATTCTATTTCAGAACCCTTAACCATTCGTTCAAACGAAAATACTGGATTAGAAATCCTTGCCTTTTGAGCAGCAGCTGATCCACTCCCTCGATATTTGAATAAAAGGGATTGAAAACTAGGACTTTTGGAAAGCATTAATTCTACAGCTTCCTTTTCACCAATTTCTGAATTTAGAAGCGCTTTTGAATTTTTTAATAATTCATTTTGTTGTTCCTGATTAATGGCTGCGGTTATTTTACCAGCAATAACTACGTCTTTGTTGCTGTTGATGTCATTTAAACTTTCTTCAAATTTATAAGGCATACAACCAGATATTATAAATATTAAGCCAAAATAAAAAATTCTGAATTTCATAGCTACCCTATTTATTTTCCTCGCTTTTTTCACGAGAGTAATATTGCCAACCTCCAATTTCATCAACGATTTTATTTGAAATAATCCAGTCTGATGTGTCCTCCCATTCCCATTCTTCATAAGAGTCAAAAACTGAATTATATATATATTTACTTGTTGAATTCTCTTCACACTTAGCGGCATCTGAAAACGAAACAGTTCCGATAATCGTATACAAAACCAAGGCTTTGAAAGTGAATAAGAAATTTTTAAAATTAAAATAGTAAGCTGACATAAAAATAGATTTTTTAGAATTAGTTTTTGTAGTTATTTCTTTTCTTATATTCATATTTTACTAGCCTTCTATTTTGACTCAATTTTAATAAGTTCTAAATCTTTATTCACTTGAAACGTAACTTTGTCTCCCCTTTTAAGGTTTGATATAACTTTTTTGTCTGAGACATTAAATTCCATTGTCATTGCGGGCATTAACTCTCCTAATGGTCCATGTTTAATTGTAATTTTTGTTCCTCTTACGCGTTTAACTTGACCTTCACCATTTAACAATTTTACATCAGCACCTAATACGTCTGAACCTTTGGGTGACACTTCAAATGCAAACTCACCCTTAATGGCATGACCATCTTCACTGAGTGCGCGCCATGCTGTCATATAAATACCATCGTCTAATTTAGGTAAACTGATAATATGTCGTCTTGATTCCTTCATAAGATGATCTTTATTTAATCTTATTGGAGTTAAAGCCTCGTTTCCAAGCAGGCCATCAATTAATGACTTTTTTTTGTTTGATGTAACTTTTGAAAACACAACTTTGATCAGTTTTGCCGGTGCAGTAAAAACAATTTCTATTTCTTCTGGGGCTTTTTTGATTATAGAGCCATCTTCTGGTATTACATAACCTACTGGCGAGTGAGCTGTAGCAGTTGTGTAATTTAACAATATGGTTAAAATATAAATTCCTATTATTTTCATTATAACTACTCCATTTTTTTAAACTTAAATAAATCGAGAAAATTTATAAAAAAGGCTAACTTTTGAAATACGCTTTCCCCTTAGTGGAAAGTCAATAGTTTCAAAAAAAAATTTACGTAAAGTAATAAAAACTTTTGTCTTAATTGATTATTAAATAGACATTATTAGGAGTCCCAAATACTAAAGTGGTGGGTACCCCGGGGTATGGGTTGGCATTTGGAGAATTGGGGAAGGTAAAAAGGTAACAAAGATACCAGTTTTAGGTCATTTTAAAGCAATTTTTAGGCGTCTTTGTAACCCATTTGTAACCCAAAACTATCACAATATTATCACAATATCTGCTAAGTCATTGATTTCAATGGTGCCTCCAGAGAGACTCGAACTCCCGACCCACTGATTACAAATCAGTTGCTCTACCAGCTGAGCTATAGAGGCACATCTATTTTATTAAAATTTACAACAACAGATTGCAAGCTTTTATTAAAAAAATATAGTTGTTTAGAAAAAATTATTATATAGTTTAATCTAAAATTTGTACAATTATGAATTATTTAATAATTTCTGGATTTCTTTTAATTATTACAGGACTTTTGTCTATTTTATTTGTTGTAATTTCAGCTTTAAGAATAAAAAAACTACTTAAAGAAAATTCAATCAAAAAAAATGTAGTTAATCAAAGACTACAGAAATTATTACCTATAAATCTAGCAGGTTTATTTCTATCTTTAATTGGAATAATGATTATATCTCTAGTATTTATTTTTAAGATGATTTAATTAAATCATTTAACCAGCTCATAATAATTTCTACACCCAACTTGGTCTGCTCTGCAGCCTTTATTTCTCCTAATATCACATGTGAATTTCCATTATCTATTTTGGGGTTTGTATCTAAAGTAACTAAACTTACCTGCCCACCCCATAATTTAGCAGCTTTTTTAATCCTCAAGATATCGATCCATTTGTCTTTAAGGCTAAAAATAAAAAGTGCAGGTGATGAAATAGTACTAAAATCAGATTTCCAAATTTTTTCAATACTTATTATCAAATTAATAATTGCATCAATAGGATAAATATTACTCCACCATTTTTTCTCTTCAAAGTTTCGATTTTTTACTATTCTTTTTTCACCATAAATTAATCTAAAAAGAGTTTTTGACCAATAGTACTTACCTAAAGATAACCTCCAGTCAGAAACACCAAAGCATGGTGAAATAAAAATATTACCAAGTACTAAATTTTCATCATCGTTTTTTGATAAATATTCTGTTGCTAAAGTACACCCAAATGAAGTGCCTACAACTAAAATTTTATCTCCTATTTTTTTTCCAACTTCAAAAGCCTCTTGTATATCATAATACCAATTTTTTCCATCAACATCCTTAAGTGAAAATTCATCGAATAACCCATGTCCAGATAATCGTGTAAAAAATAAGTTAGCTTTAAGTTTTTTTGCTAATATTTCAGGAACTGGTCTAATTTCACCCAAACTCGCAGAAAATCCATGGATATAAATAATAGATAATTTAGTTTTATTTTTATTCTTTTTATTATACCAAACGATATTTTTTTTTGCCCAAGGAAGTATTTTTTTATTTTTTTCATTGAAATTTATGTAATCTTCAACATCATCCCCAATTTGATCATTTTGAAATTTAATATCAAAGGAAATATCTTTTTTTTTTAATAAAAAGATTAATAAAGAAATTGATATTATAAAAAAAAAGAAAAAATAAACTAGTTCCATCAGTTCAAACTAAGGAGCTCTTTTAAATTATTTATAATTATGCTTAAGCATTTTTCAGAAGAAAATGAATGATCAGCATTTTTAACAATTTCCAATTTTGCATCGTTACAATCTATATGATTTATCAATTTCAAAGCTAAATCAATTGGTACATCTTCATCAGATGTACCTTGTAAGAGTCTTACAGGGAAATTAAACCTCAATTTATCACTCAAAATCAAACAACTCCTAGATTGAAAAATTAAGTTCTTGGAAATTTTATAGGGTTCGTCAGAATATTGAGAATCCTGCATTAAAATACCATCATTAGTAATTTTTTTCTTTTCATCATTATTGAAGTTTTTCCACATCAAGTCCTCTGTGAAGTCTGGTGCAGCTGCGATACCTAATATTGAGTGGATTTTTTTTGGTCTTTTCTTTGCTAACAATAATGCTATCCACCCACCCATTGACGAACCTACCAAAATTTGTTTTCCATTTGTCAGGTTATCTAAAACAGATAAAGCATCTGCAGACCAAGATAAAACAGAACCATCAATAAAATTTCCACCTGAACTTCCATGCCCCGAATAATCAAATCTTAAAAAAGAAACTTTATTATTTTGGCACCAATTTTCTAAATAAGTTGCCTTAGTACCTTCCATGTCAGATGCTAAGCCACCCAAAAAAATTATACCTGGTTTATTTTCTAAATTGCATTCAAATTTGTTGTATGCAATTTTCCTATGTTGATCCGGTTTATAAAAATTCAAGGTAATTTTCCAAACTAATACTTTTAATGGATTTAAATATATTATATCAATATAAAAAACATTTTCTTTATTAAATCAAATAGAAATTATAACTTGAGAAGAGAAATAAAAATAATCTTTGACAAAAGACATTCTTCAAATGATAAGTTATGGTATTTTAGATATATAGGTTATTTCGACTTAAAATGAAAGAAATTTCTATAGAATTTCCTGATGGATCAGTAAAAAAATTTGAAAAAGGGGTTACTGGATTCCAAATAGCTGAGAGTATTTCTAATTCACTTAAAAAAGCAGCATTGGCTTGTTCTATAAATGATGTCTTAAGTGATCTGTCAAAGGAAATTGAATCAGATTGTAAATTTGAAATATTTACAACTAAAAATAAAGAAATAGCGTTAGAGCTGATTAGACATGATTGTGCACATATTATGGCTAGAGCAGTGCAAGAGATTTGGCCACAAACCAAGGTAACAATTGGTCCTGTTATAGAAAATGGTTGGTATTATGATTTTGATAGAGAGGAACCATTTACACCTGACGATTTATTAATGATTGAACAGAAAATGCGAGCAATTATTAACCAAAGAGATCCCGTTAGATCTGAAATTTGGAAAAGAGAAAAAGCACTAGAATTTTATTCGAAAAAAAATGAACCTTATAAAATTGAATTGATAAAAAATATCCCACAAAATGAACAAATTTCAATGTATTGGCACGGATATTGGCAAGATCTATGTAGGGGACCACACTTACAGAATACAGGCCAAGTACCTAGTGATTGTTTTAAACTAATGAATATAGCTGGAGCTTATTGGAGAGGTGATAGCGATAATAAAATGTTACAGAGGATATACGGTGTAGCTTTTAGAAATAGAGATGAATTAAAATACTATTTGAACTTTTTAGAAGAGGCTAAAAAAAGAGATCATAGGAAACTTGGGAAAGAAATGGAACTTTTTCATATGCAAGAGGAAGCTCCAGGTATGGTTTTTTGGCACCCAAATGGCTGGAAAATTTATCAAATTCTTCAGAAATATATGCAAAAAGTATTAGATAAAGGAGATTATCACGAAGTTAAAACTCCTCAAGTTATAGATAGAAAATTATGGGAAGAGTCTGGTCATTGGGAAAAATATCAAGAACATATGTTCATAGTCGAAGTTGATGAAGAAGGTGCAAAAGAAAAAAGAATTAATGCTCTAAAACCAATGAACTGCCCGTGCCATATTCAAATATTTAATCAAGGTATCAAATCATATAGAGATCTACCATTAAGGATGTCTGAGTTTGGTTCTTGCCACCGTTATGAACCTTCTGGTGCAATGCATGGCATAATGCGGGTTAGAGGTTTTGTCCAAGATGATGCTCATATTTTTTGTACAGAAGACCAAATTGAGAGTGAAACTAAAATTTTTATAGAACTTTTAACTAAAGTTTATAGTGATTTAGGATTTAAAAGTTTTAAAATTAAATTTTCAGATAGACCCGAAAAAAGAGCTGGATCTAATGAAACTTGGTTTAAAGCTGAAGAGGCTCTTAAAAATGCGACTATTTTGGCAGGATCAACTTTTGAATTAAATCCTGGAGAAGGAGCGTTTTATGGGCCAAAATTAGAATTTGTTCTTACAGATGCGATAGGTAGAGATTGGCAATGCGGCACACTCCAAGTTGATTTTGTCTTACCCGAGAGGTTAAATGCAAATTATATAGCAATGGATGGAAGTAAAAAAAATACAGTAATGTTACACAGAGCAATTTTGGGGTCTTTTGAAAGATTTATTGGTATATTAATAGAAGAAAATTCAGGGAACCTACCTCTTTGGTTGACCCCAATTCAAGTAGTTATTGCATCAGTAGTTTCTGGTGCGAATGATTATGCAAAAAAGATTTTAGAAAAAATGTTATCTCTTGATATAAGAGTTAAACTAGATGTAAGAAATGAAAAAATAAATTATAAAATTAGAGAGCACTCACTAAAAAAAGTTCCTATAATTATGGCTGTTGGTCTACGCGAAGTTGAAAATAATACAGTTACAATAAGAAAATTAGGATCAAATAATACTTCTACAGTAAATTTAAATAGTGTAATAGACAACTTAACTAATGAATGCAAAATTCCAGACTAATTTCTTTAAATTTTTTGAGTTTTTGACTATTTTATTGCATTAAGATATATAGATAATATTTAATTTAATCTCAGGAGAATTAATCATAGTAAGAAGACCTAACGAAAATCCTCAAGTTTCGAGAGAACAAGGTATTCGGATAAATCATTATATTGATTGTAATGAAATCCGATTAATTGGATCACAAGGTGAAAATATTGGTATAGTTAACCCAAAGCGCGGGATTGAGTTAGCAAATGAAGCAGACCTTGATTTGGTAGAAATTTCTCCAAATGCAACCCCACCAGTCTGTAAGATTATGGATTATGGTAAATATAAATATGAACAACAAAAAAAAGAAGCAGAGGCAAGAAAGAAACAAAAAACAATCGATGTAAAAGAAATTAAATTTAGACCTAATACCGATATTCACGATTATGAGGTTAAAATGAGGTCTGTTACTAAATTTCTTGATCATGGTGATAAAGTTAAAATTACTATGCGATTTCGTGGGAGAGAAATGGCACACCAAGAACTTGGAAAAGACTTACTTGAAAGAGTAGCAGAAGATACTGCTGAGATAGGAAAAATAGACTCAATTCCTAAAATGGAAGGGAGACAAATGACAATGATGATTAGCCCTTTAAAATAAAAATATATTTATAAACCCTGAATAGATCATAGTGTCCTATTTATTAAGCCTAATAGAATATATTCTTCTTTGTTTTTTCATTAATATAATGAAGTTTTTAAATTTTAAACTTAGGATAACATTAGGCGGTACTTTAATAAGTTTTATAATTAGAACTCTTCCTAAATTCAAAAAAAGAGTTATGAAGAATTTGAATCTAATTTATCCAAGTATGACTGAGTTAGACAAAAAAAAATTTTTTAAAATTTTTTCTAATAATCTTGGTTTTACTTTCACCGAATTTTTATTTAATGAAGAATACCAAAAACTTCAAAAAATAAGATTTGATAAAAATTCAGAAATTAAAGAAATTAAACAAGCTGTTAAATCTAGGAGACCAGTTTTAATAGTGTCAGGACATATTGGACCGTGGGAGGCAGTTCGTGCTTTATTAAAAAGACATGGAATTGAGACTGCTGCAATATATAGAAAAAGTAAAAACAAATTTTATCAACCCTATCATCATAAAACCATAGAAGCTGGTGGAAAACCAGTCTTCCAAGTTGGTAGAAGAGGAACTACCGACATGATAAAATATTTAAAAAAAGGTGGTGTTGTATGCATGATGATTGATCAAGCTATCAGTGATGGTAGATACATAAATTTTTTAGGTGTACCAGCAAAAACTTCCTTTGCAATAGCAAATTTAGCTCTCAAGTATAATGCACTTATTATACCTGCTTATGCGGTAAGAAATCTACCTAAGGAGCCTGTAAAAGTAATAATTGAACCTTCAATACCTTTATCTGACCCCAAAACAATTACTCAACTATTAAACAGAAGCCTAGAAAACATTGTAAGGATTTACCCTACTCAATGGTATTGGGTACATAATAGATGGAAATAAAAACTGGGACTATAATTTATATTATTGCCCCAGTGAAATCTTAATTACGAACAACCTGATGCTTTAGAACAAACTATAGCATCTGAAGGAACAGTAACTGCAGTTTCAGCGCAACCGCTTATAATAAATAGTGAAGAAAAAACTGCTAATATTAAATACTTTTTCATAATTATCCTCGTTGGAATTTATTGAATATTTACTCAAAATAGACTAGATATAGAAATAGTCAATCACGCTTTTAATATGTATTGAAAAATTTGCAAAAATATATAATAGTGAAACAATTAAGCACCAATTATTTATCATTATTAAATATATTGAATTTAGAAATTAAAATTTGATTGATTAATTATAAGTTTTTAATTTGTAGTCTTAATAAAATTTATGCAGGGATAATAAAGTACCTAAAGTTATGTTTTTTAAAAAAAATAAATTAAAAACAAAGATAGAGAACAAAAAATCAAACTATAGTAATCAACTAGATTTTGATAATAATATTAAATCTGATGATAAAAAACCTAGAAATGAAATATCAAATATAAGTGAAAACTTACATATAACTGGTAGTATATTTTCATCAGGAAAAATAAGTTTCAATGGTAGTATTCGAGGAACATTAGAAACAAAATCATTATATGTTGGTGAGAATGGATTTATTGATGGAAAAGTAGATGCTGATGAAGCAATTATCTTAGGTAAAATTAAAGGAACTTTGAAAGGGAATAAAGTAAGACTAGCTTCTACCTCAAGAATAGAGGGAGACACCTACCACGAGGTTATTGCAATTGAAGATGGCGCAATATACGAAGGATCAATAAAAAGAATTAAAAACATTTGATTATCTACCTCTAATCCTTGGATCTAAAGCGTCCCTTAAACCATCACCAAGAAAATTTATACTCAAAACTGTAAGTGATATAGCTAGGCCAGGCCACATCACCCTTTCTGGATGAATCTGTAAATAATCTACTGCATCATTTAAAAGGCGACCCCACGTTGGAAAATCAGGAGGGAAACCCAATCCTAAAAATGAGAGTGCACTTTCTGTTATTATTGCATTAGCTATACCAAGAGTTGCTGAAACCAGAATAGGTGATAAAATATTTGGCAAAATATGTCTTATTATTATTCTTTGATCAGGTGTGCCAATAGATCTTGCAGCTATAACAAATTCTCTTTGCTTTAGAGCCAAAACATCACCTCTTACGATTCTAGCAGTTGGCATCCAGCTCGTAACTCCAATAGCAAAAACAATCAAGATAAACATTCCCCTTTCTGGTCCATATGATACACTCAATGGTTCACGAAAAAGGAACATCATCAATAATAACAAAGGTAATAGTGGTAATGATAGAAAGAGATCAGTAAACCTCATCAATATTCCATCTAACCTTTTAAAATAACCTGCAATTACTCCAATAAAAGTTCCCAAAACTAATGATAAAAACATAGCTGCCAAGCCTACGGTTATTGACGTTTGACCCCCAGCAATTATTCTTGAAAAAGTATCTCTTCCGAGTTGATCAGTACCAAATGGATGTAATAAACTTGGACCTTGATTTCGTGACCTTATATCTATTGCATTGGGTTCAAAAGGCCATAAAAAGGGTCCGAGCATAACTGTAATAATAATTCCAAAAAAAATAATAGCACCTAACAAAGCACCTTTATGTTTTTTAAATTGTAACCATACATCTCCCCAATAAGTAGAACCTGGAGAAAATAAAATTTCTTGATTTTTTATCTTATTATTCATATCTTATCCTCGGATCCAATAAAGCATATAGAACATCAGCCACTAAATTAAAAAAAACAATCAAAAAAGCAAAAATAAATGTCAAAGTTTGAATAGTAGGTAAGTCATTAGCATAGATTGCTAATATTAACTGCTGCCCGATACCATTAACTTTAAAAACTTGTTCTGTAATTATTGCGCCTCCAAAAATCAGAGGTAAGTTTAATGCAATTATTGTAATAACTGGTATCATGGAATTTCTAAGTACATGTACCAAAATTACAATAGACTCACTTAAGCCTTTTGCTCTTGCGGTCCTAACATAATCTTGATTTAAATTATCTAAAATAGCGGATCTCATATAACGACTTATTTGTGCAGTACCTTGTATTGCTAAAACCATTACAGGTAGAACCATCTGCTTAAGTTGGGTAATAAAACTTTCCCAATTATTAACTTCATTTAAAGTATCATATGTCGATGGAAACCATTCTAGATGTACAGCAAAAATTACAATTACAAGCGGACCTGTAAAAAAAGGGGGAATTGAATATCCTACCATAGTAATAAAAGTTCCAGCCTGATCAAAAATTGAATATTGCTTGTAAGCGGAATAAATACCAATGGGAATTGATATTGCAATTGCTACCACATAAGACATACCAACAACCCAAAGAGTTTGAGGCAATCTTTGTACTACTGTATCCATAACTGGAGCACGTGTTTGCCAGCTTATGACTCTAAGTTTATCTTCAGAGTAATTAGTTCCAAAATAATGATCAATAAGTACCTGTGGCTCAATCCAAAAAAATTGGACTAACCATTTCCAGAACTGCACATGAAAAGGTTGTCCCAACCCTAACGCTTCTCTCATTTTTTCTTTAACTTCTGGTGGCACAGTTAGTGGAACTTGCGCCATGGGGTCATTTGGTGCCAGACTTAGAACTAAAAAAATCACTAAACTTATTATTATAAGAGTAGGAACAGCAATAAGCAAACGCCTTACTGTATAATCAAACATTGGTTGCCTTTAAATAATTATCAAGAAAAAATTCTGCCCCAGAAACACTGGGGCAGTTTATTATTATTTTCTATACCAATCTGCTGTATTCCATAACTCAGAATCCCATGTATTAAGAATTACCCCACCCAAAGTATTTGAATGAGCGGAAACTCTACCACGATGCACTAAAGGTACGATAGTGTAACTATCTTTTGTTAACATATTATTTAACTTGATAGCAATTTCACCACGTTTTCCTAAATCACCAGTTTGTGAAAGTTCATCCAATAATGCGTCGTATTTTGAATCACAATAACGATTAATATTTTCTCCTTGCCACTGAGACTCAGGCTTAGGCTCATTTCCACACCGATACATCCCTAAGTAATTTTCAGGGTCAGTACCATCAAAGGTATTAGCATACATCTCTACATCAGCATAAAATTTCTGAAATGTATCTGGTGAACCTGCATCACCTCCAAAAAAAACTGAAGCATTAAGATTACGTAATTCTGTTTCTACTCCAATTTGAGACCACCACTCCTTGATTAATGCTTGAAAGTCCTGACGGACAGCATTTGTAGATGTTTGATAAAGTATTGATAATCTTACCCCATCTTTTTGCCTAATACCATCACTACCTTTTTTCCATCCTGCAGTTTCAAGAAGAGCATTAGCTCCAGCTATATCTTGTTTAGTACAATAATCATTTTTAGCTGCATAATTATCAGGTGCTGGCACCAAATCACAAGTCACATCACCGGCTTTTCCATAACCAATTTCTACCAACAGAGGCCTATCAATAGCCATTGATAAAGCTTTTCT